>JBKDRW010000353.1:0-3686 GCA_046341255.1 Planctomycetota bacterium
GACCAGTCCAATCGACTGGAGTGCCAGCAACGACAAATTTCTTAACCGATCCGCATCGCCCCATTTGTCTTCGTCAAAGAGCGATTCCAACCTTCGTTCGAAGTTTGAAGCCACGCAGAAGGAGCACGCACCATGACGCTCCAAATCCTCGAAGAATTGCTGCCGACTCGATTCACTGTCGGGCTCAATGTCCCACGAGAAGCCGCTTCATCCAGCGCGCCCGGTTGCCTTGTTCGAATCTATCCAAACGAAGGGCTGGGGCAATTGTTTCGTCTTCAGAACGGACGGATTAATGTCGGACGAGATCCTTCTTCAGACCTCTGTATCGAAGAAGATTCAGTGTCGCGACGACATGCATACATCGAACATGCTGTCGGCGTCGACACGGTCTTCGATCTGGAGAGCACCAACGGCACATGGATCAACGACCTGCGCATTCTTACGAAACGTCTCGAACCCGGCGATCGCCTTCGTTTCGGAAGTCAGATTTTCACCTACCTGTCCGCGACTTCACTCGAAGCGCAGTACCATGAGTCTGTCTTCAAGATCATGACGACGGACGGCCTGACTCGTACGTACAATCGACGCTATCTTCTGGAATCGCTCGATCGTGAACTTCAGCGATGCCGCCGTCGATCTCTCAAACTCAGTGCGATGCTGATAGATATTGATCATTTCAAGCGAGTCAATGACACATGGGGACACCTGGCGGGTGATACGATTCTGGTGGAGTTCGCTCAGCGAGTTTCCTCAGTGCTGCAGGGCGACGAAACGTTCGCTCGATACGGTGGCGAAGAGTTTGCGTTAGTAATTCCTGATGCCGATCTGGAAGAAGCTATCGAGACTGCCGAGAACATACGATTGGCAGTCTCGACAACGCCGGTTTTGTTCGATGGAGAGCGAATTCCCATCACAGTCAGCATCGGTGTAGCACAGTTCTCAAACGACTCAGCGATCGACGCCGCTTCGCTGCTTAATTTTGCAGACCGGATGTTATATGTCGCCAAGTCGTGCGGTCGTAATCAGGTTCAATTTTTCCGAAAGACTCCAGACCATGAAGCGGGCCAGTTTCCAGATGTACTTAGCCACCACTTTCCTGACGCTGCTCGGATCGTCACTTCGGGCGAACGACTTTGAGCCGCATGTTCGATTCAACGGGCAACTGTTCCCGTCATTCATCATTTCCACCGCCGCGATCAAGAACGGAGCAGCGTCGCCCATTCGTTCGCTTGGCCCGGTCAATGCGGAATCAGACGCGACAACCGACGAGAGCACAGAGGCTGCCGCTGAAGTATTTCCCGAGATGATCGGGGACCAGAACGGCCTGATCGGCGTTGAGATCACGGCGACTCGCAGCAACGTGCCGATCACCGTGACGGTCACCTGCGACGAAGTGATGGATCCCAGCACGTTCAGCGGACAGCTTCCGAAGAAGGGCGAGAAATACCTGGTCAATCCAAAAATTCGTTACAAATTCTCGAAGCTGGCGGAAGTCAATCAGGCAACTCCGGTTTCGATGCACTTCAAGGTATCGATCGGTGGCAAGACCTCGGAAGATACCGCAACGATCATGCTGCGTCCGATCAATGACTGCCCGCTGGTAACGATTGAGCACGGCGAGGCGTTCGATACCAGTTCTTCGTTCGCTGCGTACGTCAACGAACAGCATCCGTTTCTCGACAAATTGCTTCGAGAAGCACTCGACATCGGAGTGGTTTCGTCTTTCACCGGTTATCAACAGGACGAGAAGGAAGTGATTCGTCAGGTCTATTCCATCTGGGACGCGCTGGTCACTCGCGACATCCGCTACAGCAGTATCACTGCAACGGCCGGTGGTGACGGCGGTGTGCTGTGCCAGCATGTACGGTTGATCGAAGAGTCGCTGAACAACTCTCAGGCGAATTGCGTGGACGGCTCCGTTCTGATGGCATCCGCGCTTCGCAAAATCGGAATCGAGCCATTCCTCGTGTCTGTCCCCGGGCACTGTTACGTCGGCTTCTTTGTCGATGAGAGTAATACATTTCCACTGGCGATCGAGACCACATGCCTTGGTCGCAAGCCTGCTGACGAGGAATTGCCACCACCCGTTCAATTGCTTGAGGATGCGATCAACGAAGATCATCGTTTCGAGGATTCGTGGGGAAGTTTTCAACTGGCATTGGCCGCGGGAACCGAAGATCTTTTGAGGAACAAAGAGAGGTTCGCCGCTCCAGATGAAAACGACTATCTGCTGATCCACATCGCCAATGCCCGCAACGCCGGGTTCCTTCCGATCGCATTCCGAGGCAAAGAGGAATTCGTTGGTAACGGCCTCGTTTGGGACGAAGAGGAAAGTGAAGAGTCCGACGAGGAGATGATGGAGGAGGAAGATGCCTCTGAAGAAGAATTGGCTGACTCAGACGAAGAGATGATCGAGGAAGAATCAGAGGAGGAGGATTCGGAAGAGGAAATGGATGAAGAAGAGTCAGAAGACGAAGATGGTTCCGACGAGTCGGATGACGAATCTGATGATGAATAGATCGTTTCTGACTGAGACGTGTTTTGCCAATGAAGGCGGGCTCCAACGAGGGCCTGCCTTTTTTCATATTCACTCAGGGAGCGGCTGAGCGTCAGCCCTCCGAGGACTGCGCTACATCGCCAATCATTCGCAACAGATTCGCCCCCGGGAATGGTCGCGGATCATCGTCATAGCAGGTCCGTTCTGCCGGAAACAATTGCAGCATAGCCGCGAGGAAAACCGCGGTGCGCCACATGTTCAATTGCGGCAGGGCGTGCATGCAAATGCCTCCATGCACGCACGTTAATCAGCGTGAACGCCGACGTGACTTTCACAACGGCACACCAGGTCGCGAGTTCAGTCTGGCAGGGTGGACCGGCCGAAATCGCCAGCGGCATGCAACGACATTCATCCCGGAAAAGCTTCCGCAGAGGACAATTGCAGCCCGCTTGCGTATACTGTCGTGTCAAACTTTGATCTCAGAGAACCAGCCCGCGCGGCTTTGCAAGAATTCATCATGGCCCGTATTCAGCAACTGGACGCTCATGTCGTCAACCGCATTGCGGCCGGGGAGGTCATTGAACGACCCGCCAGCGTTGTGAAAGAGCTGCTGGAGAACAGCGTCGATGCTCTGTCAACCCGCATTGAAGTCGACATCATCAACGGTGGCATGGATCTGATTCGCATCTCGGACAACGGCGAAGGCATCCATCCGGACGACATGCTGCTGGCTGTCACCAGTCACGCCACCAGCAAGATTCGATCCGATGCGGACCTTGACCACGTGAGCACCATGGGCTTCCGCGGTGAAGCACTGGCTTCAATCGCGTCGGTCGCCAGATTTCGCATCAGGACTCGTCCCGAAGAATGCATTGTCGGACGTGAACTTGAAAGCCACGGCGGACAAACCGTCATCAATCGCGACTGTGGCTGCCCGCCGGGTACCCTGATGGAAGTGCATAATCTGTTTTTCAACACGCCCGCTCGTCGACGATTTCTGAAAAAGGCATCGACGGAATTCAGTCACATTGCTGAACAGTTTTCACGCATCGCCATCGCGAATCCCAATCTGTACCTTGTGCTTCGGCACAATGACAGGCTGGTGTACGAGCTGCCGGCAACAACCGATCCGATGGAGCGCATGCGCACGTTTCTCGGCACTGAGGTCGCTGTTCATTTGATTGCTGTC
>JBKDRW010000354.1:0-2961 GCA_046341255.1 Planctomycetota bacterium
GCCAGAACCACCTTTGGATTCAACAGCAACGCCCGGCAGATTGCAACTCGCTGACGCTCGCCGTGAGATAGCTGCGGAACAGGTCGTCGTTGTTTCTCAAAAAGGCCGACAGAATCCAGCAGCAGTGAAGCCCGTTCCCGATGGATATCACACCATTACTCCGTATCTTCTGATTGCCGGAGCCAGCGACGCGATCGAATTCTATAAAAAGGTCTTTCAGGCCGAGGAGATTCTTCGCCTGACAAGTCCCGATGGTCGGATCGGACACGCTGAATTGAAAATCGGAGCATCAAGACTGATGCTGGCCGATGAACACCCCGAAATGGATTTCCTCGGACCACTTGCCCGAGGAGGAACTCCCATCACGATTCATCTCTACGTCGATGATGCAGACGCCATTTTTTCCGCCGCCATCAAGGCGGGTGCGTCAGAATTGCGTCCGCTATGCGATCAGTTTTACGGGGATCGCAGCGGGACCATCACCGATCCCTGGGGACATATCTGGTCAATTGCCAGTCGAATTGAACTCCTCAGCCACGAAGATATTCAGCAGAGGTTTCAGGAACTCTATGGAGATATGGAGTGACCGATGCCATTCATCGCGACTCCGTCGTTCCTCCATCCAAGTCAAAGCAATCCTCGCTGTTTCCCGAGCCCTATCATCCGTCGATGGGCATATTCGGCACGAAGCATGTCCTTGACAAGTTCGAGCGAGACGCTTCGCAGATCAACATTGGCCTGAATCAACGCATCGTAGACAGCCTGTCCGACGTCTGACTCAAGCAACTGACGTTCAAGCTGAAGATTGCTGATCGGCATTGGAATTCCTTTCGTTGAAGAACAGCAGAGAGCTCCGAAGTGTTGGATCGACGGGCAACGGTCAGGAGTGCGTTGAGGGAGAAACCTCAGGCAAAAAAACCGGCATCAGGTGGGGCCTCATCCGGTCCAGTTCAACTGGGGATGATGTCTGAGCCTTGTGTCGCTGAGTGGCCGGTGTTGAGATTCTGACCAGCAGTCATGTTTGTCGTGAACTTTGTCACTCCAGCAACGACTGCGTGATCTCTTCCCACCGCACCCGCCGTGCCAATCGCCTCCATGTCACGGTGGAATCCGAGGAGGACAACAGAAATCGTGCCCTGCAGCGATTGCAGCATGGTTTCCGCTCCGGCAGCCTGTGCCGGAAAGTCATGATGAAGGCTCTCGCGTCGTCGCATTGTCGCTGCGCTATGTTATCAGGCTGATGACGATTGGCCCGTTGTCTTCGCTCAGCCCCGTCGGACGACACTCAATGACTCGTCACACCTTGCCCAGAATGCATATCTGACACGCTTGAATTGCATGAATTACAGGTCAAGCCCGGTCGACTCACATTTTTTTCCGGATTGATGCCACGATTAGCAAAAACTGCCGATAAAGAGACGAGTTCAGCACCTCAAAGACCAGTCACGTCGCTCAGCCCGTCCTGTCCAGGTCCCGGCCATGATCTATCTTGCTGCCATCTTTACATTGCTGATCGCGGGCTGGATGCTGTTCGCGTGGATCATCGGCGAGTCCTGTGATATTCGCTGGCTGAGGAACTGGTGCGCGGGGATTTTTGTCACGATGGCCATTGTTGTCTGCACCAGCGGTGGATTTTATCTGACCTACAAGGTCGTCCGTACCTCACATCGAAGTTCGGTTCAGCAGTTTGCCCTGCTCTTGAAGGAGCGGCTCGATGAAGGTCGAATTTCCGACGTTCGCGATGCCGTTGAACACCTCGCTGTGGAGCCATCTGACGGCTCCGGTGCCCATCCCGATATCCTGCAGCGACTCGCAGACCTGACCGAAGCCCTCGAATCCACGAGACAGGAGCAGGTTACTGCGAAAGACGTCCCTTTGCACTGAGGGGCCTGAAACATTTCGGCCGTTGCTGCCGGTCAACCCACTCTCGGTCTCGCAATCACGCATCCTTACCACCCACTCGGCCGGAGCAACCGTAAAGTTTCAGCCACCTCGTTCTGAAGCCCGAACTTCCGCAGGCCATTGGGTCGATTTTGAGCATGTGGTGGACACTGCGATGACTTCATCATCAGATCCGAGTGTGGCTGCTGCTGAAATCCACAGCTATTCCTGCGACTCTGAAGAGTTCAGACATCGCCTTTTGTAACGCACTAGAGCGGGGGCGCTCCGGGTGGGCTGGCTGCTGAAACTTTGCAATGCATTCCAACGCACGAAGGTCGTGCGCTGTCTGGCAACGACGCTTTGTTTCCTCGCGTTCCATTCCATCACTGAAGGTCAGGTCTGGAATCGCGGAAATCCCGCGCCCGGATGGGGTGCATCGCCGGCCAGATCAATCGCGGAGATGTCGAGACAGTCGACAGTCGATTCAAATGTGCCGGCGAGTTCAGGGTCCACCATCAGCGAACAATCCGAGCCACAGGTCGATCTCCAGCTTCCGCCAATGTCCCCTAACGGGCGATTTGAAATCATCGAGGGCGCTTTCGAACAGCCTCGCTCGAGGGCTGCGACGGAACGGTATGCGTTGGCGAATCGCGCTGCGAAGAAAAGTGTCAGCGAAATCAGTTCGAGGTCCCCGCGACTTCCGCCTCGCTTTCCCGCAAATCGCCATGGTGGCCTGTTCTCGCATCGCACGAATCCTCAATACGAACCCGCGAGCAACGTTCAGTACTCTCCAGACCAGCATGTCTCTGCAAATGATCAATTGCGGATTCTTGCTGCAGATGCCGAAACGATGGGGCCGGTTGTTGCTCCGATACCGCAGCGTCTGAATGCAGACGGAAGTCGCACTCCACTCACAGACTTCGGAGCATGGGATGTTCATCGCTCCTCGGAAACGAATCGGTCGACCCGAACGGCAACGCTGACTCAGGGAGATCAGCAACCCATGAGGTCTCCATCGTCCCGTCGTCCTGTGCAGTCGCCACGTGCTCAGTATCCGTACGAGACGCAACTGACTCCTCC
>JBKDRW010000355.1:0-2124 GCA_046341255.1 Planctomycetota bacterium
GTGTCAGACAGCCATGTTAGTGCCGCAGATCCGGCTTCTGAGACATACAGCAGATACGCCCCAAGGCCAACCACAGCTGCAGTAACGAGTCCGATCGGTGACAGCAAAGCGGCGACGATAGTTCCCAGCATGGCCAGCACCGAGCCAATGCCGGTGATCACGGTCGCCACCACACCAAACGCTGCGCCGACACCGGAGATCATCGCTCCCAGAGCAAACAACGTTGCTCCGGCCGCCGCCACTCCAGCGGCAATCTTGAAGACTGTCACGATCAGGGCTTTGTTTTCCCGAATCCACTTTACAACCGTCGTGATGATGCGCGTGGTGGATTGAACCAAGTCAGTGAGCAGCGGAGCGAGTGCGCCACCGATGGCGTAGACGCCGGACTTCAAAACGGCCCACAGTTGATCGAGGGCATCACCGAAGGCGGCAGCAGACTGGGCGTCTTCCGTACTCATCACGATGCCCAGGTCCTGCGCTTCTTTGCGGAACGCCTGAATCCCGGCAGCGCCGTTCTGCATCATCGGTAACAGTTCAGTCCCGGTCTTGCCGAAGATCTCCATGGCGGCCGCAGTTCGTAGGGCTGGATCTGTGATCTTCGAGATCCGGTCGGCCAGTCGTTCAAACTGCTGATCGGGACTGAGTCCCTGCAGATCAGCAATGGTCAGTCCCAGAGCCGCCAGAGAACTCGTCGCTCCCTCAGAACCCTCGGCCGCTGATACCAGAAACTTCTGCATCTTGCGAACGCCGCCTTCCAGCGTCTCCAAGTTGGATCCGGACAGCTGGGCGGCATATCCCAGTTCGGACAGCGCTTCAACGGAAACTCCCGTCCGTTGACTCATATCATCCAGCTGGCTGCCGGCATCGTTAAACGCCGCCACTGCTCCCAAGATCGGTGCGACAACAGCGGATCCCAGCCCGAACATCGACTTGCCAATGGTCTGCACGCTGGCCCCGAACGCTTGCAGCTTCCTTTCGGCCGCTCGCAGTCCGCGCACGAGTTTCGTGTCGTCGGCAAACAGCTCGACGAACGCTCGTCCTGCACGAATGGCCTGTGCGTTGGCTGCCATGACCCATCATCCCAGCGGAGACCGGCGATCCACAAAGACCGCCTTGAGAATCGAAATGTCGGCAACGGGTGGTTGGCGTTCGGATTGACCGGTTTGGTTTTGGGGTCTGCGTAGCGGATGAAAGTCGTCAGGTTTGGCGAGACGCCCCTTCTTCGGATCCCGGTTTACGTTGGCGATCAGGGCCATCACAGACGCGGTGTGGTTCCACTGATCGCGTTGTCGGGCTTCGGCCAGCCAGACGAGTTCCCGCAGTGTCAGTGGTCCCGGATAGATGCCGGCGATTCCGGCGAGTTGCCAGATCAGCTTCCAGACGTCGCAGCGAGTGCCGTCTTCATTCTCTGTTCGAGTTCGGGACTCTCCAGTCGCTGCGTCGCCGTGTCGATCGCCAGAGTCTCCAGTTGTTTCAGCTTGCTCAGCGCTTTGCGGAACACGGCTCGCTTCGCGCTGGGGAAAAAATCGACGAGTTCCTCCAGCAGGGCTGTGGTGGCGGCTTCGAGCACATCGCCACCGAGCGCCCGTCCGAAATCTTCGTCGCTGATCGCTTTGGCGATGGCCTCCGGCTGAATCACAACAAACAGGATGTCGCACAGCAGGACGGGATCAGTGATCAGTTGCTCCAGCAGCTTGCCTTCGATGGCATCGAGGAGATTGATATTGAGAACAGAACGCACGCGACGAATGGCATCCACGTTGAGCGTGATGGTCCAAGGGCGGCCCTGAGTATCGGTAAAACTATGCATATCCATTTCCTTCTGTACGCATCCAAGTTGTTGCAGTAGAATAGGCCTTAATTGCTGCTATTTGCTGAGACCGTTGAGAACTGGAGAATTTCCTGTGGTTGCCACTGCATGGCCTTTTATTGAACTGAATGACGGAGGTATCGCCTTCATTCAGGGTACACGGACAAAGGTGACAGAAATCGTCGAGTGTCACCTTTCGTACCGGTGGGATGCGGAACAGATCCATCTTCAGCTCGCAGGACTTTCGTTGCCGCTTTTCGAGACGTCTGCTTCTGCGGTTTACATGTTCAGTGTTACGTGTCGAGCATTCGGCC
>JBKDRW010000356.1:0-5495 GCA_046341255.1 Planctomycetota bacterium
GCCTCACACAGATGCCCTGATGAAGCAGATGCTCAGGACCGGTGTCACAGGATTCCGAATCGGACCTCGTTCCGATCAGACTGACTGGCTCGGCTCTGCCGGAATGCAACTGATGTGGAAGACCGCCGCGGAAACCCGCCAGAACATGTGTTGTCTGATCGGCCCGGACAACCTCGAAGCACTCGATGCGATGTGCCAGAGATTCCCGGACACCCCGGTTGTGATTGATCATTTCGCACGTATTGGCAGCGACGGCATGATTCGGGACTCCGATGTGAATCGACTCTGCGGTCTGTCGAAACACAAAACAGTTCGAGTCAAGATTTCTGCATATTATGCGTTTGGAAAAAAACAGCCGCCTCACTACGAACTGATTCCGATGATCCGTCGACTGTTTGAGACATACGGGCCAGACCGATTGATGTGGGCCAGCGATAGTCCGTATCAGCTTGTGGCGCCGAACTCATATGCTGCATCCATCGCCCTGATTCGTGACCATATTGATTTCGTCTCAACGGAAGAACGCCGCAGACTGCTCAGAACCACGGCCGAGTCGACATTCTTTTTCATCTAGCTGTTGAACCACACGGTTCGGGAGTGCCAGGATCCACCTGAGCCGTCATGATTTCATGGTTTTCAATTCTCCGGGGACTCTGCAGCCTCGCCTCCCTTTTTCAGCAGACTGCTGGTTGGATCTGTCCCGCCAGTGGCTCACGAGATGGAATTCTCTGAGGCACCGAATGGTTCAGTGTACCAGTCATCGATCCACGTTGAGCGGCCGGCAGAGCATTGCTCGATCGATTCATTCCGTCCGCTCTCGCGTGGTGTCGATTCCTGCTTTCTGCGATCGCTCAGAACGTCGCTCTGGACACAAAGCATGTGTCGTTTTCGGTCGCCAAACCAGGAAATCATCAGACAAAGAAATGACGGGGCCCACTCATCTTGTCCCGGGGATGATCAGGCATCGGTCGACAAGTCGGATCGCGGAAGAGATTCCATTATGAAATCGTTCAACCGTCGCACGTTCGGAAAATACGCGGGATTGGGCCTGCTCGGGGCGTCATCATCAGGCTGGTTTCCTGCATTGGCCGCCAACGTTCAGGCGGCCGGAACTCAGGCCCCGAAGTCCTGCATCCTGCTGTGGATGTCCGGTGGACCGAGTCAATTGGAGACGTTTGATCCCAAAGAAGGAACCCCCAATGGTGGACCGACGAAGTCGATCGAGACCCGTATTCCCGGAATCCGAATTGCCGAAAACCTCCCGGGGATAGCTCGACAGATGGACGATCTGGCAATCATCCGTTCCATGTCAACGAAGGAAGGCGATCATCAGCGAGCGACTTATTTTGTCCGAACCGGTTACCTTCCGGCAGGTCCCATTCAGTACCCCGCCATAGGTGCATTTCTCGGCAAACAGCTTCGTCGACCGAACACGGACCTTCCGGCCTATCTTTCCATCAATCCTTTCGGCGCGATCAGCCCGGAAGCATTCGGCCCCGGGTTCCTTGGCCCGGCGTGGTCACCATTGATGGTCCAGTCGGAAATCGATCGCGATCAGAAGATTCAGTTTCAAGTGCGAAACCTGCAGCCATCCAATCGCATCTCGTCGGCTCAGGTTGAATCTCGTCTGAACTTGCTGGCAAAGATGGAACATTCTTTTTTGACAGAACGGCCGGACGGTCCCGGCCGGAGTCATCTGCAGGCTTACGAGCAGGCCGTCCGAATGATGAAGTCTGAATCGGTCTCTGCATTCAATCTTGATGCGGAAGATCCGGCTTTACGCGATGCGTACGGACGGAATCCGTTTGGTCAGGGATGCCTGCTTGCCCGTCGATTGGTTGAGCAGGGCGTCTCCTTTGTCGAGGTGACGCTGAGCACTGCAGGAACCGACGTTGGCATCGGGTGGGATACTCACACAGACAACTTCGCCGGCGTCAAGACGCTCTGCAGTGTGCTTGATCCAGCCTGGTCGACGCTGATGACCGATCTCAGGCAACGCGGATTGCTGGAACATACGCTGGTGATCTGGATGGGCGAATTCGGTCGAACACCGACCATCAATCCCAATAATGGCCGCGACCATTGGCCGGGAAGCTGGTCCGCAGTTCTCGCCGGTGCCGACATCCGAGGTGGTCAGGTGTACGGGGCAACCTCGGACGACGGAGTGGAGATCAAGGACCGCCCGGTGACGGCTCAAAATTTCATGGCGACGGTCTGCCAGGGACTGGGACTCGATCCGACCGCGACAAACCTGAGTCCCATCGGACGTCCTATCCCGCTGGCTGACCACGGCTCTGAACCAATCAAGGATCTGCTTCGCTCCTGAGGTCTTTATTCATCCGCAGCTTCTCATCAATACGGATGGCAGTTGTTGGGACTCCAAACAGAATGAAGCATGCCCGCAATATTCCGGAGGCGAACGATGTGTCGGCTCCGGACCGGCGGTGGGGTATCCGTTCTGAGTCGGTTCGAGTCAAAAGATCGTGACTTTTCGGGATTCGCGGATCATCCGGAGGCCAAGGTCTCTCGAATTTGCACTCAATTCATCTGCGGTCTTGTAAAGCACCCGACCAGTGCCTAACATCCCGCCCCGGTTCAGCGTCCAGAGGATTCAAAGCCTCTGTTTCGCGGGCAGATAGCTCAGTTGGTAGAGCACAGGACTGAAAATCCTGGTGTCGGGGGTTCGATTCCCCCTCTGCCCACTCGATAAAACAAAGGGTTTCCGAAAAATTCGGGAACCCTTTTTTCGTAAAAGTCCGCCACAGAGATCGCCACCGCCACGCCGGGGAGCGAGTTGTCTCGTCGATCCACGTTTGTGCTCTTCGATACGTCCGCCGTATGGATTAGCATCCCCGTCAGGATCCGAGTGGCCGCATCAGCGGTTCCCAGCCACATCTTCGAATTTTCAACGACGCTGGTCACCACGAATCAAAGCCGCCTTATCTGACCACATCGGTGATTGCTGTTACTTCCCACATGGCCGCGGCCTCAACAAACTGGGTCCATCGTCGCCGCGAATGAACAATCGCACGCCAACTTTGTCCTCGTCAAAGCGGGAGCGACAATTACTCCGGCAGACCAGAAGTGAGTCGGGCTGACAGTGATAAACTCGTCCGGGCAAATCCGCACCGCAGAACTCTTGCTCTCCCGCGTCACCGTCGTCGATGGCATCATGGGCCCACGACCTGACAAGTGTTGGCAGTGGTCGTTTTGTCAGCAGTGGAGAGCGTATCACGCACGCGAGATTCGCATAGCAACGGGACTGACAAACACGTTTGCCACAAGATGCGTTTCCGACGGGGGCCAAACCCGCATCCACATTTCAAAGCCGGACGCAGCTCCTGCGCGTGCCACGGACCGAGGCCTTCAATGCTTCGCTGATGTCCGCAAAAAATCCACAGCACACAACCGCAATCAGGAAGACGCTGATCCTGCGGGGCCTGGGCCGCTTGACTCTTTCAGCACTTGAAAGCAACGACCCGTCGAGCTTCCCTGAGGCTTCGAGAACACCATGGCACCGCACTCTGGGCACACGTAAAGCGATCCCACACGTTTCGAACCCTCTGCGATCAACGCCAGCTTCCGCTCTTCGTCAACTTCCAAACGGATCGCAAGTTCATCATCAATCACTCGCTGATAATCTTCGTTGTCCACGACCGCATAGGATTCAATGCCCCTGCCATCGAGCGTCGCATGTAAAAAACTGAATCCGCATTCGCAGGTTGCCATTGTGCCTCTGTCCCCGCCGCGACCTTCTCGGACTGAAAGATTGATGAACATCGTCGGTCGCCGATACCCCTCGCCCAGCAGAACCTCAGCCCAGATGAGAATGACACCGAACTCTTCGGCCAGGTTCGACGTGCATCGCAGACGGTATCGTACGGGGAGACGAATCTCAACCCCCCGTTTGCGGTTTAGCCGCCGGGCTGCGATGTCCATCTGCCGACGTGACTTTCGGGATTCCAAACTTCGAGCGGCCAGAGGTGATGTCATGCTCGTCGGCATGGTCACCATGCAGACATTCCTGCAACCGAGCAACACGATTCAACATCAATGGACGCGTGCGAAGCGTCGACCTTGCGGCCACTGGATCACACACGCATCGAGATCCGCCGGTTCCATTTCATACCGGCTGGTTCAAACCAGCCGCTTGCCACAACAACCAGCTACGGGTACGCGGCTCCCCTCTTTCCGCGTCTGACGCACTTCCTGAATCCCCGCCATGCACTCCCTTGATGGGCAAGACCCCAACGGATTGCAATCTGTTGACAAGAATTCACGCGAAACCTCCTGAAGGAGTTCGCCGAACGTCCACACATTCAAACCGAGACCAAATTCCGTCCAATTTTTAAAATTCCGTCCAAAACTCATGAATCCGGAGACATGGGCAGCGAATCCACCCGCGTCCTGCTGTGAACTGATCTCAATTCCGTTGCGAAACTGGAGCTTGCGCTGTGACGCTTGATTCAAACGCCAGAGAACCTGAAGACTCTCACGCTGTAAAAATTGCGTGGGGTTCACTTTTTGTGATCGGGATCATGCTCTGGTTTTTTTCCAGCGGGACAAACAATGAGTTGAAGGCTCTTCAACGTGACTTGAAGGAAGTCAAAGAATTGCTGGAGAAGCAATCCGAAGCATTGAAGCAGCGAACGGCCGGCCATGGTGAAAATGGGGCTTTAGTGAAAGAGAACGTTGAGTGACGCGTTTTACATGCTCTTTATGACGCACAAGCCCGGATGTTCGTAACGGATTCGACGGGCCTGACTTCTGCACGCGCTGGTTCACACCGGCCGCTCGCCAAGACACGGTCCGCGAGACGCAGAGTTCGTCCAGTCGGCTTTGTCCACCGGCAGTCCAAGCACTTGTTGGAGCGTGTTCGACAACCATGCGACGGTGGCACAGATGCTGGTCTCGTCAAATTCGGTCTGACGAAAGAATGGGAAATCGTCACGCGTTCCTCTCCCCCACAGGGGAAGCGATGAACCGTCATCAAAACACAGCATCACTTCGTAGAAGACCTGCGAGTTGCCTGGTTCACTGTCTCCCGTCATATGGCGATCAACTCTTACGGAGCTGATCACGGCACGCCTCCACTTCTGCTCACGCCCCGCCCGGTCTTCCGCACTCACGATCTCCGGGCCAACATCGAGGCAGGCAATGCATCGCCTGAAAACGGATCTTCGCTGGGCGTCGTCGAGGACACTCATGATGGAGAAGAAGCCGCCAACTGTGACGAGTACCCACATGAGCGAGTGCAACCCGTCGCCAAACGGTTTCCCTGCGGCAGCCAATATTCCGTGGACAATCGCCACTCCAGAAGTGCCGAGGCATAGCCCCAAAGTCAGCGTAGGGCGGGGTTGCCGATCCGGAAGAGGAAAGTCGAGGTGGTAACAATCAGCCCATGCCACCCAGCGAAAACCGCCGTGAGTCAGTGTCTCCGATAATAACATACCACCTTGCCCCTTGACCGAGTGATGCTGAAATCTCCCATACCG
>JBKDRW010000357.1:0-6182 GCA_046341255.1 Planctomycetota bacterium
CCAATCCCAAAGTCGTCCCTGATTGCTCTTCAATCACAAGCCAGACAACGATGTCGCAGCGTCACGGACCCACACGACATAATCCACCGAGGGTGGTCTGATTCCAGAGTGTCGAATCATATTCATGAGCTGAGACCGATGGTGGGTACCGTGACCGCAAAGCTGAACCAGCGCGTCAATCACGGGCATACGGATTTCCACACTCCCCAGCATCGCGTCAACAACTCGCTGAGCCGCGACAGCGTCAAGACTGCGAATGAAGCGATTGCGATCCTGAATCAAAGCACCCCAGAAATCCCGAATCTGACCGATCTGTACCGTTGACGGCAACTTCTCAAATGAGCTGCCTCCTACCGTCCAGTTCCGCAGCCACCATCGCTCGGCATCCAGAATATGCAAAGCGGTCCGTCGAACCGTTCCCACACCCATGCGTCGCTCAGAATCCAGTTGCTCCTCGCTGAGTTCCTCGAGAAGCCTCAGGATTCGTTCGTTCGCCCAGTCCCCGTAAGCGAAGTATCGTTCCACGATATTCGCATCCCAGACCAGGGCTTCGCCCTCTTCCGTTTCAAGTTCGACACCCCAGTGTCGAAGTACCCGAGTGGTTTCCGCTGACTGCTGAACGGACGGTTTCGCCAGGCGGTAAAACAGAAAGTCGAGGCCACCCGGAACCCGGAGGTCAAACTGCTTCAGAAAATTCAACGCCTGTGCGCGATGATGAATACCGTGATTTGCGACATGAATGACGACATCCAGCAGGATATTGCAATACTGATTCCCACTCGCATCAGTATACTCACATCGTGAGGATGACCATGTTGCGGCAACGTCCCGAAGAAACATGGCCCGCTTATGATGCGCCTTCAGCAGACGCTGTCGAATCAGCGGAGGTGACAGTCCATTCGCATCAGCTTCAAAGGCTCGCCATGGCTGACCTGTCCATCGCTCGAGCCAGATTTCCTCCGCGGCCAGAATGTGAAACAGAGTATTGCGGAGACTTCCGAACCCCAGTTCCCTCGTTGCATCCAATTGTTCGTCCGACAGACCGTCACACAACTGGAACAGTCGTTCGTCAGCCCAGAGACTATAATCAAACAACGCCAGCGGGATGTTCAGATCGCTCATAAAACCTCATGTGCACGTGACCGGAGCAACCGTCGAGGCCGCCTTTCCCCGGATCTTAAAAGATGTTTCGCCTGCTTCCGCCCCAGGACGCGTGCAGACCACCTCGACAGACCCCGGCCCGTTGGCACAGCGGCACAATCAAATTCGGCGGACTCGTCCATGAAAACATCTGCAGGACAAGACGCTCCCGGACTGATCTATGGCGCCTCTTCAAGTCGGGTCTTCTGAGCTTTCACAAGTTCCACCGTGGCAAGCCACTTCGCATGATCATGGATCGCCGTCAGATCTGCGTCCTTCAGCATATGTTCATGATCATCAAACTTCAGACTCGCGGCCCTTTCGAGCAACTGGATGGCCATATCGGCACACGACTTCTTGCGATCCTCTGAGATGTCATTTTCAACTGCCCGCGAGTACGAGCACGCCCCGTTGTACAACCCGGTCCAGTCCTTCGACGCCATCGCAATCACTTCATCAGCGAGCTTCAGTCCGGCTTCTGTTTCACCCAATCGAATTCTGACCAGCGCGATCATGCTGAGCACTTCAACATTCTCGGGACTCAGGCGATCCGCCGTCTGCAGGTCCGCCATGGACTCCTGGAAGCGTTGCGCATGCATATGCTCGGAGGCTCTGCTGACATAACTGTCAGCAAGAAACGGGTCTGCCTCCAGTTGCTTCTTCAGAAGTTCGCGAGACTCATCGTTCTTGCCAGCTCGACGAGCTTCAATCCCCTGACGAATCAGTTCAATGGCCGGCGACATTCGATACGCATACGCGCGAAACTGAACAGCCTGCTCAGCGACCCAGTCATTGGGATCTCGCTGGAGACGATTGATCGTTCGACGACATTCCGGATCACTGAATGTCGCAACCGCATGCCCCAGCCGAACAAAAAACTGCGGACCATCCACCGACGCATCCTTCGTTCCTTCCAGATCTTTCACATAGGCCAGTAACTGCTCCTGAAGAACTCGGAGCGATTCGTCGGAAGCATCCAGCACGAGCAGTCCGATGGCTTCCTGAGCAAAGCGATCGCGATTCGCAAGAATGACACTCGCCAGCGACTGCCAGCCCGGATAACTGGTCCTTGATGCGTGATTCAGAACTTCCACCTGCAGTGGTTTTGGAAGGGAGGGAAAACCGTCCAGGATCATCTGCAACTGGACATCATTCGCACAGGCGAGCGCCGGGCGAAGCGTGTTCTCATATCCCGCAGGATTCTGCTTCTGCCTCCCAGCCTCCACAAGGCCCAGCGTCCATGCAGAGTCCGGAAATAACGTCGCTGCCCGAAGGATCACGGTCGAAAACTTCTTTTCGGTGATCCGCTGATTCACAACGTTGTGAACCACTTCGGAGCGGTCAGGAAAATCAACCGACATCAGAAACTCGAGCAGCACATCCTGCAACTCCGGATCTCGGATGCTCGCGATTTCTCCGGCAATCACATTTACCATCTGAATGCGTTCAAGATCCCGCAGCAACCCCAGCGCTCCCGCAATCGAAGCCGGACGGACTTCCGGCGCGGCCGGCCCATTTGCTGTTTTCAGCCAGGCGTCCACATAATCCCTTGCGAGCGGAACCCAACGTTCGTCCGGGTGTTTCACAATCGCTGCAAGAACCGACGAACGCAACTCCGGTTTCGCGGCGCTGGCCTGCCAGATGTCTGCCATCGCCACAACCGCGGCATCATCCGGACAGGCACACAACGACTGCACAGCCGCTGTGGAGACCTTCGCATTCTCACTTAATGCCAACTGCTGAAGAACACCTGTCGATTTGCCGCCAGGAATCAGATTCAGATACTGAATCAACTGGAGCTGAACCTGCTCATCCTCCGTCCGGGCCATCTTCAGGATCTCTTCGGCCTGCTCCGAAGAAACCCGATCGGCGATTCCCGCCACCGCCGCTCTCCGAACTCCCGCAACCGGACTCTTCAGATCAGGCATCGCCTCCGGCACAGGAACGAATCGATAGACTGGCGCCAAAGATTCAAAAATTGCATCATCGACGGAATCATACATCTGCAACGCTCGACGACCTCCGTAGAAACGCCGATTGGCCGCCTGAGGAATCCCGGCCACGCCAATGAACTTGAATCTGGCATCAATGCGAGGCAGCAATGACGCGGTCACTGATTGTGTCTCCGGGCTGTCCACAATCCCTGACAGCCATGTGATGTATTCATCCATCATAGTCACAAGCTGGTCAGACTGCGAAATAATCAGAACTCGCTGCCGCCCTTCCCGGGACAGCTGCAGAAGTGTCTCTGACATATACCATGTGGCGATCACATCCTGAGTCCGATGCACTCGAATCCGGGTCAGGCAGTTATCCGGTCCCAATGTTTCGAGATCCACCTGATTCAGTTTGCGAAGGATCGGATGGACTGCAAACTGAACTGCTGGCCCGCTGTCACCGGAAGCCGACTCGTCTCCATCTGGCTTCCGCTCAATCCCGGCAGCCTTTTCATCGGATGATTCCTCGGCGCGTCCAGTCCCGTTCTGACTGAATGGAGGAGTTCGCTTCGATCTTTCAGACGAATTACGATCCCACGTCAGTTCCAGAGGCACTTCCCCCTGATCGTGTGGCACACCGACAAACCAGATGAAACCCTCTGCGTCCGACCCTGGTTGCAGATCCTGCGACTCCAGTGCCGGACTCGATTCGTACAGGCCGGCTTCAAAGGGCTTGCCCTGATGTGATAATACAAACTGGGACCTCTGAATCCTGACGGGCTTGTCAGATTCGTTCCGCACTCGCAACTTCAACGACATACGCATGGTGGCTGAATTTCGATCTGCTCCCTGCATCAGCATGGAGTCAGCTTCCACGACCGAAATTGAGATTGGCGCATCGCCACTTTCCGGTGTCTGCAGAGATGCATCCTGCCCGACAGCCGGCATTACCAGCATGCAGAAACACATGGCCACGAGGGGAATGAAGCAAGACTGCCGATTCATAGGGCATCGCATTCCATTTCAGAATTCGGGATCCACCTGCGTCCTGTCGAAGAAACATTCTGCAGGAATCCGGAACATTCGCATTCTGCGTCAACCGCCGTGGCTTTCCAAGGCTGTTTTCACATCCCTCATCCTTTGAACCAACAATTTGCCGCATTCTTTTTGCCGCGTTCTCTGTCAAAGCGATTCTTCAAAGGTCGCAGAGTTGCCGGCATTTGCTTCGAAAGACGGCCCGTGCGGCGCCGACATCATCAGCGTGACGACTGAACCACTGACAACAAATGCCGCATCTCGTCCTCCAGCTCGCTCTCATCGGATAGCGTCTGTCGAACTTCGCGAAACAGCAGATCACGATACTCCTGACGCATACGGTGGATTGCGACCTTGATGGCAGACTCTGTCAGCCCCATGGACGCAGCAATCGAAGCGCAGGAATCCACCGGAGCGCCAAGGAGACAATCTCGGCACCGATCAAATACCTCCCCACGCCCCCGCTCGATCATCTGCGTTCGAAGCAAATCAAGGACTCGCGCAAGAAGTGTTGTCGCCCAGCTCCGCTCGAAGGCTGCTTCGGGGGTTTCATAATCCGCCGGATGCAACGCGACCGCCGACTCCCCCTGTAACTGGTCAATCGAAATGATCGACCTGCTCCCTCCACGCTTCAGCGCGGTCGACCGATCGCGTTCGTTGCTCAGAAATCTCTGAAACGCCGTCAGCAGAAATGTTCGAAACCTTCCACGCTGGGCATCAGCCCGTTGCACAGTACCGCGAGTCAAGAGGTCCGCGAAAAACGCCTGTGTCCAGTCAGCGGCGTCCTCAACACCGATGCCCCTGCGGCGAGCATATTCAAACAGCGGGCGCCAATACGCTGAGCAGAGTTGCTCGAGAGCAGCATTGGCATCGTCTCGATTGCTCGATCCTGCCGCCAGAATCACACTCCACTGCGTCGTCGCAAAAGTGCCTTCGCGTGGCTGATGAGTCTCGCGCATAAAAAATCCCTCAGACCAAAAAGAGATCGAGGGATTTTAGACTCGAAACTGCTCGCCTGCACCTGTCTCAGGAAGAGACTGTCACGCGTGACTGTGAACGCCTTCTATGAGGAAAACTGGAGTTGCCACGCCACGGACAGTTTGTCGGGGTCAAGCAACGACTTCAGCTTCTCCAAAGCCTTCATCTGCAGCTGACGAACCCGCTCCTTGGAGATCCCGAGATCCGCAGCGATCTCGCGCAAAGTTCGACCGGCGCGATCTTTTCCACCAAGTCCAAACCGGTGAAGAAGAATCTGGTGTTCCCTTTCATCCAGCACAGATTCAGCATGGCTCAGAAGATCTGACACAACAGACTCAGGGTCCTCACACACGGGCCCCTCCACATCAACCTGTGGCATCTCATTCAACATTTCTGAGCCCAGATTCGGGAATCTCTCCCGACGACGCTGCCGAACCTTCCAGGCTCGAAAAAAGTGCCTCTGAATGGAGTGGGTGGCATAGGTCGAAAAACGAAACCGACGAGAGTAATCGAATCGATCGATTGCTCCAAGGAGAATCATGCATCCGTCGCTGCTGAAATCATCAACATCTCCGAATGAGGTTGAAAACCTCCGGGCGATACTTGCGACCAGACGCAGGTTGGAATTCACCAGTTGGGCCCTGATTCTCTCAACAAGAATCAGTTTCTCCTCAATATCCACGATCAACTTCTCCACAGGAGTCAACTCTGACAGCTTACTGCGGAGTTGGTTGATGCGATAACGGAGCAGATTCAGAGCACGGAACAGAACCTGCTCGTTTTCGAATGTCAACAAAGGGTCGGGAGCGGACCAGTTCTGCAAGGAAACACTGTCCTCTCCGTCAGCGTGCTCCGTGGGGCGACATTCTGAGTCGGAGCCGGTGGACTGCAGCTGCAGCTCTTCGAGCAACTCAATCGCTTCCGTGATGGGTCGGTCACCCCGCAATGTTTCAAACTCGGCCACAAAAATGAACCGGTTTTCCTGTCGCAGCAAAACGCCTGCTCGAGCCACAAGATCGGCACGTTTTGAATCAGACATCCTCCGTGAAACCGCCGGACGTCCTTTTCGAGTCTTTTCACGAGCTTTCGCAC
>JBKDRW010000358.1:0-10300 GCA_046341255.1 Planctomycetota bacterium
CATCGTTTCAGAACGGACTGCCGGTTGTTGCATTCCTCAATGAACGTTACGAACTCGCACAGACATTTGAAGAGTTACGCCGGGACGGTGACATTCCACGCGGTTTTCAGCGTCTGATTGACGCCCATTTTCGAAATGCGCCGACCGGGCAGAACGAGGTCATTCTGAACCGCGAACATCGCCTCGTTCGCCGTGCGCTGCAGCAGGGACCCAGAAGTCCGCTTGCCAGCGTGCTCAGACTGCTCGTGCTGAACGCTCTGAACTCTGCGGGTGCCGGTCGATCGAAAGAGGCGGCTGATGTGCAGATGGAGGATCTTGACTGGATTGCCGACGCTTTGTGGGGAAGTGATCAGGAGTAAGAGTGGCTCCTGACGGGCGCGTGACGTTCCGGTTGAGAAGTTTGGTCCGCTCAGCAACGCCGCGACTGATGGAGGACTGGTCTCTTTCCGGCGCCTCGGCGGTGCGTTCAGAGAGGCGGTGTGTTGTCAGCAGTTGTTCCGTAATCACTGCTGTATTGCAGCGAGTGAACGACGAACCGATTTCTTCCCGCCTGCTTCGCCTGATACATGGCTGCATCAGCGGAGGCGAAGAGGAAGTTTCCGAAGTCCTGTGTCTTTCCCAGAACATGACCTTCCGCGAGTCCGATGCTCACCGTCATTGGAATTCGTTGTCCCTGATAATTCACGACAGCGGCTTCAATCCGCGATCGAATACGTTCGCCGACGACAGCCAGCCCGGAAGCGTTCGTGTCGTTCAGAATGGCGACGAATTCTTCCCCGCCCCAGCGTCCGACAATATCGGTATCTCGAAGCGTGTCGATCAGAGTCTGAGCAACGACCTTCAGTGCGGCATCGCCGGCGAGATGGCCGTACGTGTCGTTGATATTCTTGAAGTGATCGATGTCCACCAGTGCCAGCCCCAGCGACTGACCGCGAACGCGATGCAGGGACGCTCGTTCCTCCAGTTCCTGAAGAAGATAGGCACGATTGAAGACGCCGGTCAGTGCGTCGAGTTTGGACACGTGCACAAGGTCAGCCACGCGTCTCTTCAGTCGACCGTTCTCTTCCACAAGTTCGACAGGAATATTGTCGCTGATCTGAGGGCTCGATACTGTCGCAGCAATCCTTGCCAGTTCCTCCACGGCATCCTGCAGGAGGTCGGCAGTGGATGGGAGTCGCAGTGGCGAGATGTCAAACAATTCGGCCGACTCGGTGATTCGATACATCACCTCATCCAGTAACTGCTCCGCCGAAAACGGCATCGACATGTCCAGCGCCGCAATGCCTTCTTCGATCTGCACAAGTGCCACGCCGGGATTCGGATCGCACAGAATGGATGCCACGGCATTGGCGAGTCGTGTCACACGAGTCAGTGGTCCACTTGAGTCAAGTCCATCCTGGAATGAGACATCGCCAAGCGATCGAATGGCATGATGACACCGTTCGGGAAGTCCGATCGACTGCAGAAGAAACGATGATAGCTTATGATGAGTAAATCCAAACTCAGCCTGTTCCAGTCGGGCGACCGATGTGCATTCCGATTCAGCTCTTCGAAGGCAATCGAGATACCTTGTCGGCTCCACACGCAATAACGCCAGTTTTCCGATGCCGGCCAGCAGATTGGTTGTATAACAATCACTGCGAAAGTCACCGGGATCAATTCGTGATGCAATCAGTTCTGCAGCGCTGGCCTGCATGAAGGATCGCAGCCAGAATTGTCGGTAGTAGGTCAGTAATTCCGAATTCTCCATCGACTGCTGAGCCAGTGAGAAACTCAGAATCAATGGAGCAATGGACTGACGCCCCATGATTGTCACTGCATGTCGCAGATCGGTAATCTGTCGACCGGTTCCGAATCTGGGCGAATTGGCCGCTTTCAGCAGCTTCGTCACGATGGCCGGATCTTTGCGGATGACGGAACAGATGTGATCCGTCGAACTGTCTGCATCCTGAAACAGTTTCAAAGCCTCGATCGCGATCGTCGGCAACGATGGAACTCGCGTGAACTTTGAAAAGTCTTCTGACATCGAAGGATCAATCGATAAGAGCGCTGGACGAACATGCGACTCGGACGTTCATTGATCGCGGGATTTCCCGAACAACTTGCAAGAAGATCTGGAGGTCTGCTTTAGATCTGGTGAACCATGATTTGGGTCGTGACGAATCTGCGGGGGGCTCTGCTGGCGCGTCTGGTGAGTGTGGGATTTGTGCCTGACTGAAGTCTGCTACACGCTTGAGGTCCGCAGGTGAATTTCTTTTTCGGAATTCATGGGAACAGATGTGCCCTTATTCGGGCCTGCCTGACCGCCGTTTGGGGAGGATTGCCAAGTTTTCTGGTGAAATCTGATTGAACTGAACCGTTTAGTGTCTATATTTTTGAACTAAACAGTTTAGTTGTTCGGGGCCATGTGTTCTGTTGGCGAGATCCATGTCATGGGTGACGGGTTGTTGCCGTGGATCGACGGCATCTGCCATGAGCGTGGCAGGCGTGCATGAACTCGTTCGTGAAGGTCTCAAAATGAAGGTCATCTCGCCTCGTTGTGTGGGACCTGGGGTTGCTGGTTCGGGTTGTTCCGCCGTGTGTGGACTTAGCGTGGCATATCTGCTGATGGAAGCATCATGAAAAAAGTCATCTTCGTCACGGGGCTGTGTTTTGTGTTGATTGTGATGGGCCTTGGAGCTGCTTCGGTGGAACGTCCGACCGACGCTCGTCCCGCAACTCCGATTGTTGCCGCGGGCGTCGGTGCGTTGGGGAGAATTGAGCCCTGCAGTGAGGTGAGGCACATTCACGCGCCCTCTGTCATGGAGTCTCCGGTCATTGCGGAGCTGAAGGTTTCTGTGGGGCAGCGAGTGGTGGCCGGAGACGTGCTTGCCGTTCTGGATTCCAATGCTCGTGAGAGAGCCGATCTGGAGCAGGCCCGCGCGGAGAGTCAACTTGCGGAGAAGTCGCTGGCAAAAGTCAAAGCCTGTGAGAAGGCCGGAGACATTGCCGCTCAGCAGTCGCTTGTCGAGCAGACTCAGCAGCGGCTGGACCTGGCTGAGCGACAACTCGAGCGTGTTCGAAAACTGATGGAACGGCAGGCGATGTCTCAGGACGACCTCGACGTTCGGCAGTCCGAGGTCGATGTGCTGCATCGTGAGCTGCTTGAGAATGAATCGAGGTTGGCGGCAATTCGCGAGGTGCGACCTGTGGATGTCGAGCAGGCGGAGGCCGATGTGGCGAGGTCAAGGGCCGTCGTGCAGCGTGCGGAGGCGGATGTTGCCGTGACTGAAGTTCGGAGTCCGATTTCGGGGGAAGTGCTGAAGATCAACAATCGAGCTGGCGAGCGGATTGGTTCCGATGGTCTTCTGGAGCTGGGTGATACGAGTTCGATGCATGTGGTCGCGGAAGTTCATGAAGCCGATATTCTCAGGGTGAAGTTGAATCAGCGAGCCTCGATTTTGTTGAGAGAGCAGAAGGAGACTTTGCAGGGCACTGTGATTGAGGTGGGCCGGCTTGTGGGGCGGAAGGATGTGTTATCCGACGATCCGGTGGATGATACCGATGCCCGCGTGGTGGAAGTTCGAATCCGGCTTGATGAGGCCGACAGTCAGCTTGTTTCGGGCTTGTCCTACGCAAGGGTTGAAGTCAGGATTGATACGGAGACTTTCCTGACGCAAGCCGGTGGAGACCACGGCCCGGATCAACTCTCTGGTGAAAAACGGCCCCACGGGGCTCGCGATGCCGATTCCGCGTTGCCTCTCATTGCTCCCGGATCTGCTTCCGGCACGGGAGTGGCACGATGAGCCAGAAGATTGGAATGTCCTGGCAGCAACTGAAGCACGAGAAGATGAAGCTGTTCGCAGCCGTCAGTGGCGTGATGGTGTCGGTCGTGCTGATGTGGATGCAGCTGGGATTGATGAAGGCTCTGTTCGCCAGTGCGGTGGTTCTGCATGGCTCGCTGGCGGGAGAACTGGTCTTGATTCACAGTCAGTATGAGCACCTGCTTCACAGCAAGTTTTTTTCCAGTCGACTGCTGTATCGTCTGAAGGGAAGTCCCGACGTCGTGTCCGTATCCGGCATCTACCTGTCGCCCATTGAGTGGAAGAATCCATGGAACGGTGAGATGCGTTCGATGCAGTGTTATGGGATCGAAACCGATGCGCCGAGCTTCGACATTCCGGGTCTGGCCGAGCAGTTGCCAAGTCTTCGCAGGACGGACGTCTTTCTCTATGACCGACTGGCGCGACCGAGGTTTGGAGACGTGGTTGGTGAGAGTGGGAAAGGCATTGAGATTGAGCCGGAACTCAATCGGAGGAAGATGAAGCTTGAAGGCCTTGTGAATCTTGGCGCGTCATTTGGCGTCGATGGAAACCTGCTTGTCAGTCATGCCAATTTTCTGCGACTGTTTCCTGATCGTGATGGGGGGCAGATTGATCTTGGCGTCGTGCGCCTGAAACCGGGTGTTTCAGTGAGATCAGCTCAGAAGCAGTTTCAACAGGAACTTGGAAAGCAGGTTCTGGTACTGACCAAAGAAGAATTCGCTGAGGTAGAACTGAAGTACTGGAAGTCGGCGACGCCGATCGGAATCATCTTTACAGCCGGCACGTTTGTGGGGTTCTTCATCGGCTTTATTGTGGTCTATCAGATTCTCTACACCGATGTGACGAACCATCTGCCACAGTACGCAACCATGAAAGCGATGGGCTTTTCCAATGCCTACCTCAGAGGGCTCATTCTGGAGCAGTCGTTTCAGCTGGGCATGCTGGGTTTTGTTCCCGGAACGGTGATGGCAGGCTTTCTTTATGCGGCACTCAGGAAGGTGACTCAATTGCCACTGTTTCTGGATCCCGCGCGAGGCATTTTTCTGGCTGTGGTGACGGTTCTGATGTGTGTCATGTCGGGATTGTTTGCGATTCGCAAGCTGTCTTCGGCTGATCCTGCGGAGGTGTTCTGATGAACGCGACGATGCGGAGTTCTCAGGATGGTGACACGTTTGTTGCGGGTGTTCCATTCCAAAACGGAATTGCCCCGGCGCCGGTCATTGAATGCTCGGGAGTGAATTTCTGTTTCGGGCAGGGTGAACTGCGGAAGCAGATTCTTTTTGATGTGGAACTGGCCATTCAGCCGGGGGAAGTCGTGCTTTTGACGGGTCCGTCCGGTTCGGGAAAAACAACGCTGCTGACGCTGATTGCGGGCCTGCGAACCATGCAGGAGGGACAGATGCGTGTTCTGGGGTATGAGCTGCACAACGCGAAACAGCAGGACCTTCTTGAAGTCCGTCGTCGCATCGGGTTTATCTTTCAGGCGCACAATCTGCTCCCGTATCTGACAGCGCTTCACAATGTGCAGGTCATGTTTGATCTGCATCCGGAAGTCTCCTCCGAGGAGGGACGTGACCGTGCCGCTCAGATGCTGGAACAGGTCGGACTTGGTGATCGCATGCACTACCACGTCTCACGTCTGTCCGGGGGACAGCGTCAGCGAGTCGCGATCGCCAGAGCATTGGTCGGCGGGCCACAACTTGTGCTTGCCGATGAACCCACCGCAGCGCTGGACGGGACTTCAGGGCGAGAAGTTGTGAACATCCTGCAGGAATTGGCGCGGGAACAGGGCCGTCCGATTCTGATGGTCACTCATGACGCTCGCGTCCTCGACATTGCCGACCGAATTATCGACATGCAGGACGGGCGTCTCTCACACGATTCTTCCGTGGCCCATGCCGGACCCACTGCAGCCTCCCACTGACGAATACCCACCTCAGCCCGCCTCAGGATCAACGATCGATGGACGTTCATGAACTGACGACAGATGCCGCACCAACGCGGTCGGAACAAAAGCGCCGGAAGATTCTGGATGCCGGGCGTCAATTGTTTATGACGCAGGGATTTGCGGATACCAGTATGGATCAGGTGACCGCAAAGTCCGGCGTTTCAAAAGCGACGGTGTACAACCATTTTCCGTCGAAAGAGAAATTGTTCGAAGAGGCGGTTCGCGATCGTGCAGAGGAGGTTTTTGCAAAGCTTCCGAAACTCAATCCGAACAGTGGTAATCCGGAAGAGATCCTGACGAGCTACTTTCACACCTTGCTGCAGGTATTGCTTTCCGAGGAAGGTGCCGGGATGTGCTTTCTGCTGCTCTCTGAAGGGCGTCGTTTCCCGGATAACGCGAGGCTCATTTACGAGTTCGGTTTTGGGCGCGGGCTGCGTGAAATGGCCGAGTTTCTGAAGGAACTGGACATCATGGCCACATTGCGAGTGCCGGAGCCTCACTGGGCGGCTGAGAAGCTCCTCGGAATCGTGATGCCGCCGCTTCCGCTCATGTGTTCCGGCTTTGCACCCGTTCACCCGCCCGATCGCGAGGAAGTTCGCAGGACCATCAGGCTGTTTCTTCGCGGGCTGTCGACCGTTCAGGAGTCCAGCGCTCGCGAATCCTTGTGATGAACCGATGATCGCAATAACGATTCGGCCATTCTTCTGAGCGGTGATTCAGACCCACGCGTTGACCGGCAGGAACAGGCCCGTTTGAGGCTGCTGGATCTGGACTTGCCGAACGTATTCCGCGACGCTCCGTCACAGTGACCTGTGGCGGGGCTGCCATCGTCGGCGGAACGCGTGATTATCGGGAAGACAGTGTCAACGTGGCCTCCATCGGCGAACTGCCGCGACGATAAATCTGGCATTTCATCGTTGGTGCGTTGCTGATTCGGGTTGGATCCAGCAGGTATTGAAGGTTCGCTGAGGTCAGAGTTTCGAAACCATTCAGTCCCAGCAGGACATCGCCTGCCTGAAAGAAACGCGAGGCTGGGCTGTTGGGACCAACCTGAGTCACCTTCAGGCCTCCGTTGTAGCGAACTGGTCCGCGCGGGCTGGTAAACACTCTGCTGGTGATCTCTTTGCGGTCGGCATCTGACAGGACCTCCAGTTTCAGGCCCAGCACTTCCCATGCTCGCGTTGTTCCCGGATCTTCCTTTGTGGTCGGGGGTGGTGTCGTACCGGAGGATGCGGGAATTGTGGGGACGGCAGCATTGTCGGCTGTTTTGCGGGGCTGGCTGGCGGCCACTCCGGACTGAGTGGCCGGTCTGGCAGCGATCTGAGGTGTCTTGACGGAGTCGGTTGTGCCGGATGACGAAGCAGGTGGGCTGGACGGTGGAGCCAGTGAAACTGTCTGATCTTTTCCTGGAATCACGATGTCCTGAGAGCCCCAGGCCACATCGGCCAGTTTTCGTCCGACTCCGATGGTGAACTGCATCGTCTGTTCGCGACCGTCACGGACGAGGATCACATCAACGACTCGCCCCTGAGGCTGATCCAGAAGCGCACGTTCAAAGTCCGTTCCATCATGGATTCTTAATCCTCGGACGCTTCGAATCACGTCACCTGCCCTGATGCCGCAGAGATCTGCCGCGCTGCCGGTGTGGACCTCCTGCACAACAAGTTTTCTTTCCTCGGAAGACTTCACGTCTTCTGTCGACAGACCATGAGGCAGCCCGTTCAGTTTCTCCACGCTCATCAGTCGAGCGATTGTCCTGCGGGCATCGTCAATCGGAATGGCAAAACCGATTCTCTGAGCTCCGGAACGGATGGCGACGTTGATTCCGATGACCTCGCCGTTCAGATTGAGCAGAGGGCCGCCACTATTTCCGGGGTTGATACTGGCGGACGTCTGAATCAGGTTCTCGTACGCCTGGGTTTCGTCGACCTCCACATCGCGGTGAAGAGCGCTGATGATGCCTTCCGTGATGGTGTCTTCGTAGCCGAAGGCATTACCGACGGCATAGACGGATTCGGCCAGCATCAGGTCTGAGGAAGTCCCCATCGGCATGACGGTGAGTGGTTCGGGACTGGTGATGCGGATGATGGCCAGGTCGTGTTTGCGATCGTAAGAGACGGGACGGCCTTCATAGGTAGAGCCGCCGTGAATCGTAACATTGATCAGATCGACATCCTGGATGACGTGGTAATTGGTGACAATGTAACCACGCTCATCAACCACAATTCCCGTCCCCATTCCGGTCACTTTGCGGGGGCGTGCCGTGAAGAAGCGGGCGTCCTTGTCTTCGGAAGTCGATTTCTCTGTGTGAATATTCACAACAGATTTTCGCGACTCGCGAACGGCACGAACGAGCGGGGTCTCTCGCGGGTTTTCCTCGGCCAGAGCCAAAGTCGGAAGCAGGCTGAGAATGGCTGTCACCACCATCAGGCTGCCTCTGAAGAACAACTCGGACATTCAAGACCTGCACATTCTTGACAGAAGATGACTGCCGTAGGACGGCAATCCGGAGTGCGGTGCCCCGGATTCTCTGTCGTGGATCGACTTCGCGGGTTTTGCCGCTTGAACGCAGAAAGAGGCTGACGCAATCGCTTTCCCTGTTTAACATTGTCAAACCAGAGAGACTTTTCGGAGCGCGTCTTCGTGGCTGGGGAGTTCTTTCTGAAATCGCCAAACTCGTTCAACATCCGCGAAAACACGGCACCTCATCGACTCTTCGGAGTTCCCACCACCAGCCACTTGCCATGTGGCCCCATGATGTCCACCGGACCGACCCGGCATCGATTGCCGGAGAACTCAGACTGCTGCTGACACAGTTGAAGGACTTTGTCAGATTCTCTCATCCAAACCCAACCCGGGAGGTCTGCTGTGAGCCAGAACGCATCCATCGCCGCTTCACTTCGGGAGTGCCGTCTTCTTGTCCGGGAACAGAAATTTTCGTCAGCCATTGAACAACTGCAAAAGCTGCTGCTGAAAGACTCGGAGAACGAGGATGTACTGGAACTGCTCGGACTGACTCAGTACATGAGCAAAGATTTTGCGAGCGCGAAAGATACGTTCGAAGAGCTGACTCGCGTGAATCCCGGGCACATCAAGGCATGGGTCAATCTGGGGGCTGCCTGGAACCGCATGGGAGAGTACAAAAAAGCGGTCGAAGTCCTGCGTCGTACACTTCAGAAGGATCGGAGATGCGCCGAGGCGTATTACAACATGGGCATCGCACAAAAGGCGATGAGTCTGAATACAATGGCGATTTCAGCCTACAAGGAAGCGATCAAGATCAAACCGGATCTCGTCGAAGCGCATTTGAATCTCGGCAACATTTACGTCGAGATGAAGAATATGGGCCTGGCGCTGCAGTGCTTTCAAACGGCGCTAAAGCATGATCCGGATTCAAAAAAAGCGAAAGTGTCGCTGGAGAATGCGATGAGCAACCAGAAGACGCTGCGGAAAGCAACGTCGCCGTTCGGCCGTCTGGTTGATATCGCTTTGCTCGACAAACAGAACGCGGAGACAACACGACGTGTGCTCGCAGCCGCTGATCGGCAGTCGGAACGTGACTTGGTACAGAAGGTGACGAAGGCGGTCCGCACAGAGGCGAGGGAACTGGGGGCCCTGCTTGATGAAAAAATACCGGGTCAACTGCATCGACTGGAACGCATCGTTTTGCAACTGGACAAGCTGTCTTCGTCCGAACACTTTGAGTCATTCAAAGAGTCTGTCGAACGTGTTGAGCGTCTGAAGAAGTCAATCACTGAACAACTGAACGAAATTCGCCAGCAAATTGGTTAATACTGGCGTTCTTTTTGCCGTCTGATACGCATCGAGCTCAACCCTCCTGTCCTGGTGAGGACAGCGGTGCGGCGTCCAGCGGCACGTTGCAAAATCTCGGATCGTTGTCTGGGCCTGTCTGGTCGCAACGTCGCCATTTCGGGCTGCCAGTTTGCGTTGGGTCATGCCAGGGAAACGCCGCCGGTACGGAGGTCGAATCTGGTGACAGCGTCGGCGAATTGCCCGAGGATCAACGCCGGTCCCGAACGTTGGTCGCTGCCAACCTGCTTCGGCTGCTCGCATGGCCGTGCTGCATCGGGATTCGTGGCTGGAGCCCTCGTGTCATTTTCATGACAGCACAGGTGCAACCCAAGACTACTGTGACTTCCGCGAATGAAGGTGACTGGGAAGTCCAGTCGCGCGCAAAGGTGTTGCTTTTTGTTGGTGAGTAATAATTACTTACGTAATGGTGATAGATCGCTGATCTCGGAGTGTTGCAACTTCAGGATGTCTGGAACAAAGGGCCGCGCTGCGAACGCCCGTCGGTGTATGCGTTGCAACCGATATAACCCTGCTTTCGACTTCCGACTGGGGTGGCTTGAGCGTATGGAATGAGGCCGGATGGCGAAACGCCGACCTAGTGTCATGAGTCATAAAATCATTTAATAACGCTGTGAGTTTGAGTTCTTGTTGTTATCCTGCACCTCAGGAGGTGCAGTGATGGCTGGAGGACGACCCAAAGCCGCGTTGATTTTGTCGGACGAGGAGCGAGAGATTC
>JBKDRW010000359.1:0-21351 GCA_046341255.1 Planctomycetota bacterium
CAAAACCACCATACAGATCAGTTCGGTGTAGACAAGGTCCGGCCAGACGAGCACCTTCTCGTTGTCCTCCTGCTCAAACAGCGGACGCCCCTCGGCAATTCGCCGATCGTTGTCGACAGACCTCTTGAAGTAGATCCATGTGAAAAATGCCACGATGAACAACATCGCCACGATCGGGACGTTGTCTGGCTTGCCAACGATCTGACGGAAGTCATAGTCACTGAGACTCAGTCCCATAAAAATCAGGGAGAGATTCAGGAGTACCCATGAGACAGTCGGCTTGATCCACCACTCGCGAGCCGCAATCATGAACCACAGGCCCACGATGGACAGGATGAAGTACAAGACCGGATTCGAGAAGTAATAGTCGAAAACATCTTTGAAGGCGGCAGGCATGTAGATCAGAAAGCCTTCCACCGGATACGTGAAGTGATATGCCGAAACCATCAGCAGGATCCCGGAGTACACAGCCCAGAGGGCTGCCTTCGGAACACCACTCCTGAAGTCTCCGTCCAGCTTGTAGCTGCGGGCCGTCCAGAACACGTTCATCAGACAAACAAGCAGGTAGTACCAGCCAAGTCCGACAAGCACGCTTGGAGTAAGATCGGGATGAGGATTCAACATGGACAAGACCCGACGAAAGAAACACCCAGTTCCGAAAGCTCAATCAAGACATCAGTGTACGTCCGCCCTGTCAGAGCGGCTGACTGATGCCACCATCCTTGCGCACGCGCCAAAAGTGGATCGCAATCAGACCACTCACGACCAGAGGAATCGCGACGCAGTGAAGGATGTAAAATCGATTCAACGTCGCTTCACCCACAAAACGCCCGCCAAGCAGCAGGAACTTCGCGTCGGAGGCGTTGGTAATCAATTCATAACCTGACGTGTTGAAAACCTGAAAGCCAGGGCCCTCAAGTCCGAGGAAAGGGGTGGCCTTTGCCATGTTGGACCCTACGGTGATCGCCCAGATTGCCAACTGATCCCACGGCAACAGATAGCCGGTGAAAGAAAGCAGCAAAGTGAGAACCAGAAGGAGAACACCAATCACCCAGTTAAACTCTCGGGGTGGCTTGTAACTTCCGGTCAGGAACACGCGATACATATGAAGCCAGACCGTGATGACCATGGCATGCGCACCCCATCGATGCACTTCTCGCATAATTCCGAGCGTCTGCACATCGCGAAGTGCCTGAATGTCGTAGAACGCCCATTCAAGAGTCGGGCGATAGTAAAACATCAACAGAACGCCGGTAATTGTTTCCACCAGAAACAAAAAGAACGTGATGCCGCCCATGCACCACGTGTAGGACAGGGCAATGCCCTGCTGCTTGATGGAGACCGGATGCAGGTGGAGAAAGAAGTTCGTCAGCATCACCACGACGCGATTACGTCGATCAGTGGGAGCCGGATGCCGAAACACGCTCTTCCAGATCTGCGAATTACGAATGTAGTCGCCGACAGACACCTTCAGACCCTCAAAAAAAGTCGAGTCCTGATCACCGTGAAACCAGCATCGCCTGACACCGGCCCAGTCGCACCGGAACTTCCGAGCGACCCCATGGATCTCTGATTCAAATCAGACGCTGACAAAGCAGGCCGGATTTGACCACTGCCCCAGTTCCTTCTGGAACTTTACGCTCTTGTCCACCTCGAGCATGCCATCTTCAGCCAGACGAATCCCCACTCGTTCGAGAGGACGCGGTGCAGGGCCTTCGAAGTTCACGCCGTTCTTATAAAATCCCGAACCGTGACATGGACACTTGAACTTCTGTTCGCCTTCCAGCCAGTTTGGAGTACATCCCAGATGGGTACACACGGTGCTCAGAGCATAAATCATCGGCGCGCCTTCAACCTCAGCATTCACAACCCAGATGTTGAACTGAGCCTGCCATTTCGTTGAGACCGTGCCCGGGGCGTAGTCGTTTGGAGGACCAATCTTGAATTTTGTCGGCGGCTCGACGAGCACATTCGGCATCATAAAACGAGCCACGCCGAGCCCCGATACCCCAAGGGCGCCTATAAACGACGTCCACGCAATCACCACCGGAGTACAGATCGTCGCCACAATCGATCCAAGAATACTTCGTCGAGCCACCTCTGGCTCGGCAGCCTTCGCCGCGACCGGTGCTGCTTTGGAAGGAAGCGGCTTCGAGGGAAGAACGACCTTCGGAGCGGCCAGAGCGCCATCAGATCCAGATCGGGCGGCTTTGATCATCTCAGCCGCACTGAGCCCAGACGCCACCGCCGGATCCACTTTGACAGCCTCAGCCGCTTTCGGAGCCGCGGCCGAAGGTGCTGCCGCCGCCGGAGCAGCGCTGGCTCCCTTGGCACGAATTGCAGCCATAATGTCGGCTGGACTCTTTGGCGGGGCACCCCCAGCGGCAGGTACTGCGGGCGCTGTCCCCGCCGGCTTTTTGGCCGCGGCAAGAATGTCGGCCGTACCAGCCGGCTTCGCTGCACTTCGGGCAGCCGCAAGAATATCAGACGTTCCTTTCGGAGTTGCTGGTGCGGCTGCCGCCGGAGCATCTGCTGCTGCCGGGGGAGACGGTGCGGCAGGCGTGTCTCCCGACGGAGATGCTGCCTTCGCACGAATCTTGGAGAGAATATCGTTGGTTGAGGGCTTCTGGTCAGACATGGAACCCTACCAGGTCACGGAAAGATGCGAGGTGCGTCGCAGACATGCGAGAATGCCCAGCGTAGACAGCGCGAGAGAGGAACATTACTTGGGCATGAGTGCGCAGACTGTTTTGGATTCTGTCTCTCCTGTTTCGGACTGACAAGGCGGTCAAAAGTACACGACTTTCTTTTCTCGAAGGCAGGAACCGGTTTACGGCCGATTCTTCTGCTCCGGAAGTGTAGATTTCGAATCGTGCACAACATGCTTGCAGAGCGTTCTGGAAACGACCATTCTTCTCAAAGATTGTCTCAAGTTCTGATCGACGACCGCGTCGTTTTTCTGCGCGTTCTCCTGCGGATTCCCTGTGCCGACGCTGCTCAACAACACTTTTCCCCCGACGGTGATCGTGGTGCATCCGCGCGAACGCCGAAGTAAGTGCTCCGTAGAACCGCTGCGATCGCGCCAGGAGTTCATCTTCACGACCTACCCGAGTCCCGTGCCCGTCGATCTTGCGAACTATGTCCGACTTGGGATCGGGGGACCGGTGATCAGCCCTGCAGATGCCGATCAGGGCCTGTTGCTGCTTGACGGCACGTGGCGGTGGGCCGCGAAAATGGAGGCCGCCTACCAGCAGATGACCGTTCGATCGCTTCCAGCGGTCAAGACGGCTTATCCGAGGAAATCCGAGGTTTTCGAAGATCCTGCCGAGGGCCTGGCGACCATCGAGGCACTCTATGCGGCGATGAAGTTGCTCGGGCGGGACACGTCGGGATTGCTGGATCATTATTATTGGAAAGAACGATTTCTCGAAATGAACGGCTGGCTGGCTGACCTGAGCACCTCGGTTTTCGGAGCGTGCCCCTCAAACGACTGACGGTCTGAAATAGGTTGGTCCGTCAGATTTCATGGGATCACGCGACTTCCGGCAATCGGAAAGGCTTTTGTATTCCGTCCTGTTGTTCACTACAGTTCCACCTGCTGAGTCGCGAATGTCACTACGTTGGTTGCAGGTTTGATGTCCGCATGAAAGCAGGCGGAATTCAGCCCCTGCGTCGTCCCTATCCTGGAGCATTCTGGTTCGATGGCCGATCAACACGTTCAACTGGTCGTTCTTGGTGGTGGCCCTGGCGGGTATCCGGCGGCTTTTGCTGCGGCTGATCACGGGATGAAGGTCGTGATGATCGATGAAGGTGTCAAGCCTGGTGGCGTCTGCCTGAACCGTGGCTGCATCCCGTCGAAGGCGCTGCTTCACGTCGCAAAACTGATCAACGAGGCGAAAGAAGTGGAAGATTGTGGCGTGACGTTCTCAAAGCCCACGATCAACCTGGACAAGCTGCGTTCCTTCAAGAACTCTGTGATCGGAAACCTTTCGGGCGGAATCGAGGGCCTCTGCAAGGCTCGAGGCGTTGAACTCGTCAAGGGTCGCGGCACGTTTCAAAGCTCTGATTTGATCGAAGTGAAACTGGCGGATGGGTCGACAAGGACGATCAGCTACGATCACTGTATCGTTGCCACAGGTTCACAGCCTGCGATGCCTCCAATGTTTGCGCTCGGTGATGATCGTATCATGGACTCGACCGGGGCGCTGGAGCTCAGGGATATCCCAAAACGACTGCTTGTGATCGGCGGCGGCTACATCGGCCTTGAGATGGGTTCTGTGTATGCTGCTCTGGGATCTGAAGTGACGGTTGTTGAGATGACTGCCGGACTGCTGCCCGGCGCCGACAGGGACCTCGTGGTGCCCCTTCAGAAACGACTCGCTCATCAGTTCAAAGCCATTCATCTGAATACAAAAGTCGCGAAGCTGGAGCCAGCATCGGAGGGAATTGTTGCGTCTCTGGAAGGTGAAGGCGTAGAGCCGCGGCAGGTGTTTGATCGAGTCCTTGTGTCCGTAGGGCGTCGTCCCAACAGCCGAAACGTGGGTCTGGAAAAAACGAAGGTGAAGATCAATGACAAGGGCTTTATTGAGATCGATCGCAACCAGCGAACGGCTGATCCGAAGCTGATGGCCATCGGGGATGTGGCCGGCGAACCGATGCTGGCACACAAGGCAACCCGCGAAGCAAAGATTGCAGCCGAGACGCTGCTTGGTGAACCAGTCGAGTTTGACAATATTGCCATCCCGGCCGTTGTCTTCACGGATCCGGAACTCGCATGGGCCGGGATCACAGAGAGTGAAGCAACTGCCCAGGGGCGTGACGTGTCGGTGCATCGTTTCCCGTGGGCTGCATCCGGTCGAGCCCAGTCACTGGCTCGTACCGAAGGCATGACCAAGATCATCGTCGAACCGACAAAGCAGCGGGTCGTCGGTGTGGGGATCGTGGGCCCGGGTGCCGGCGAAATGATTGCTGAAGCGGTTCTCGCCATCGAAATGGGTGCAACCGCTCGCGATCTGGCGGATTCCATTCACGCCCATCCGACGCTGTCCGAGACGCTGATGGAAGCTGCCGAGGCCGTCTTTGGAAACCCAACGCATCAGTTCCGTCCAAAGAAGAAGTAGGCGTTTCAACATTTCTCTCCCGACGGAATACCCTGCGAGGCTCGTTACGCAGCCGTCAGCGGTGTCACATCCCGGTGAGTAGTTCCAGGTCATTTCTCCCGGATTCGAGAGATGGACACAGTCGTCCGAGCAGGGCTACGGCAGGGTGCTGTCACAATCTGATTGCAGGCCACCGCGTTGAAATCTGCGTCACTCTGTCCGGGCTATTTCACTTCGACTTCCGCAGGTGCAATCACCCGAACACTGGAAGCGTCGCCGGTCCAGACAGGCACATCGCATTTCGTGGCCTGCCAGCCGTGATGGATCAAAGCGCCCGATGATGCCGAGTTGTTGCCCACGTTGCCAGACAGTCTGATGGTGCCGACTGATTTGCCAGCGAGGGACACCGGACTGCCTTCCGGCTGCTCCACGACCGGTCGAATGGCAAACTGACGCTCCAGAACAGCACCGCAATCGCGATGAATGTCTCGCACCGCCGCGCCGATCTGCGCGTCGGTGTAGCCGTCGATGGATTCCTTCAGGAAGTCGATCATTCGACCTTCACGTTGCAGGGCCGACAGCAGACTGATGGCATCACTTCTTGCCGGAGGCTTCGGTGCTGGAGGAGTCGCTGGTGTTGCCGGAACGGGAGCGGCGATGGCCGGAGGCGTCAAGAGCAGCGTCTCGACCTTTGATGCTAGATCGCGACTGGTAAGAATTCGCCAGGCGAGTGACAAACGACCCATGGTAAAGAACCTTTTCAGTTCAGCCAGCCTTCAGCCGCCGGACGATCATTGTCTGGCGAGCGAGCGACGTCAATTGACTCGTAGAATGACGCTGAGTCATCAGGAGGCACGCGCGACCAGTCTCTGACTCAGGACAGTTTGCAGGAAGAATAACCGACTGATGCCTAGGAACAAAGAAGCCCGGCTCTGAAACAGGCCGGGCTTCCATGAGATCCGTCGTCACAGAATTCTGCGACGACGACGAAGGAGAAATGACTAGTTCTGTGCCTTTTCCTTCTTCAGCTGTTCCAGAAATGACTTCATCTCGTCATTCACTGTGATTCCTTCACCTGGCTCTTCCACAGCTTTTGTCTGCAATTCGATGGCTCGGTCCAGATCGCCCCTGAGATAGACGAGATGAGCAAGCGTGTCGAGGATCATGGAATTTCCGGGCTCGGCGGCGACAGCCTTTTCCGCGATCGCCACCGCGCCGTTCAGGATTTCTTCCGGAAATTGTTTGTTACGCTGAGCCTGAAGATAGATGCTCCATGCCAGCTCATTCAGATCGCCTGCGACGACCTGTTCCATGCTTGCGAGTTCACTCAGCAGGGCCGCAGCGACATCTGGCTTCTGCACGGACATCAGCAGGGATACGGACATGGATCGAATCTGCCCCGCCACGTCGGCTGGAGCCTTCTTCACAAGTTCCATCAGTTCCTTCTGCGCGTCTTCCGCCTGCTCATCATCCATCAGCTTTTCACGGATCGGCAGCAGATACACCTGAGCTTCCATCCTGAGCAGTGATGTCAGTGCCTGCTGATCTTCGCCCGCTTCGTTCTTTGCTGTCTGAATCAGCCCAAGTGCTCCCTCAAAATCCTTCGCGCGAACCAGCCTGGTGATCTTCGTCATCAGCAGATCCTGAGCCTGCTTCTTTTTGAACTCAACCATGAAAGTGGCACGGTCCCAATTGTCGTTCAGGACTGCATCGAGGGGCTCGTCCATGACCATCGGATGACCAATCCATTCCACCTCGCCAGCCTTACCAACGATGAAACAGGTCGGAATTCCACGCTGACCGGCGGCTTCCATGTAAGCCGCATGGTTGGAGCGGTCAGGATCAGTCGTCAGGCAGTAGGCACCAGTCAGATCGGCATAGGTTTCTTCCTTCCCTTCTTCCGTGTCGGCTTCTTTTTCATTCCCGCCTTCCTTTGGCTGGGCAACTGGCTTCCTGAGCGGACGCTTCAGAAATTTCTCGACCGTTTCAATGTCCTCATCACTGATGCTGACGATCTGAACGCCCTCGTCGGCATATTTCTCCTGAGTCTCAGCAAGATGCGGCATACTGGCAATACAGGGGCCACACCATGTTGCCCAGAATTCAACCACGTACACTTTTCCCGATTCAAATGTCGTCACCGGCCTGAACTTGCCATGGCCGTCACTGACCCAGTGCTCCACGTCCAGTTCCGGAGCCTTGGATCCAATTGTCAGAACAGCATCGCCCTCTTCCTCAGCGGCTCGTGCATTGCCCGAAACACTGAATACCGAGACGACCGTAAACAACAACAGAGTCAGCGACTTACAAAGACTTCGCATTACCATTTTTCCCGTTTGAGCACGCTTAATAGAAGTTGTGGCATTCGAGCAAATCATGCCGAACGCATCCATGATTGTCAAAGTGGCCGCGTGTTTCTGTTCCGGTTCCGGCGACTTCCGTCAGATGGTCAGGTGACCATCGAACGGAGTGCAGTTTCAGATCGTTGTCCATCTGAGAGGGCGAGGATCCTGCCGAGTCACTGCATTTCCGAAATCTGCGACCGCGCACTCCTGAATCTTCCGGGCAGGCTCGCTTTCAGGGACGAGCGATTCCTGCCAAGATTCCGAAGTGACCCCATCAATTCTGTGATGCGCGGCTTTGACAACACCCTGATTGAGCTGATGGATTTCTGACAGTGATTGCATCCCTTCGTACGATTGTTGCCTTGTTTCTCATTGGCGCTGTTTCCCGGGCTGATGAGATGGTTCTGCAAGATGCCCTGCAACGAGCCGGTTCAAATCGGTCCGAACTGGAGCAGGCGATTGAGAAGGCTCCTGCAGAAGAAAAAGACGGCATGATTTTTCTTGTCGAGAACATGCCGGATCGGGACCTGCAGTCTTTGAAAGCCGATTTTCTTCTGGAAAACAGTCGACTGACGTGGAAAGCGTTGAACGAATCGGCATGGGGCAAAACTGTTCCAAAGGAAATTGTATATGACGCACTCCTGCCGTATGCCAATGTCAGTGAGCGAAGAGACGCGTGGCGTGCGGACTTCTACGCTCGATTTCGCGAGGTGGTCAAAGATGCAGAAACGCCTTACGCCGCGACGGTCCTGCTGAATCAGCATGTGTTTCCGACATTGAACGTCCGCTATTCCACGGAACGCAAGAAAGCCGATCAAAGTCCACTGGAGAGTATGGAGTCCGGGAAAGCATCCTGTACAGGCCTGTCTGTGATTCTTGTGGATGCATGTCGAGCTGTGGGCATTCCAGCGCGGATTGTGGGAACGCCTCTGTGGACGAACAAAAGTGGCAATCACACGTGGGTTGAAATCTGGGATCACGGCTGGCATTTCACGGGAGCCTGTGAGCCCACCGGAAACAAGCTCAATGAAGGCTGGTTTATTGATCAGGCTTCGAAGGCCGAACGCGATCAGGAGTTACATGCAATCTACGCGGTGACTTTTCGGCGCAACGGTCAGACTTTTCCTATGGTGTGGGCTCAGGATGTGCATGATGTGTATGCGGTGAATGTTACCGATCGATATCGTGCGCTGCGATCGCCTCTGCCCGAAGGTCATGTGGCCGTTCGGATCCGCGTTCAGGGCGGTAACTTGCGTCGAGTATCGGTGCCGGTCGAAGTCCGTACACAGGACAACGAGCTGATCCTCGCGGGAAAGTCCAAAGACGAGCGGTTCGATTCCAACGATCATCTGACTGTGAGTGCGAAACCCGGAACGAGTCTGACCATCAGAATTCCCCAATCGGATATTTCCCGAACTGTGACCGTGGAAGACTCCGAGATGCTGGTTGACTTGATGACGAAGTGAAGCGACGCTGCTGTTCTGAGGATGCCATTCGGTGTCTCCGACACACTCGGGGCCGCTCATCCTTGATGGCCGAGTTCTCAGAAAATCTTTCTTGAGGCATCGCAAAGTGGCACCTGACTGGATCACGGCCCCTCACTTTCATGTCGTTCCGCCCATTGATGTGTGGCCGCTACACACGACTCAGTCGCTCCGTTATCTTCCGTTTCCAGAGTGAAGCCTGTCCGTTTTGCAATTTGATGAGCTTTGATCGGTTCACAGGATGCTGACATGAGTTCCGTGCTGACGACGTTGTCTGCAGAGCAGATGCGTGAGTGGATTGAGAAGAATGTTGCGATTGAGGACTTCCGGAACAGAAATGTGCTCCTCATCGTTCCGGATAACACTCGGACGGCTCCGCTGCCGGTCCTGTTTCCGGCTCTGCGAAGTCTGCTGCGTCCGATTGCCAGGTCACTGGATGTACTTGTCGCGCTGGGGACGCATCCGCCGATGCCGCAGGACAGGATTCGCTCGATGCTGGGGATTGCGGCCTCTGATCCCTGCTCCGATGTGAGTCTGTACAATCACGCGTGGGATGATCCGGCGCAGCTGTCGACGATCGGGACGCTTACCGAAGCAGAAACTCGTGAGATTACTGAGGGCGTTCTGTCACTCGAAGTACCTGTCGAAATCAATCGCCGCATTCTGGACTACGATGTGGCATTGGTGGTTGGGCCGGTCTTTCCCCATGAAGTGGTCGGTTTCAGCGGCGGGAACAAGTACTTTTTCCCCGGTATCTCCGGTCCGAAACTGCTCAATTTCTTTCATTGGCTTGGCGCGCTGATCACGAATGTCGGCATCATCGGAGTTCAGGACACTCCGGTGCGTCGTGTTGTGGATCGCGCTGCGAAGCTGATTCCGATCGAACGACGCTGCCTTGCGTTTGTGGTTGCGACGGATGCATCTCCTTATGGTCTGTTCTACGGAACGCCTGAAGATGCATGGCGTGGCGCATCGAATCTGTCAGGACAAGTTCATATCAAGCGGCACTCACGTCCTTATCGGCAGGTTCTTTCCTGTGCTCCGGAGATGTACGATGAACTCTGGGTCGCCGGAAAGTGCATGTACAAGCTTGAGCCCGTCGTTGCCGACGGGGGTGAACTGATCATCTACGCACCGCATATGAAAGGCATCTCCATCACTCATGGCGCCAACATCGAACGAGTCGGATATCACGTTCGTGATTACTTCACGAAGCAGTGGGACAGATTCAAAGATATGCCGTGGGGTGTGCTGGCTCATTCAACCCATGTCAGGGGTTCTGGTACTTACGAGAATGGCCTTGAAAGGCCTCGGGTGCAGGTGACGGTTGCATCTCAGATCCCGCGCGAGGTGTGCGAACGGATCAATCTCGGCTACCGAGATCCTGATACGATTGATGTGGCATCGTTTGAGAATCGTGAAGATGAGGGCATCCTTCTTGTTCGCAAAGCGGGCGAGCATCTCTACCGGCTGCATGAAGGGATCAGCACGTCGCTGGGATAAGCAGAACTCAGTTCGTCCATGCCGATTTCAGTTCATAAACGTGCAGTTCCCTGATCTCGGCCGAACCACCTGTCGTAGTGACTGACAGTGATCGATCCTCCGACCGTGGCTGATACGGCAACGGGAGATACGTCAGGCCGTCCGACGCAAAGATTTCAAGGCCCGTACGATCGCAGTAGATGATCAGCTTCAGCAAGCCGTCTCTCAGTGGAGCGGGGGCCTTGTGATCGTTGACGATCAGTTCCTGTCTGGCCACATCGTATTGAATCGCAGCGCCGCGAATGCCTACTGACAGGTCTTTCGCATCCACCGGCCGAATCGACGTCCGCAGCTCGATCAGTTCCGCATTGATGGATGCCAGCGGGTCTGGAGAATCCGGCCGCAGCGTCCCCGATGCGATGTGATGGTGTTTCTGTCGGAGAGATTCGAGTTCCTTTACGGGACGAAACGTGAGACGAGGACCCTCAGCGGTTGACATGAGACGGAGTTCGAGGGGAAGCGTCATGGATTGATTGAACGGCATGCCGCGCGTCTCCGTCTGAAACCATCCGACCTGAATGCGTCTTCCGTCTGATGCGGGAATGTCACTGAAAGTCTGGGCCGCATAGAAGCCACGCCCACGATGACCAGACAATCGTTCTGCTTCCGGATGGAACGATATTCCATCGAATGACCCGATCGCGTACTGGCTGTCGGCGGCTGTCAGGATCCACTTCTTTCGGGATCGATCGCCATCAATCGGAAGTTCGAAGAAGTCCGGACATTCATAGAGGAATCGAAGGCCCGGCCCATCACCTTCAGAAATACTGGCCAGTTTCCAGTCCTTCAGATTTGGCGACGTCAGAAAGTGGGCCGTGTGTTTCTTCTGCCAGTCAACGTACAGCACCATGACCCATTGCTTCGATGGTTCGTGCCACATGACTTTCGGATCACGATTACCACCGGTGATCTCCTGCAGGATCGGGTTGTCAGCATACTTGGTGAAGTTGCGACCGTCCGTGCTGTATGCAAGACCCTGAACCGTCGGATTTCCCGCGGCCGTGTAGATCAGGACCAGCGGCGGTTGATCCTTCGTTCCAAATCCGCTCGTATTGTTCCAGTCGACAACAGCACTGCCACTGAACATCGGCCCCATGTCGTCTGGCAGCAGTGTGTCTCCGAGTTCCTGCCAGTGGACAAGATCTTTGCTGACGGCATGTCCCCAATGCATATTTCCCCAGCCCCAGCCATAAGGATTATGCTGAAAGAACATGTGGTACTCGCCATTGTAAAACACCAGTCCATTGGGATCATTGTTCCATCCGCGTCGCGGTGAAAAATGGAACTGACCACGCAGTGGCTCTTGATACAGGTCGACCGAATCTTTCAGGTCATCCGACTGTTCAACCGCGCTCAGCGCAAGGGAGTCTTCTCGCAGTCGGTCGACGCGAAGCGTCACTTCCTGACCCCTGAAGCCGGCGATTTCCATCGGTGCAAACCAGTCTGGGTGATCATCGGCCAGTTCAATCTCGTTGCGGACGATCGGCTTGCCGTCGACCAGAAGCGTCACGATTCGCTTCGGGGCTCCGTTCCGAATCGGCAGATGCAGATACCGATGCTCCGCCCTGAACGTCCGCTCTGCGTTCGTGATCAGGCCTTTGGGTTTGGTATCTGTCAGTACGATATGATCCACATTGATGTGCCCCCACCCACCAGTCGCCTGATCGACAACTCGAATCATGGCTGACTGTCCGAGGAATTCCTCCAGATCCCATGATTCGGGAGCCAGCGATTCACTGCCTCCGGGCTGCTGGTTGCCACCGGATGACGATCGGACCACGTTTCCGCGGACCACCAACTGCAGAGCGAGCTTCTCATTTTGTCCACCACCGATCAGAAACGTCAGATATCGACGCTGAATCGTGAATTGGGGTGACTCCAGCACTCCGATCGTATCGTCGCCACGATAGAACGAGTTGACGAGTCGTTTGCCATGGTATCCATCGACATGCATTTGTCCGGGAAGAGTTCCCTCCGCAGGTCCCGGACCGAAGGCCTCTCCCGTGACTTTCCACGGGGCGTACGATTCGGATTCAAAGTCCATCACCAGAATGTCATCGTCAGCGATCGAAGCCGAACACAGTGTCAGCAGAACTGAGGGAAGAAGTGCGAGTGTTCTCATAAGGATTCAGTCCGATGGGACGAACGAAAAGGTCAGAAGCAGCATGGCTGATTTTGATGCCTGAGCGCGCGGCATCCTGGCAGCACCTTCCAGAGTCAGGAAGTTTGGTGATTCGCGTTTCAAAAGGAAACCGGATGCTGGGTGGGAGTCTGACTGATCAGGCCTGTCCGATATCAGATTGACCGTGATCCAGAACGCCACTCTCGTTCTTTCGTAAGCCATGAGGTCGAGCCTCGAGAACCCGGGCTGACCGAGTCGTTCGGAATGATGGCTGAGAAGATTGAACCTGGAAAGCTGCTGAATTCGGACGGGACTTTGCCGGTTTTTTCGATTTCCCCTGCACAACCTGGCTGGGAATCCATTCCGAAGTCGCGTTTGGTTGACGAATCGCGATAGAAAACGGTCACATGGGCGTCTAGGCGTGAGACCGCGGGTCATTTTCTCCGCCACCGGGTTCATCAGCGTCGCTGCCTGAGCGAGGCTCGACCGCCCGAACTTCAAAAATTCCCCATGTTTCAGACAGCCACCAGTTCTTGGTTGCACTCTAAAGTGAACAAAAATACAGTATGAGATTGTTTTTGACGATTTGTTTCATGACCTTGTGGCTCTCCGCCACGGTGGTGATCGCGCAGGAAGCGACGGGCGTTTCGACTGCAGGGGAGTTGAAGGCGCGCATTGATCAACTTGTCGACCAGTTGCGATCCCCTGAGTTTGCTGCTCGGCAAGCAGCGACGACCGCATTGCTTGCACTCGACGCGACGGGATCGGGGATCCTGGACCAGAAAAGTCGATCTCTGGAAGAGCCCGAAGCATCTGCTGTTCGTCAGATTGTTGTTCGACTTCGCAAACGTCTGTACGACGATCGGCTGTCAGAACTCATGAAGTCTCAGGGTCCTGACGTGGCCGCGAAACTTCCGGAGTGGCAGCGTTTCTCTGAAATCGTCGGGACGGATGACAAGGCATTGGATGTCTTTATTGAGATGTTGCAGATTGAAAAGGATCTGTTTGCCCTGCGGTTGTTTTCATCTCCGGAATTGGCCGGTCTGATGGAGTCGCGAAGTCGCGAGTTTTCAAAGCTTTGCAATGGGCGTCGCGATGTCCCTTTTCCTGTGGCTACCTGTGCGGCATTGATGCTGCTGGGCAGTGATTCAGCACTTGACCTTCCGAGGCTGACTTCAACGCAGATTTCGGATGCATTTTCTGACCCGCGTTTTGGTGAGTTGGTTGATGAAGGCGTATATGCACCGTGTCTGCGGAGGCTTGCCGGAGCGTGGATGAATCGTACCAACAGGAACGGTCGACCGGCGATCGCGGTGGATCGTCCGCTGCTGTTTGCAATCGAGCATGACGTCGAGGAAGGACGAACGCTGGCTTTGAATTCGATCCGGACGGGTGCGAAGTATCAGTCGATGGCGTATTCGCTGCTGTGTCTCGCGAAGTTTCGCCGTGCAGAAGATCTTAAAGTGGTCGAACCACTACTGGAGTCCGAATCTGTCCTGTGGCCATTGGCGAACCAGAAGAACAAACTGCTTCCGACGGGTGATCCGACCAGCACCTATCGTGTTCAGATTCGTGACGTGGCGCTGGTTGTTGCAGCCTCACTGCGGCAACGGGACCCCTCGGATTTCGGTTCCCTGGCGCAGCCATCGGATACGACGGTTTACGATTTCTATTCGCTTGGCTTCGAAAAAGACGCCGACAGAATTGCAGCGATCAACTCATATCGAACGTCATTCCCGAGTCGATGAGTCTGATGCGGCAGGAATCCGCTCTTGCTGTATGGACCGGGGTTACCACTGATCAACCGGGCCCCGGGGGACCGGGATTTCAGCATCGGTCAGAATGCCGGAGCGGTTACCATCGACGGGTCCGGCGTCGCGAATCTGAGCAATCGCGGTGTTCATTTCTTCGGCGGTTCGAACTTGCTGAAAGTCACCACGAAGGCGTTTCAGGACTCTCATTCCTTTCAGATACCAGTGGGCCATTTTGCGGAACAGAATGATGGCTCGTTCGCAGCCGTGCTGTTCCTCAAGACAGGCAAACTGCTGCAGCATCAGGTTGAGCCGCTCGTCGAACGTTCCCGCCGGAGCAAATGTGCCCGTGGACTCCCATTCGGTCAGTTGTCGAAAGATCCATGGATTCGCGAGGGCGGCTCGGCCGATCGAAACGCCGTGGCAACCGGTCTCATGGAGCATTCTCGCGGCGTCGGAGACGTTTCTGACATCACCGTTGCCAATGACAGGGATCTTTTCCACTGCGTCGACCACCGCGCGGATGCCGGGAAGTGAGACGTTGCCGCTGAAGCCCTGTTCGCGTGTGCGACCGTGAATCGCCACAGCGCAAACACCCAGTTGTTCGAACTCCCTCGCGAAGGCTGGCGCGGTGAGATTTTCGGAGTCCCAGCCCAGTCGCATTTTCACGCTGACCGGAACAGCCACCGCCTCAACGACGGTTTGAACCAGTCTGAGCGTGCCGCTGATGTTGCACATCATCCCCGCGCCAGCACCGGCACCAGCGATGCGGTTGACCGGGCAGCCCATGTTGATGTCGATCGTGTCAACTCCCAGTTCCACCAGCAGTTGGGACGCATCAGCCATGACGCACGGGTCGTTGCCGAAAATCTGAACGGCAAAAGGTCGATCCTCGGGATGTGTCTCCACCATCTGCAGCGTACGTTCATTTCGGGACACCAGTGCTCGGGCGTTGACAAGGTCCGTTGTCGCAAGTCCGACACCGCCGATTCGGCGAACGATTCGTCGAAAAGGCAGGGTGGTAAACCCTGCGAGAGGAGACAGCAGATAACGACTGCAGAATCTGAGCGAACCATATTGCAACGGCGCGCGAAAGGTCGGTCGTTCGACAAACGTTCGCGTCGAATCGCCACCGGCTCCGGCTCCGGCTCCGTGGACCGAAGAGGCTCGAAAAACGTCTGGAATCGCGCTTCGAATGGCTCTGACCTTTTCATTTCATACGTGAGAGGTTGGCAAGAACGTGAGTCACTGAAGAAAATCTCACGACCATGAAGACGCTACTTGTTTCGTCGTCGATCGCGGCCTTTGGAGCTGGGCGTGATGTTGGCATCTTTCTTTCCAGTGATTCGAAAGCTTTTCGCTCCGGATGATTTGCCCTTGCCCCTCGCTGCCGGTCGTCGGCTCTCTGACTTCGTCGTGCGAGGACGATCGGACGACTCGCTGCGGTACCCTTCCTGGAGATCGCTGGATCGTCCAGGGTTCGCTGGTCGTCGTCCACGAGGCCCCTTGACTCCATGCTCGCGGCGAACTTCCTGACCCATCGATCCATCCAGAACTTCCATCTCGATGGCGTCCGATGGTCTGCGTTCTTCGCGTCGATCAGGACGTGGCGGCCGGTCGGCCCGTGGCCCCGAAGTTCGTGGACCCGGGCGTCGCGGTTGCCCGTTTCCTGCGACAGATTTTCGTGGCCCTGGAGTCCGAGGGCCATCGGTTCGCCGGCCGTCTCGATCGGGGCCATCGAACGGAGACGTGGCAGAGCGAGGTCCGTCCGGACGATGGCTTGACGTTTCAGACCCCGTCTCGACCGATTCCGACTTCTGTCCGGGCTTCAGGCCCGACTTGGGGACTCGCTTCCGAGTCTGGCCGGGGCGATAGCCGAACTCGTCACGTCGCTGCGGTTTTGAATCGGCGGGCTTCTCGCCGTGTTCCGCAAAGCGTCGCAGTTCCTGGACTTCCCACGGGAGCAGTTCGCGATGTCGACCGGGGCCGAGACTGCGAAGTTGCAGCGGGCCGAAGCCGATACGTTCCAGAGTCAGCACTTTGTGTCCGGCACGGGCCATCAGTCGACGGATTTCTCGATTCTTACCTTCCTGCAGTTCGAGTTCGAGGATCACGCTTCGTCCTTTTCGACGATGGACATGGACGCTGCGGAAACGGAAGAATCCGTCGGAGAAATACATCCCCTCGCGAAGTTGCCGCAGTGTTTCTGTTGAAGGGATGCCTGCGACCTGGCAACGATATCGACGGACCACCTCAAACTTCGGATGCGCGAGATGCTGTGCGAGGTCACCGTCGTTGGTGATCAGCAGCAGACCCTCGGTGTTTTCGTCGAGTCGGCCGACGGTGAACAATCGCTGATCCTGAACCGGTACGAGATCCACGGCTCGCGGGCGTCCCTGAGGATCACTGTTGGTGCACAGGAAACCTGTGGGCTTGTTGACGAGGAAGTATCGAAATCGCGGTGGCCGAAGCCGCTCCATGTCCAGCCGAATGTCGTTTTTCGCAGGATTGATTGCCCGCGCCGGATCGAGCACTACTTCACCGTCGACAGTGACTCGTCCGGTGCGGATGTAATCTTCACAGTTTCGTCGCGAATCAACTCCCGCCATGGCGAGGAATTTCTGAAGACGGATCGTATCCTCGGCACCAGCGCCCGTGGCTGAGGAGTCACTGCGGTCGTCGTCGGCTGAAGGCTGTCTGCTCCCCCGTATTCCACGGCCTTCCGGAGCTGTGGTGGCGTTCAACTCTTCGTCCCCCGATCCGGATCGTGATGGACGCCTGCTGAACGGCCGAGGTCTTGCTCCGGAATTGCGATCCGGTCGCCCGGGTCGTGAACCACTGCGGTTCCGTGATTTTTGAGAGGCCGAGTCCGGCTTGCGAGATGGTTGGGGAGGCATGAGTGGTGTCCGATACTCAATCATCGATGACTTTCTGCGATGACTGAGTATTTCTGAGGGAATTCAACAAAACTGTTTCACGGCGTCATCACGACGTGCGTTGGTTTGACTCTGTCCATGACTGCCAGCGGAGTTCGGAGGTTCGAATTGAGAAGCGTGCCGAATCGTTGCCGTGGCGCCTGCCGAAGTTTCGGTCGAGAATGATCGATGGAGACAGAAGCTGCAGTATAGACCTGATCATATCGAAACTCATGAAGAGACTGACAAGTTCATGGTCCGGTCGGAGACTTCTCGAATCCTGCAGGCCGTGGACAGCGTCTGGCGATCCGGGGATCTGCAGTTTTTGCGGATTTTCGGAGACGGAATGCCTTTCCAAATCGTCAGAGCTTGACGGTATCCTGAACGGGCGGTGCGGATGGGGAGTTCCAAAATGAGCAAAACCCCGTCCAAAACGGGGAAAAGTTCGTTACACTTGACACGCGGCGGGGTTCAGAATCGATAATCATGACTGAGTTTTTACATGAGCCTGCGCGTTTGGAGATTTCGATGCTGACGATGCGACATGTCTTCAGAACGTGTGGTCTTTTGCTTGTGTGCACCTTCGTTGCGGACTCGTCGCAATCGGCATATGGGCAGTCGTTCGGAACCGGCGGTTCCGGTTCTTCCTCTTCGTCGACAGGCTCGTCATCAAAAACAAGCTCTTCGACGTCTTCGTCCTCCAGGACTTCTTCCGGTACGTCCGGCGCTGGACTGACATCCACAACTCCCATCAATCGCGCGGTGACGTCTTCGGGCACGAATCAGGCGTCGAGCACTGGGTTTGTCGGCGCGAGTTCCAGTGAGAATTTTGTGGGAGGCGCACGACAGGCAAATCAGTCTCAGGGCCGGAATCGCCAGTTTCAGGCTTTTCAACCCAGCCAGAACATGCAGAGCAGTCAGAGTCAGCAGACGGGCACTTCCCGGTCTGTTCGTACGTCGCTTCGCATGGCATTTCCGTTTCCGGCAGCGGCGGTGGCTCAGCAGTCAGGAGCACTGGCTCCGTCAAATTCTCTGGAGCTGTCTCGGTTTGAGCTGGATCGTCCGGAGCTGACTGGCATCAATGTCAATATGTCCGGCACTGGTGAAGTGATTCTGCCTGGTGCGGTGCCGTCGACAGAAGCGAGTCGTCTTGCTGCGAATCTGATCCGATTGCAGCCGGGCGTCCGCAAGGTGAATAATCAACTCGCCGTGACTCCTTGAAGCCGCGTGTCTCAAGTTTGAGGCGACACCAATTGGTCTCCGTTGATTCTGCGAAGACCGGTGATTGTGATTCCGGCGTTTCGCACTGCCAATGCCTGGCGAAAGACGGCCCTCGGGGCAGGACGATCCGGGAAAGATGGTCTCTCGGTCTTCGAACGCCGTGAAAACTCTGACGGGCGGGGCTTGTTTCGATCGCCCGCCACCCTTTATTTCGCTAGACTAAGTCGACACCGTCTTTGCTCTGTGCCTGCGGGGCTTCAGACATGCTGAGATCTGCGGTGTGGTGAAATGCGTTGTTGCGCGTCCACGATCTGTTTTCTCTGAACCCGTTGAAAGTCGTGTCGAGTGTCTTCCCTGGACTGGAGCGTACTGAAATCCATCATCGACGAGAATGAGTCGTTCCTGATCACAAGTCACGTTCGGCCCGATGCCGACGCGCTGGGATCCGAACTGGGCATGCGGGCGATTCTGCTCGCCATGGGCAAAAAAGTCACGATCGTCAATGCGTCGGCGCCTCCGGCCAACCTGCAGTTCATGAATCCTCCGGGTGTGATTCTGAAACTCCACGAGTCGATCCCCCGCAGCAGTATTCCAAAAAGTGATGTGGTGATCATCGTTGACACGAGTGCATGGCAGCAACTGGGATCAATGGCTGACGTGGTTCAGAATCTGCCGTCAAAGCGAGTCGTGATTGATCATCATGTCAGTTCCGATCAGCTTCACGCCGTGGAGCTGAAAGATGTGCATGCTTCAGCGACCGGAGAATTGATCTGCGAAGCGGCGGATGATCTGGGTGTAACCTTCGATGATGAAGTGGCAAACTGGCTTTATGCTGCCATTGCAACGGACACCGGTTGGTTTCGTTTTCCCTCGACGACGTCGCTGACAATGAAAATCGCAGCACGGCTGATGGAACTGGGTGCATCGCCTCATCTGGTATTCAATCTGGTTCACGAGCAGTCGTCTTTGTCTCGAGTTCGTCTTGGCGGCCGAGTTCTGGGAAGAACTCAGTCGGAAGCCGATGGTCGGCTGGTCTGGATCCAGGCGGATTCTAAAGATATGGCGGAAACGGGGGCGGTTCCCTCGGATACCGAAGGTCTGGTGAATCAATGTCTGACGGTGGCTGGTTCTGAGGCGGCTTTCATTGCGGTAGAGCTTCAGACGGGACAAATCAAGTTTAGCCTCCGATGCCGATCTCCTCATGATGTTGCCGCGCTGGCGGAACAGTTTTCCGGTGGCGGTCACAAGCTGGCGTCAGGCGCGACTCTTGCCGGGCCGTTGCAGGTTGCGGTCGACCGAATGCGGACCGCATTTCTTGAAATGCTGTCGAAAAATCTCACGACTGCGGACTGAATCGAAGTCGGTTCTTCGGGCCTCGGTCCGTCTTCCGTTTGACGGAGAGTTGCCGTCCGGCTGTAACAGGTCACTGTGTGCTTTTGCCCATCCCTCAGCGAGGCACCCTGCTCTTGCCGAGAGAAATTCCGGTGCGTCGTGAGACCTGTCTTCGGCGCAGAGTGGGCATCAGCCGTGGCTGTAGTCAGATGAGTTTCGGTGAACTGACACGTTCAGCCATTCGATTGGCGGGAATCGATTCGTTACACTTCGCCAGGCTGCATGAATCACTCACTCGAAACAGGCGAAGGCATCGTGAGACTCGGTTTAATCAATAGTGCATGGGCGCAGGCGGGGCGAGATACGGCGTGGGGTATTCAAAAAACGCGCGAGATCGGATTTGATACGATCGATATCTTCACGGATCCGCTGGATATCGATGCTCGTGAGCGAAAGCGAATTCGGACAGAATGTGAAAAAGTCGGGCTGCCGATCATCTCTGTTTGCTGTGTGGCGACCGGTCTGATCGATTTCAATCCTGCTGTCCAGCGTTTTCATATCGACCGATGCCGGAAATTTCTCGACCTGTGTTACGAGTTCGGGGCTGACAATCTGCTGCTGGTGCTCGGGGAATACATCTGGAATCAGGAAGTCATTCCTCCGGCGGAACAATGGAAGACGGGCGTGGAGAACTGCCGCAGGCTGGCCGATCACGCAGCATCCCTTGGACTCAGGATTGCGATGGAACTGGAGCCCTTTCCGTTGTCGCTGGTCAACAGTGTCGATTCCATGGTCCGATTTCTTGACGACGTCGACCATACGGCGCTGGGGGCAAACATTGACGTATCGCACCTGCATCTCGCGAAGGTCGCGCCGGCGGAACTCCGGCGTCTGCAAGGCCGTGCGTTCCACGTTCATATCTCCGATTGCGACGGAATTCGTCATGGTGATCTGCCTCCTGGACGAGGAGTGGTTGAGTTCGAACCCTATCTGACGGAGATTGCAGCACTCGAGCTTACAGGCGCGATGTCGATTGAACTCGAGTACTCGCCGGAACCGGGCCGAATTGAAGAATGGGTACGGGAAGCTTTCGATGCAACAAGCCGGCTGATGAGTCGGGCTGGTCTTCGCTGAGGTGACGGGATTCGCATGACAACTCAGCTGGATCATCTGGTGATCACCTGTTCGTCACTGGATCGGGGAGTGGCATGGCTGGAGGAACAGCTCGGTTGCGTTATGAGTTCCGGCGGCACTCACGCGAAGATGGGCACTCACAATGCCATCGTAAAGATTGGTCCTCGAGTATACATCGAAGTGATCGCCGTTCATCCGGAGATGGAGCGTCCGAATCGCGACCGGTGGTTTGGACTTGATCTGATCGGATCAGACGATTTGCCACAACTTGCCTCGTGGGTGGCTCGAACAGCGTCGCTGGACGGTGTCATTTCCAACGGCTTATGGTCTGCAGATTCCATTTCGACGATGAGTCGCGATTCACTCGACTGGAAGATTACGATTCCATCGCACGACGACTGGGCTC
>JBKDRW010000360.1:0-6199 GCA_046341255.1 Planctomycetota bacterium
AGCAGGCGACAACGGTCGCTGCTGAAACACAACTGCTGACTGGGATTCTGCAGGCGAGGGGCGACGTTGACTGGTTCAGAATCACGGCGACGGAAGCCATGCCGCTTCTCATGGTGACGAGGACTCGCGAAGTCGGAAGTCCGGCTGATATCGTGCTGGAACTTTTCAATTCCGATGGTGGTAAGATCGTGGAAAATGATGACGCTGGACCACGGGACGCAGAACTGTCTGCACAATTGCCTGCTGCTGGCGATTACTTTCTCAAGGTCTCGGAAATCGCTGGTCGAGGTGGCTCGGAATGGTCTTACGCGCTGGATGTCTTTCGGAATCGCAAAGCGGTACGAGTGACTGCTCCGGTCGATCGATTGAACGTCCCGCGTGGAGGGAGTGCGGCAATGCCGCTGTCAATACGTCGAATTCATTACGACGGACCTCTTATGATTGAAGCCGTCGATTTGCCAGCCGCTTTGAAGATGAACCCGTTCACGATTGGCGGGAAACAGAGCACGGTGCCGGTGGTTCTGACGGCCGCCGACCCTGCCGCTTCAAGCTCTGATGCGGATTGGGGGCCGTTGACGTTTCGGATTATGTCTCCGGACGGTTCAACCGTTGCGGCGTCTGAACTGCAACTCGCTCCGCCGCCTCCGAAAAAGAATGATAACGAACTTTTTCGCAGCGCGCGGTTGAGAAACGATCTGTTCCTCGCTGTTGCTCCTGCGGCTCAGTTTTCATTGGCTGTGGATCAGCCGAGTGTGACGGTGACTCAAGGCATGTCAGCGATGGTCACGATCAGGTCGACTCGTGCGGCGGATTGGACGATGCCGATTGAGATTGCTCTGGCGACTCCGGCCGATCAGCTTCCTCCGGGAGTCACCGTGACGGCGGGTTCCATGGCCGCTGGCGAACTTGCCGTGACGATCAATGCGGTCGCCGATGCAGCCGTCGGTCCGTTCACTGTGTTCCTTCAGGGCAAGGCGAAGAAAGATAACGTGGAACCGATTCATCCGGTCCCACCGATTGTTGTTGAGGTGAAGGCGAAGTAGAGAGTTTTCGGTTTACGGTTTGAGGTTTTCGGAAACAGTTGTCATCTGATGCGTTTTCTGAGAACCGAAAACTGAAAGCTGAAAACTCACCTTTAAGGTGATCATCATGATTCGATCCATCTGCGTCATTGCGATTCTGAATGTGTCCACCGTGGGCGTCGGTGCGGAGTTGCCGATGACTTCGTTGCAGATTCAGCCCGCCGAGATCAGTCTCATCGGGCCGCGCGGCGTGCAGCAATTGGTTGTCACGGCCAATGCCGAAGCAGCCACGATTCATGATGCGACGAACCTGGTTGAATACAAGACCGACGATCCCGGCGTCGCTTTGATCGAAAACGGTGTCGTCCGGGCCAAAGGAAATGGCACGACGACAATTCATGCCACGCGAGCCGGTCAGACGGCTTCTGCCAAAGTCACCGTGACTCATTTCGAGACGCCCGCTCCGATCGGATTTCACACGGAAGTGCTCGCCGCATTGACGAAGTCCAGTTGCAATATGGGAGCATGTCATGGCTCGCCGTCGGGCAAAGGCGGCTTTCGATTGTCGCTGCGAGGCTATGACCCCGCGGTAGACCTCGTGACTCTTCGCGGCGAATTCTTCAATCGACGTTCCAACATTCTGAAGCCTGATGAAAGTCTGCTGCTTCGCAAGCCACTGATGGAAGTGGCTCACGGTGGCGGACGACGATTGAGCAACGGCGACTCAAGTCATGTGGTTCTTCGCGAGTGGATCGCGGAAGGTATGAAGACGGAAGCCGAAGGGGCTCCGACGCTGACTCGCATCGAACTGTTTCCAAAGCCCCGCGTCCTTCGCGATGGCGCGGAACGTCAGCAGTTATTCGTGAACGGCCATTTCAGTGACGGCACAGTTCGCGACATTACGCCTCTGACGGCGTTCGATTCGTCTGATGAAGGCATCGGCATGATCTCTGCGACCGGAGTAGTCTCCATGCAGGGACGTGGCGAAGTCACTGTGCTGGCTCGCTATCTGGACAAGGTGTCAACGACTCAGATTACTTTCCTGACCAATCGCCCGGACTTCCAGTGGCCGAATCCTCCGGAAGAAACCAAAGTCGATCAGCTTGTATTCGCCAAACTCAAGCAGCTTCAAATTCAGCCTTCGGAACTCTGCAGCGATTCCGACTTCCTTCGCCGCGCAACGCTGGATCTGACCGGTCGCCTGCCCGGTCTGGCTGAGACTCAGGAGTTTCTGGCGGATGCATCTCCTGCCAAACGATCTGTCCTGATCGACCGGCTTCTTGCGAGCGATGATCATGCGAGGTTCTGGTCGATGAAGTGGTCCGATCTTCTTCGCAGCAACAGCAAGAAGATGACCAAATCAGGCGTTCACAAATTCCGCCGCTGGTTGTACGACGCGGTGAAGAATGACATGCCACTCGACCAGTTCGCTCGTGAACTGCTGACAGCCACGGGGACGACTCAGCAGAACGCTCCGGCCGCGTACTGGAAAGCCAGTCGCGACGAAATCGATGCGACAGAAACGACGGCGCAATTGTTCATGGGCATCCGGATCCAATGTGCAAAATGCCACAATCATCCGTTCGAAAAGTGGACACAGGATGACTACTACGGCACTGCTGCAGCGTTTACTCGGGTCGGTCGGAAAGAAACAGGCCTGCCCGACGATGAGATGATCTTTGTGAAAGCCGGTGGCGAGGTGACGCAACCGCGAACCGGCAAACAGATGAAGGTTCGACTGCTGCTGGAAGGTGACGTCGATGTTCCGGCCGATCAGGACCGGCGAGTCGTTTTTGCGAACTGGCTGACGAACAACAGCAATCCGTTTTTTGCGAAGTCGCTCTCCAACAGAATCTGGGGGCACATTGTCGGCAAGGGGATTGTGGATCCCGTGGATGACTTCCGCGATTCGAATCCACCGTCGAATCCAGAGTTGCTGAATTATCTCGCCGATGAGCTTATGAAGAGCGGGTTTTCGCAGCGGCATCTGATTCGCACGATCATGAACAGTCGCGTCTATCAACTGAGTTCTCAGCGGAACAAATTTAATGCGGATGATGAGATCTACTTCAGTCACGCGACGACGCGCATGCTGACCGCCGAACAGCTTCTGGATTCCATCTGCGCCGTTACCGGCCAGCCGGAGGAATTCGCAGGCATGCCGGGCGGAACGAAGGCAGTGGAACTGGTTGATCCTCCGGAAGGCCACAAGTTTCTGCAGGTCTTCGGTCAGCCTCAGAGAGAACTGCCGTGCGAGTGCGAGCGATCAACAGACAGCAACCTGTCTCAGGCACTGCAGCTGATCAACGGCCCGACGGTTCATAACAAACTCCGTTCCGATTCCGGCAGCGTGCATCAGTGGATTGTTCAGGGAAAGACCGATGCTGAAATCATCGACCTACTGTACCTGACGGCACTCAGTCGCCCTGCTCTTGCTGAAGAGCAGCAAACCGCTCAAAACCACATAAAGTCCAACGAAGATCGCACTCGCGCAATCGAAGATGTGGCATGGGCCGTGATCAACAGCAAGGAATTCCTGTTTCAGCATTGAGCGGTGGAGGGGGTAACGTGCCCCTGGATCAGCTTGTGACTGAACCTGCCTTGTGACTGCCTCAGATCGAATGCCTGCCAATGAGCCGTAGCAGATGCCTTGCAGGAATCTGCTCTCCACGCAATCCTGTTGTTGCATCTTGGGGATTCCGAACCTGCTGGTTACTATTGGTCCGAATCAGGGCACAGAGTGCCGATGCTGGATCGGAGACCGGTAGAAAGTGGGATTGGTGTCGATCAGAGCTGGATTTGGTGAATGTCGCAGAACTCAGGTCGTTTGATTGCAGTTGGGGATGTGCACGGGTGTATCCACGCTCTGGAAGCATTGCTGGATTCGATTTCGCCGACCGGGAGCGATGAGATCGCTTTCCTGGGCGATCTCATCGACCAGGGCCGAGACAGCGCAGCGGTGATTGAGCGGATACTGCGGCTGCAGAAAGACTGCAAGGTGGTCCTGATTCAGGGCAACCACGAAGAGATGTTGAAGGCAGCCCGAGACAGCGAAAGTGCTCTTCGATACTGGGAGAACTGCGGCGGGGTACAGACTCTGAATTCTTATCGATTCGGCGGGACGCTGAACGATGTGCCTCCCGAACACTGGGCGTTGGTTGAATCCTGTCAGCCGTGGTACGAGACGGACGACTTCATCCTGACTCATGCCAACTACATGCCTGATCTTTTGATGAGCGAACAGCCGGAATACCAGCTTCGATGGGCTCTGTTCGTTCCGGAAGAAGTAAAGCCTCATCAATCCGGCAAGACCATCATCGTCGGCCACACAGAAACTCGGGACTCTGAGATTTTGGATCTCGGCCACGCCATCTGTATCGACACTGCCTGCTGGCGACACGGCTGGCTGACGGCTCTCGATTGTCGCTCTCGCAAATATTGGCAAGCCAGCCGCTGGGGTGTCCTGCGTGAAACTGAGGAACCCACTCATCGTGGAATACTGAAGTAATTCAGTCCGTTCGGAACAGACACGAGTGCCGGTTCACCGATCGACGTTCCGTCGCTGATCAGACTTCTGATTCTGTCGTCGGTGCGATCTCATGGCGTCTTATAATGCGAACAAAGTTTGAGATGCCAGCAATGTCGCTTTATTACCAGCGCGACATGCAGGTGAAGAACGGCTCACGGGCCCGGAATCCTCTGCAGGTTGAAGCCGGAATCTGAAACTGTGTTTGTGTACTGCTTGCGGCGTATTCAGATCGGGCTTAAGGCCGATCTGCTCCGTCAGTTTACCCCGGCCATCTCCATGGAACCAAACACGCCCTCGGTCAGTGTTCCGGTGCTGTCACCAAAGTTGTCTGCGGGAATGCTCATGGCGTGAAGCAGACTGAGGAAGAGATTGCAAAGTGGTTTCCTTTCGTAGTTCCAGTGCACTCCGTGGTGAAGACCAATCGCCTTGCCACCGGCGAGAAACGTTGGCAGATTGGTGGGGTTGTGAGTCGTGCTGCAACCGCTTCCGAACAGGACGATCGTATTGTCCAGAACGGTGCCATTGGAGTCTGTATAGCTCCGCAGTCGTTCAAGGAATTTCGCGATGCATTGACTGAGAAACAGATCGTACATTGCGAATTCGAGTTGGCCATCCTTGTCACCAGCATGCGAAAGATTGTGATGAGTTCTGGTGAGACCCAGCTTCAGCGGAAATGTATCACTGATACCCATTCCGTCCTCGCGATTGAGCATGAAAGCAACGGACCGAGTGACATCGGCATCGAAGGCAAGTGCGATCAGGTCAAACATGTTCCGATAGTATTCAGCCGGTTCACTTTCCGATGTGACGTCGAGTCTCAGATCTGAGTAATCCTGAGTTTTCAGCGGGATATCGATCCATCGCTCAGACGCCATGAGTCGCTGTTCGATTTCTCCCAGAGACGTCAGATACTGATCCATCTTTTCACGGTCAGATTGTCCAAGTTGCTGATTGAGCGACTTCGAATTTTCCAGCACGGCGTCGACGAGCCGAATCCGCTTCCGGAGTTGCTCCCGCTGAGCCGTGAGGGAATCTGTATTCATTCTGAAGAGCCGATCGAAGACTCGCTGCGGATTGTTTTCCGCCGGAATTGGCTTGCCCTCGAGGTTGTAAGAGATCGTGCCGGTACGGGATAAAAATCCGACTCCCGCATCGATGGAAAGCACGAGGGACGGTTGACGACAATACTGCTTGGTGTACTGGGCGATCACCTGATCGACCGAAACTGTGTTGTACGTACCAGGTTTCGCATTGTGCAAAGGAGCGCCGGTAAGCCACATGTCCGAACAGACGTGCGGGTCGGCTTTGGTTCCGTTGGGATGATAGAGGCCGCTGAGAAAGCTGACGTGATCTCGGAACGGCGTGAAGGGTTCGGTGGACTTGCCGAACGTGAAGTCCCGGCCAGTGGTCTTTGGAAACCAGTTCCATTCATCAATGCCATTGTCTGCGGCGGGCAGGCACATCCCATTTGCTGTGTAGATTGCACAGAACCTTCGCGGAAGTTTCACAGCATCAGGTTCTGATTCCTTCGCAAACAGACTCAGCCGGGGAAGAATCAAAGAAGCCCCTGCTGCACCTCGAAGAAACCAGCGACGATTGATATGTGTGATTGTGGACATGTCAGGAAACCTGTTGCAGGATCGTGGAA
>JBKDRW010000361.1:0-3732 GCA_046341255.1 Planctomycetota bacterium
CGCCGGCAGTCCGAACGATGGGTTCGATCCCGCAGCAGTCGGTACCGGTTCGCGCCTACTCCCCGGCGACTCGCCGCCAGATTCCGATTTCACAGCGAATCTCGGACCTCGGATCATCGCTTACGATGGCCATGCTGGCCGTCGTCCTCGTCACCGGGGCAATCCATCTGGCGACTGAACAACTTCCCAATCGAGCTCACATCGTCTACTTCGGCACAACAACACTGTCAAGAATCGATTTGAGGATTTGCGAAGATCTCTGCCGATGTCCTTCTCGCATGACACCGCGGCAGACAATTCGATGAGCAAGAACAGGGATCGCGACGGCTTTGATGTCGTCGGGGGTCACATATCTGCGACCCTCTGAGTAAGCAAACGCCTGAGATGCTCGATATAAGGTCAAAGCACCTCGAGTACTCACGCCCAGTGCCAGTTCGTTATGAGCACGAGTCCGTGCCGTTATTTCCAGCATGTATTCTGCAAGTGAGTTCTCAACATCGACGCTCTGAACCTGCTTCTGAATTTCAAGGATCTGTTCAGCATTTGTCACAGACTTGAGCCCATCCACGGGCTGCCCCTGACGATGTCGCTGCAGAATCTCAAGCTCAGACTGACGATCCTGGTAACCAACACTGAGGCAAATCATGAAGCGGTCAAGCTGGTTCTCCGGCAATGGATAAGTCCCCTCGAACTCGAAGGGATTCTGAGTCGCAATGACCAGAAACGGCTCCTGTAATCGATGAGTCACGCCTTCGATCGAAACCTGACGCTCACTCATTGCCTCGAGCAGCGCACTCTGATTTCGGGGAGTCGTTCGATTGATTTCGTCAGCGAGCAGAACGTTGGTAAAGATCGGCCCCGGACGAAACTCAAAATCCCCCGTCGCCGGTCGATAAACGCTGGACCCGAGAATGTCGCTGGGCAGCAGATCCGGAGTGAACTGCATACGGACAAAACTGCATCCCAGAGACTTGGCAAGCGCGCGGGCCAGAGAAGTCTTTCCCAGCCCGGGAGCATCCTCAAGAAGAACGTGGCCACCCGCCAGCAGGGCCACAACACTGAGCTTGACGGTCTGTTGTTTTCCCAGAACAGCACTTTCGACATTGGAAACAAGCTGCCGAACAACTTCGTGGCTCACGAAACACTCCGATATGTCAACGTTCTGACGGTCAAAGCACTCGCCTGCTTCTGCGCCGATCTCTGTGCCCCATCTGCAGTCTATCGAAAATCAGGCCGTTCACCATCGACAGCATCTCGAATCTGTCCCTCGTGTGAAAAGGATGCGTTCCCACGATATACTGATGTTCGATCGATTCTGTTCTCACCCCGCGCCACCCGACTTTTCAAGTCGCCTGAACATTATGTCAACAACGTCCGACTCCACTTCCAGCGAACAGCAGAAGACGCGAATCGTCAATATTTCCTGTTATAAGTTCGTGCCGCTCGACAACCTCGAACAACGGCGACTCAACATCCGTCGTCGCGCCGTTGAGTTGAATCTGAAAGGCACGGTGCTGCTCAGTCCGGAAGGCATCAACATGTTTGTTGCCGGGCCTTCCGACTTCATGGCTGAGTTTATCGACTTTCTGAAATCCGATCCCGCATTTGCGGATCTCAAACCCAAGGAAAGTCGCAATGATTACCAGCCGTTCAATCGCATGCTGGTCAAAGTCAAAAAAGAGATCATCACCTTCGGAATTGATGGCATTGAGCCGGGCACAAGAACGTCTCCAAAGCTTTCGGCGGCTGACCTGAAGCGATGGCTTGATGAAGGACGCAAGGTCCATCTTCTGGACACTCGAAACGATTACGAATACGACATTGGAACATTTGATCATGCAATCAAACTGAAGATTGACCACTTTCGCCAGTTCCCCGAGGCCGTTTCAAAACTTCCGGAAGAAATGAAGAACGAACCGATCGTCATGTTCTGCACGGGTGGCATTCGCTGTGAGAAGGCGGGGCCCTTCATGGAGCAGGCGGGATTTCGCCAGGTGTATCAGCTGGATGGCGGGATTCTGAAGTACTTCGAAGAGGTCGGCGGCGATCATTATCACGGCGAATGCTTTGTATTCGATCAGCGAGTCGCCGTTGACCCGCGACTGCAGGAAACACCGACAACTCAGTGCTACGTCTGCCAGGCTGTTGTGACCGCAGAACAACAACAGCTTCCGGAATATGTTCCCGGCAAGTCGTGTCCGACATGTTTTCGAGATTCCGGTCAGGCGATGACTGAAATCATCGCGATACGACATCAGAAAATGCAGGAGATCTGCCAGCCTCTGCCCGGCTCACGCCCGTACCTGAATCGACGCCCCCTGAATGTCCCTCAGCGTTGTCATGGGATGTCAATGATCGCTTTTCTCTGTTCGATTCATCCGCAGGTCGAAAGCGATGAATGGCGGAGACGTCTCGCAGACTCCCGTATCGTGCCGGCTCAGCCTGTGCGAAAGCGTCGAGCCCAATCGGCGCCGGAGCCGCTTCCACTGCCACCGGATCGCATCGTTCGCGAGGGCGAGCGATTTGACCAACTCGAACCCATGCAGACGGAACCCGACATCTCCTCAGACATTCGCGTTCTGTTCGAGGATGATGAATTCATCGTGATTCACAAGCCGGCGCCGCTGCCAATGCATGCATCGGGGCGATTCAATCGAAACACGTTACGGTATCTCATGAACGCCGTGTGGTTTCCCGTTCGGCCCCACATCGTTCACCGTCTGGATGCAAACACATCGGGAGTTGTCGTGCTCTGCAAAAGGCAGCGGGTTGCCACTTTGGTTCAGAAGCAGTTTGAGAACCGCACGGTCCGAAAGACTTATCTCGCGATGGTTCAGGGACATCCTGATGAAGATCGTTTTTCCTGCGACGCAGGACTTGGACGAGAACCAGATCTGGGAGGCATTCGATTGATCGATCCTCAGGGAGATGAGGCTCTGACTGACTTCCAAGTGATCCGACGCAACTCTGACGGCACCACGCTGCTGCGTGCCTTCCCGACAACTGGTCGCACAAACCAGATTCGAGCGCATCTCTGGTGCCTCGACCTGCCGATTGTCGGTGACCCGGCGTATCTGCCCAACAGAGAGCTCGGTTCAAATCGAACGCTTCTGCCATCGGAGGGGTCGATGTGCCTGTTTGCGGAATCTGTGACGATCCGCGATCATGAAGGTCAGCAGCGCAGGTTTCAGTGCGAACCACCGCACTGGGCTGTCTGACCCGCGGCAGCCGAAGCAGAACAGATCAGGAGGACTCGAAGCCGTCTGATCATGCGGCCTGTTTTTCATCGACTCCGGATTCAGACGCAGCATCCGCTGATCGGAGATCATCGCCGATCATCAGCATTTTTCGGGCGATGGATTCCCGCCCCTGAGTGCTCAATTGATACTGCAAACCAACACTGCGTCCTGTGAATTCGAACCTGATCAGCCCCTGAGCGATCAGAAATCCATGAATGGACGTCAACGCGGCTTTATCAACACCGGGAACGTCGAGAATCCGATCGAGCCAGCCGGCGTATTCCGGGTGGCTGGCTTTGGCGGCAGCATCACGAACCGAGTAACACTCGAGAACTGTCAGGCAGTTCCGTTCAAACGGTTCCGATTGTATTGCCGTTGCGCTCATGCCAACTGTATCGACACGAATTCCCGGAGCTTTCAGCATCGCATGTTGACACCGGACGATCGACAGCGTACGCACATCTTTCGCAACTGGAAAACGGCACTTTCGGTC
>JBKDRW010000362.1:0-2308 GCA_046341255.1 Planctomycetota bacterium
CTGACTGAATGGACCACTTCATCTGGACTGCGTGAATTCCATCACGTGCTCGTCGTGATTCTTTTTAATGATCGCACATGATTCGTTGAATCACATTGTGAAGGGCGGTTGCACTGTTCACTGCAACCAATTCTCCCAGTCGTCCCTGTTCGAGGATTTCGGAAGGGCCAGAGTGGCAGTTGGATGAAACTACGGGGGTGCCACAACTCATCGCTTCAAGAAGTACGTTGGGCATTCCTTCCATCAGGGATGGCAGCACGAACACGTCCGCGGATCGATACCATGCGGGAGCGTTTGTCTGGAATCCCGGCATCAGCACATGTTCGCCCAGTGTCTGTGCGGCGATCTGATGCTGCAGGATTTCGCGATGCGTTCCCTCGCCGAGGATTGCGAGTCGAAAGTCAATTTCGGGAGACTGCCGCTGCAAGATGGCCAGTGAATCCACGAGCAGATGAAAGCCCTTCTCGTGATTGAGCCGCCCGGCGGTGACTATGCGGAAGACCCGGTGATGGGGTGGCCTTGCGGGAGCCGTCCAGAATGCATTCCGGACCGGAATGTCGGATTGTTGTTGAATCAGGTCCGTATCGACACCGTTGTGAAGTGTCTGAATTTTGTTTGGCTGTATGCCATAGAACCGGATTGCTGACTCGCGGGCTCCGTCGGATACGGCGAGAACCTGAGTTGAGTTGTTATAAAGTCGATGCAGGAGTCTTCGTTTGAGCCACTGAAAACGACCGGCGACTGGAGCGAACCCGATTTCCGGATCGGTCACAATGGTTGAGACATTCGGTACTCCGGCTCTTTGCGATCCGGCAGCGGTCATCAACGTCATCAGGAAGGTGCGATCATAGCTGATATCAGCCCTGACCTCGCGGAGAAAACGAGCGTAATCCGACACCCGTCGGGAATGCATCAGACCGGGAAGATAGAGATGTGACCGAGTAACCCGTTCCTCAAATGATGTGATCGGTACATCATCAGGGACCAGACTGAGCAGCGGGCCGGAACGGTACACAAGGTACAGGAACGGTTCAAATTTCGTCCGGTCCAGATGTCGCAGCAGCAACACCAGTTGCCGCTCGGAACCGCCACCATGCATGGCTCCGATGGCAAAAACGACTCGAATTCGTTGCTCGCTGTTGTTTCCCACGTCGTCTCTGGCTGAGAAAAAAAGATTACTTCGACACGCTCCACGCGAGGAGATTGATCATTTCGAGATACTGGGCGATTCGACATGTCTGCTCGGTGACCGATCCCCTCGACCGCAGTGCGATCGATGACAGTCTGATCATCTCTGCCGGATCCCACAATTGTTTTCTGACCAGTGTCTGGGTCGCCAGTTCCAGGTGCGCTGGCGAGCAGCCAAGTTCTGTCATCCATGGGATCAGCTGGGTGCCAAGTTCATCCATGGCTGGATGATGTCCCACGCGTCGAAACCAGTAAGACGCATTTCCGGCATCGGGCTCGCGTCGATGCATGATGCCGTGCCAGTAATCTCCTGTTTGTGGCTTTCCGAGTCCTTCCATGGCTTGTGAAATCGAATGGGATTCGTCGAGGTGGTCATGCAGAAGCAGCAGTCCGCTTTCGACACATTGTGTCTCTGTGGAGTTGGATTTCCAGAAGGAAGTGGCTCGCTGAATGTCAGTGACCGGGCAGCGGAGCGATGTCAGTTTCCCGGGACCCAGATGCGGCAGCGTCGTTATGTCGATGGCAACATCGCATTCGAGAGACAATACCGGCCACGCCGAACGGATCCGACTGATCAGGTCGGCGGCATTCCGGGTGTCTGTGATTCGAAGCAGCCTCAGGGCCCCCGCTGATACGGGACGAAGCCAAGGGTGCAGACTCTCAGGAAATCGTTCCAGCAGATGGCGTGGGATTGCTTTGGATGGGTGAACAACGATCACTGCCGGGTCAGAGCCGCCATGAAGCCGCTCAGAAACCGCAGCAAGCATCTGCCGGAGAGAATTCGCAGACACCTGATCTGTGGCAGCGATCCAGTCGGAAGAAATCTCAGCGGTGGTCTGATCCGACGGTAACGTGGACAGTTGAGGTTGAGGAATCGCCGAAGCATCTGAATTCAGTTGCTCAACGACACGCTGAGTGGCCGAGGATTCGCAGACAAATGTCACGCGAACCCGCTGGGACTTACTCACTGCGATACTTCCCGTGGCAATTGGTACACGATGTCGAAACCTTCGTGACCGCACCTTCGAACGCAGCAAAGTCGCCGGATTCGGCCGCTGTCTTCATCGTTAAAGACGAATTGATGACCTCGTTCGCGAATCCTTTGAACTCATCATCGTCT
>JBKDRW010000363.1:0-2312 GCA_046341255.1 Planctomycetota bacterium
TTGCTGGGGTGTGTCTGGTGCTGGCACAAAGCTGGTTCCGGGGGCCGATTTATTCTGCTGACGCTCGAGCCACTGCTGATTGCCGGACTTCTTCTCGTGTGGTTTCAGACGACTCCTCTGAAGCCGCAGGTGCTCGGGCAGCTCTCCAGTGAATATCAGCGCCTGCTAGAAAAGTGGCCGCAGACTCAGTTGCCGAACTCAGGCTCTGATTCCGGCGATGCGGCAGCCTCTGAAAGCGGACCACGCTGGAATACGGCCAGTCTGTATCCGACCGAGACGAGACATGCTTTTCTGATGCTGCTGGCTTACGGCATTATCGGCATTGTTGTGGCTCAGCGAATTCGATCGGAGCAGGACTGTTACGGGATCCTGAAACTCGTGGGAATCTCCGGCATGATGATGGCTGCCTTCGCGATCATTCAGCTGGTCACATCGAATGATCGGTTTTTCTGGTTTTATCGGCAGCCATACACTGGCACACGAGAGATCCTGAAGGGTGCATTTACCAATCGAAATCATTTCGCTCAGTTCCTGTCGCTGTCAATTGGTCCGCTGCTGTGGTGGGCACTGGCAGGTCGAGCCCCGCGGAAAGCCGCAATCCTGGACCGTAAGGGGCTCGGTCCCGCTCAGGGTAATCATTCTCGATTCGACAATCTGATTGACCCGGTTTCACTGTTACTCTTCTGCGCTGTTGGCGGCGTTCTGCTGTCGATCATGCTGTCATTGTCTCGCGGTGGTATGGTGGCTGCCGGTATTGCCAGCGCTGTCTGCCTCTGCGGACTCTGGAGGAGCGATCGCGTACGGGGATCGCTTGCTGTCGCCATGCTGGCGATAGGATTCATGGCCGTCGGCGGTCTGGTGATATTCGGACAGGAAAAGGTCGAAGACCGCGTGGCGCAACTGGCTTCGGGTGATGCCAGCAAGATTGACCAGATGAATGCGCGTCGGACTCTGTGGAAAGCAGATCTTGACGCAATTCGCGCCTTTCCGATCGTTGGTACCGGCATTGGAAGTCATCGATTCATTTATCCGATCTACATGGAGGAGCTGGCGGAGTTCTCCGGCGTATCCTTTTCTCATGCCGAAAGCTCTTACATTCATCTTGCCCTCGAAGGCGGTCTCGCGGGGCTTGGTCTGCTGGTCCTCGGAATTGCTGCTGTCGTGGTTCGAATGACGTGGCACATCATCCGCCGCGTGGAATCTCATCGAGTGGCTGCGATTTCAGCCGTGCTTTCCGGGGTTCTGGCCGGCATCGTTCATGCTGCCGCGGACTTCATCTGGTATGTGCCCGCGGTGGTCGTCACGACCATGATCCTGTGTGTCGTCGGGCTGCGTCTCTGTACGGGTTTTCGCGACAGCCTCGGCATCTTCATGCCACGCATCGGCTGGCTGGCGGGTGCGGTGGCCTGCGGATTGATGCTGGCGAAGACTCAACCCGAATTGGCTCGTCGCGTCACAGCTGAAAGATATTGGTATCAATATCTGATTGCCACGTTTGATGAATCTGCCAGTGATGACACGCGTCCCGTCGACACGCTGGAAGATCTGAGCACCGTGGAAAGCGGCGAAGATGTTGATGAGAAAGTCCCCTCAGAGAAGAAGACGTCTGAAACTGCACAGTACGACGAGTCTTCTGAAGAGGATAAGCATGCCCGACGGACACGGGCTCTTCGAGATCGAATCAACCTGCTGATGGCAAGTCTGAAAGCTGATCCCCACCAGGCTCGTACCGCCATTTCGCTCGCCGATGAATGCCTCGAGTTATTCGAAATGCTGCAGGAGAAGAATGAAAATCCATTCTCTCTGAAGGATATTCGTGACACGGTACGCGACTCGCAATTTGAGACACAGGCTGAGATGCTGGCGTTTTTGAAACGAGCCGTCGGCGGACCTGTCAAACTGCTTGTGCTCAGCGACCAGATGACTCGTAAAGCCCTTGCATTGTGTCCGGTTCAGGATGAGGGGTACGAGATCCTTGTATCCACAGCGTTCGTTCGAGATCCGAAAGATCCCGCGCACGAAGACATGATTGATCAGGCGATGCTGCTTGGTCGCAATTCCGCGTCGACTCGATTTAAACTTGGTCAAAGTCTGTTCCGTGACGGGCGACAACAGGAGGGACTTGAACAGTGGAAGATTGCCTTCCATCTGAAGCGAGAAGCACGCCTTGCCATCTGCGGAATTCTCGGTCGTCAGTTTGCTGTGGAAGCGATCTTTGATGAATTTCGGCCGACACTTGATGAGATCGACGAGATTCTGGTGTCCTACGAAGTGTTTCGTCGCCCGGCAGATATTGAAAAGCTGCTGTGGGC
>JBKDRW010000364.1:0-4942 GCA_046341255.1 Planctomycetota bacterium
CCACCACCCCCGCCCTACCCCACACAACCCGACACCAGTCATTGAAAAACAACGGGAGGTCGAAGAGCAGTATTTTGCGAACGCACATCGCGGAACGTATCAATTCGGCCAGCGTATTGATGAGGAATTTGAGGGGGCTCGAGATTCCGTTGCGAGGTTCCTGAGATCGCCGTCTTCAAACCAGATCGTGTTTACGCCGGGAACCACGATGGGGTTGAACATGATTGCATCCGGCTGGGGACGCCGATTTGTTCAGCCTGGTGATGAGATCCTGACAACGGTGATGGAGCATCATGCGAACTTTGTTCCGTGGCAACAACTGGCCAAAGAACGCGGGGCCTCGCTGAAGCTCATTCCACTGACGCACGATGGGCAACTGGACATGAGCCGCCTTGACGAGGTTTTGACTCGGCGAACGAAAGTCGTCGCCGTCACAGGCATGTCCAATATGCTGGGAACAATCACGCCGATTCAGGAACTGGCTCGTCGGGCACATGATGTCGGTGCCTGCATCGTGGTTGATGGTGCCCAGAGCGTGCCCCATCTGGCCTCGGATGTTGTCGCAGATGACGTTGATTTTCTGGTGTTCAGCGGACACAAGGTCTATGGCCCGACTGGCGTCGGCATCCTGTATGGTAAGGCGGAACGGCTGGAGGAAATGGACCCGATCATCTTCGGCGGTCACATGATCCATCAGGTTCATGTCGGCGACTCGACGTGGTCTGCAGTGCCTGCAAAATTTGAAGCCGGCACCATGCCGATCGTTCAGGCCATTGCGCTTGGTACAGCAATTCGCTGGGTGGAAGACATCGGTATCGACGTCATTCACCAGCATGAGCAATCGCTGCTGAAACTGGCCATGACAGAGCTGTCGAGGATCCCCGGCATCAGGATATTCGGCCCATCTCTGGAACACCGCGGCGGTATTCTTTCCTTCCGCATTGACGGTTTGCACCCTGAGGATCTCGCAGCAACTCTTGACCAGCATGACGTGTTTACTCGTCATGGCCATCACTGCACGATGCCACTGCATTCCTACCTCGGGGTCTCAGCGACAACCCGAATCAGCCTCGCGGGCTACAACACAGAAGACGACCTCACGAGGCTCTTTGCAGCGATTGAAGATGCCCGACGAATGATCCGACGAACGACCGATCGCCGTCAGTGATAATCGAGACATCAGCGATTCTGACAACTCGGCCCCGGATGATGCCCGGATTTCCGCAGCGACCTCTTTGAACAAAGCCCGTTGTTCGATGTTCATTGGTCCCTGGCGGCGCCGCTCGCCACGAGCCGTCTTCCGAATGTGAACCGGATCGGGTCACCATGGCCATTTCCTGAGCATAGCAACACCGCCGGTGGATCACTGCATCTGAGCCCAGCGGAATATGCGCCGTTTCTCTCTTTCATTGCACCATCAGCCATGTCTCGGTCTCGACAGCCGCACGCATCCTTTTCATTCTGTCGACATGCAACTGTCGTGCAACGGACTGGTGCCAAATACGACAGGCTCAAGCTGCCGCAATAGGGCGATGAAAAGGGAAAAAAGTCGAGACGACTGAAAAAGTCGCGATTCGAATTCCGTCACTACGGGTTAAATCATTCGGAACCAGTCACAGTCATCTCGACAAGCCACGGTTGCCTCGATATTCCTCAGCGAATGTTCGAGGGTTTTATCGGATGACCGTGAAAATCGACGGATTGTCTATCTGGTCCAGGCAGGAGCACGAGATGAACACGAGGCTGACTCTTCCGTTTCAAAACAGCCGCAGATCCCTTCTGAGAACGACCGCTGGTGCTTTCGCCCTGTGGACCACACCCGGTTTGTTCGCCGAACAGCTGGAGACACCACGACTGACCGAAGGCCCGTTTTATCCCGACAAACTTCCGCTGGACACGGATAACGATTTGTTGGTTCTGAATGATTCGATCACCCCGGCGGTCGGAGCCATCACGCATCTGACAGGGCGAGTGACCACAGCAGCAGGTACTCCGGTTCGCAATGCCTTCGTAGAAATCTGGCAGGTTGACAATCTTGGCTCCTATCTCCACAAGGACGGCAAAGGTCCCAAAGGAGCAGATGGTAACTTTCAGGGCTATGGTCGCTTTCTGACCGACTCGACGGGTGAATACTACTTCCGAACCATCAAGCCGGTTCGATATCAGATCGGCAGCACCTTTCGAGCGCCTCACATTCATGTGGCGGTGAGTCTGAATGGCAGACGAATCCTGACAACTCAGTGTCTGATCAGGAACGAACCCGACAATGACGTCGATGGAGTTCTTAGAGGGCTGAAGGATCCGAAATCGCGCGAAAGCCTCCTGATTGATTTTGCTGCGATCCCGAATTCCAAGATCGGCGAACTGGCGGCACGATTTGACATCATCGTCGGTGAGACTCCCGCCGAAGGTGATGATGGCAGGATCCGAGGCGGAATCGCAAGGCCCGAGAGTCGACGCGGCTGACCAGCAACAAGAGGACAAAAATCCGTTCGAGTCTCAAATGGCTCACCCAGAAGTCTGAGTCGATCGAAACAGACACTCTGTTGAATTCGTTCCAAACCATGTATTCCGATCGAGGGAGCATCCGATGAGAATTTTAATTGGGCTGTTGCTGGCCGCTGCACCGATGGCCACAGATGAGCAAAATGCGAAAATACGGGCTCGGCAGTTGATTCGACTGACGCCGTGGCTGAGTGCTGTGGATCTGAACAAAGACGGCAGCGGGTCTGCCGAAGAGATGCTGCAGGCTCTCGCATCGATGCGGGCCATGGATCGCAACGGCGAGGGCATGCTTCAGCCGGAGGAACGAGCCTTCAGTACAGCGGCTCCATTTCAGCCGGCGGTTCACGTCGAAGATGAAAAGCAACGCGGCGATCGTGGCAGCGAGGAAACAGATCGACGCACAAACTCCGATGAACAACATGATCATCCAGAGCGTGATGGTCGCCGATCTGAGCAAAGTTCACCGCGAAGCGATCGTAATGCACGCGAAGGCGGGCGAGACGGTAATCCACGCCCCGACGGAGATCGCGGGCCCGATCAGAACCGCCCTCGGCAGGGTGAAATCCAGAACGGACATCGTCCAGAGGGTGACCGCAGACACTCACCGGAAGTGCACGGTGGCGAAGCTCGTGTTGATGGTCCGGACACTCACCGAGACCATGATGAGAATCGTCGTGACGATGGAGTTCACCGAGATGGTCGTGGCGGTCCGAGCAACAGCCATGACGGTCGGGGGCCGGACCGGGGACAGGCTGAGCCCCGTGAACAAGGCTCGCCATGGTCGGACGATCGTGATGGTCAGCATCATGGCCCCTCAAATGAAACAAGGCCGGGCTTTGGACCTGGCCCGGCATTTGGGCTCGGACGTGGACGTGGTCCGGGGGTTGGACCGGAACATGGACCCGGGCCAGGCTTTGGCATGGGTGGTGGCTCTGGACGAGGACCGCAGATGATGAGGCACTTTGGACCGATGGCTCAAAACATCAGGAAGGATGGCGACCAGCACCCGCAGATGCAGCATCGACCGAACGTTCCGCCTGTCGTTGCTCAGCAGCATCAGCCGCACCCGACTCCGGGGATGAAACTTCAGCCTGACAGTCACTCGATGGCCATCACTGGCATCCTGTTCCGACTCCTCGATTCTGACCACAACGGTTCGCTCAGCCCTGGCGAGTTTCAAAGAATCAGTGGTGCTCTGAGCGGTCCTGCTGGTCCATCCGCCTGGCCGCAGACGCCTACGCACTCAGCCGGACCTCGATTGATGCCGCGTCCACAGATGACCCGGAAGCCGGAAGGTCCTCCGGGAAGCGCAAATCGTGGGCCGGACACGGACAGGCGGCCGGAACCTCGACCGAATCCGGAGGGACATCGTCAGCGGGAAAACATGAACTCAAAGAGCGATGCGCAGGAGAAACCCGGCGATCACCCAAAGCTCGGAGAACCTCGCCCGGAAAATGGTCCCGATCGCCCGGAACGTCGTCGGCGTCGCGAATCAGTGGGCCGTGATCAAGCTCGCCCCACAGAAGCTTCTCAGACTCCAGCCGACAGTGAGTGGATTTGATGAAGTCTGCATCGAGCAACTTGCACAAGCGAAAGACAGAACACGGGTGTTACGTTCATCACTCATCCCCGAGTCGGCATCGGGGATGATGCATGGTTATTCCTGCAGAATGTTTTTACAGATTCTTTAAAAAGGAGCCTTCATGTATTGGTCACGAAAAACGCTGTTGATGCTGGGGGCTCTCGGCCTTTCGTCTGCGTCAGTCACCGCATCGGACTGGGATCGTTTTCGTGGTCCGAATGGCACCGGAATCAGCACGGATCAGGAATCCCTGCCGACGACTTTTGGCGATACGGAAAATCTGCAGTGGAAAGTTGCGCTGCCGGGTGCCGGGGTTTCGTGTCCGATCGTTGTCGGTGAAAAGGTCTTCGTCACGTGCTACTCGGGATACGGTCTGGATCGCCAGAATCCTGGTGACATGAAAGCCCTGAAGCGACATCTGGTCTGCATCGACCGTTCCACAGGAAAAACAATCTGGGAGAAAACGGTTGATCCGGTTCTCCCCGAGGACGAATACACAGGAATGGGTGTTCCCGAGCATGGATATGCATCGCACACACCAGTTTCTGATGGCAGCCATGTGTTTGCCTTCTTCGGCAAATCGGGCGTGTACGCGTACGATCTGGACGGCAAGGAACTCTGGCACACTGAGGTTGGCAACCAGTCTGATGATCGCGCGTGGGGATCATCATCAAGTCCGATCGTCGTGAATAATGTACTGGTCGTTCCGGCAGGCCCCGAGTCTCGCGCAGTGGTAGGCCTGGACAAGACGACCGGAAAGGAACTCTGGAAAGCCGAAAGCAATAATCTCGGAAACGTCTGGGGAACACCATGCCTGTCCAAAGTCGATGACCAGCGCACGGACGTGGTGATTGG
>JBKDRW010000365.1:0-15301 GCA_046341255.1 Planctomycetota bacterium
TTTCCAATCAGACGATCACTGTGGAAGGGGCTCTGGAATTGATGACATCCGCGGGAACGGGGAAGGATTACGTCGGTTTGTGGCGTGATGTCCGAGAGTTCCAGCCACCCGCCGGTGACGCACAGCTGCCCGCACTGGTGGAATCGGCGACAGTCACTTCGCTGGCGGCTGCGATGGCCACGCTGGACCGTGCCTTCGATCAGGTGAAACTCTGTTCCAGGACCGACTGGAAAGCACCGGCCGATCATGCGGATCTGAATCCCCTGGCAGAGGCAAGGCTGGTGCAGGAGGGGCTGCACGAATCCCGACGACATTGCAGCAAGGACGCTCCGGAAGAGTTTCGCAGATGGCTGGAGGAATCCGACACGCTTGCTGAGCAACTCTGCAGGGCCATCAGCGAGTCCGACACCGCGAAAGCCTCGATCGCCCTGAAGGCTCTGGAGGCCCGCTGTATTCAATGTCATGTGCAGTATCGAAACTGACGGTGTCCGACTAAGGCCCGACTTCGTGGGTACCTCCAGCTTCACTTGACGAAAGAATCATATGCCGGCCAAAAGACGGCTTTGAGGTCGTGTTTGTCAATCTGCCCGGCCGTCGTCCCATCATCAACCTTCTGGGTTTTGATGCTTTGGAACAATGCGAGTAGGATCGATTGAAACAGCGTGTCCTGTTGGTCAGTATGTCGTTCACGAAGCGGCCGAATCTCTGCAACCTTTATCCTCTGGGCTCGAAATTTCATGTCCAATTCTGAATCTTCAACTGTTACGACACGAGGCTCCGTGACCATCATCTGCCCGTGCGAGCAGATTTCAAATCTGTATGAAGCGCAGTTGGAGAGCGTTGGCCTGACCACCGAGTTTGCATCCTTGCTCTCAACTCCTCTGCTGATCGTCGATTTACGAAACGTGAAGTTTATCGGCTCGGCATTTCTTGGTCGGATGGTTGCAATTCAGAAGGAGTTGGAATCCCGCGACAACGGACGACTGGCTTTGGTGGAAATGAGTTCCTTCTGCCGCGCCGCGCTGGCAGTTTCGAAGCTGGATACGGTGCTGGAGATTTATCCGACAGTCGAGGACGCACTCAAAGCCTTTGGTCGGACGGGAGCGTGAGTGCGAACGATTTGTCTGGCATTCACTTTCATTCCGGGACAAACGTGAGAAACTTCGCCGCCAAAGCGACTGCTCCGTCGCACTGAAATTTTGACCTGCAATCTGCCTGTCGACTCTGTCCGCGTGTGCCATTGTCTGCAGAATGCCTCTCCCTGCCTCCATGGATTCCGGATTTTTTCTGCCATGCCCGTTCAGCTGAGCGACTTCGCTCGATCACTCAACGTCGAAACCGCATTCACTGTTCTGGCCGTGGCCAGGAAACTGAAAGCCGCTGGCAAGGACGTGGTTGAACTGGAGATTGGAGACAGTCCGTTTAACAGTACGGCGTCGGCCATTCAGTCCGGGCTGAAGGCGATTCATGACAATCAGTCTCACTATTGTCCCTCGCCCGGACTTCCGGAATTTCGTGACTCCGCGGCGAAGTTTCTGAGCCGTGAATTCAGCATTCGTGTTGCCGCAGAGAATATCGCTGTTGGTCCGGGGGCCAAGGTTTTTGAGCAGTTCTTCTGCGAAGCGTTCCTCAATCCGGGCGATGGGTGCCTCGTCTTCAGCCCGGCATTTCCGACGTATCTCCCTAACATCCAGCGACGCGGGGCTCGAGCCGTGATGATGCCACTGACGCAGGCACGTGAGTTCCGTCCGCAGGTTGAACAGATTCAGCACTTTCTGAATACCGATCCGTCTCCCCGAGCGATCTTTCTGAATTCACCTCATAATCCGACAGGAGGCGTCACGACCGAACAGGATCTTCGGAACATCGCGGACCTTGTTCGAGGCAGAAATGTGGCGGTGTTCAGTGATGAACCCTACTGCCATATGATCTGGAAGGGACAACATCATTCGATTCTGGCACAGCCAGGCATGCTGGAACAGTGTGTGGCCGCCTACACATTCAGCAAATCCTACTCCATGAGCGGCTGGCGGCTTGGCTTCTGTGCGTCTTCACGCGAGATCATCGACGCAATCAGCAAGATGATCAACACGACGCTGTCATGCACTCCGCCGATCGTGCAGCTCGCTGGCAAAGCCGCTCTCGATCAGGACTCCAGAGAGCGCGATGAGACGATGCTCAAGTTTCGGGAGAAGGTGGTTCTTCTGACCGAAGGATTGAATCGTATTGATGGCTTCTCTTCGCTGGATCCAACGGCCACGTTTTATGTATTCCCCTGTGTCAGGTCTGTCTGCAATCGACTGGGAATCACCAGCCACGGACTCGCGTTGTATTTCCTTGAAGGGGCAGACGACCATTTTGGCGTGGCATGTCTTGGCGGTGAATGTTTCGGCGAGGCGGGTGGTGGCTTTCTCCGTTTCAGTTGTGCTGAGCCGAATGAAAGACTGCAGCAGGCGCTCGACTTCATCCCGATGGCACTTTCCAGAGCCGATCGCATGACGGCATGGCTCACAAGGCATCCTGAATTTGTGCTGCAAACACCCTACAATTGATCCGACAGGCGGGATGTTTCGTCGCGAGGCAGCAGAAGTCGGCCTGTCGACGGATTTCAGAACAAACATTCTGAAGCGTTTTCCCTGAGAGAGCCTGCTTTCAGAAACTTCTATCCAGAACCAAAGAAACCCGAATCATGACACAGATCAACAAATACAGCAGTCGAATCACGCAGCCCGCATCTCAGGGAGCATCCCAGGCGATGCTCTACGCAACAGGTCTGCAGCCTGCCGACATGAACAAGGCTCAGGTTGGGATCAGCAGTGTCTGGTACGAGGGAAATCCGTGCAACATGCACCTGAATGATCTGGCCGCAAAAGTCCGAGAGGGCGTTCAGGCCGCCGGACTTGTTGCCATGCGATTCAACACCATTGGTGTGAGCGATGGCATCAGCATGGGCACCGATGGCATGTCGTTTTCACTGCAGTCGCGCGACCTGATTGCAGACTCCATCGAAACCGTCATGTGCGCGCAGTGGTACGATGCGAACATTTCACTGCCGGGCTGCGACAAGAATATGCCGGGCTGCATTATGGCAATGGGGCGACTCAATCGACCCTCGCTGATGATCTACGGCGGGACAATCAAAGCTGGCTGCGGCCTGAAAGGCGAGAAACTTGACATCGTGTCAGCATTTCAATCGTACGGCGAATATCTCGGCAGGAAAATCTCCGAAGAAGAGCGATCGAGTATCGTTCGCAAAAGCTGCCCCGGAGCCGGAGCCTGCGGTGGAATGTACACCGCCAATACGATGGCGTCTGCGATCGAAGCCATGGGAATGTCACTGCCTTATAGTTCATCGATTCCCGCAGAAGATCCGGGAAAGCTTGATGAATGTTTCAGAGCGGGAGTGGCCATTCGCCATCTGCTGGAGCAGGACATCAAGCCTCGCGACATCATGACACGCGCAGCATTCGAAAACGCGATGGTACTGATTATGGCCACCGGTGGTTCCACCAACGCCGTCCTGCATCTGATCGCAATGGCCAAAGCAGTCGGAGTCCGACTGACGATCGATGACTTCCAGAAAGTCAGCGATCGCATTCCATACATTTCCGACCTGAAACCAAGCGGCAAATATGTGATGGAAGATCTGCATAAAGTCGGAGGAACTCCGGCAGTCCTGAAATATCTTCTCGAGAAAGGTCTGATCGACGGCAGCTGCCTCACGGTCACCGGAAAGACTCTGGGCGAGAACCTGCGGGATCTCCCGGGACTTGCCGCAGGGCAGCAGATCATTCAGCCGGTTGAAGCGCCGATCAAGGAAACCGGCCACATCCGCATCATGCGAGGCAATGTCTGCCCGGAAGGTGCAGTCGCAAAGATCACGGGCAAAGAAGGCCTTGTGTTTGCAGGAACAGCTCGCTGTTTCGACTCCGAAGAACTCATGCTCAAGGGACTCGAAGACGGTAAGATCAGGAAGGGAGATGTTGTCGTGATTCGGTACGAAGGTCCGAAAGGCGGCCCGGGCATGCCTGAAATGCTGACTCCCACATCGGCCATCATGGGCGCCGGTCTCGGATCTGACGTTGCGCTGCTGACGGATGGTCGTTTCAGCGGCGGGTCTCACGGGTTCATTGTGGGCCATATTACGCCGGAAGCTCAGGTTGGCGGCCCGATCGCACTGCTGAAGGACGGTGACAAAATCACGGTGGATGCCGAAAAGAATGAAATCAATGTCGACATCACTTCAGCAGAGATGCAGGCTCGGAAAGCCGCATTCGTCGCTCCGCCGCTCAAGGCAACCAGCGGTACGCTGGCGAAGTACATTCGCCTCGTCAAATCGGCGTCCGAAGGATGTGTGACCGACGAGGAATGATCCATCTCGGTCCGTTTCGCTGACCAGAAAAGGGCTGACACGCAGGTCATCAATGCCTGCATGTCGGCCCTGTTGTTTCTGGTCGCAGACCTGGACCGGAAGAAGCTGAACGGCACAAAGGTCCTGGCTTCCGAAGGCGAGTGAATGCTGACTTTTCAACGTCGCTGCAGGGACTCTTCATTTTGCAACTTCGGCCAGTTCACGTATTCGACTATGTCGCATCACCAGCAGCCCCAACAGAATCAGTGTGCCTCCTGCGAACTGTTCCACGCTGACAGGCTCAGCTCGCCAGAGCCACGCGGCTGCAATCGCCACGATCGGGCTCAGATTCTGATACATGGTGGCCTGAGCGGCACCCGCATGTTTGACCCCGTAACTCCACATCGGCAGAGCCAGACCCGTGGACAGAATCCCGGAGTAAATCAGGCAGATCTGTAATGGAACCTGTTCCAGCAGAGGCAACGCCGAGACTGTCGCAGTTCCGGCAATCAGCAAATGGCATGGGAGTCCGATCGTGGTCGATACGGCTGCCAGTTGCGTCGGCGAAATCATCTTCAGCACCGGTCGACTGAACACGGTTCCTCCTGCCCAGGTCAGCGCAGCGATGAGCGCAATGACATTTCCGGCAAATCGATGCGGCAACTCATCCGGACGACTTGTGGGCGCCGCCTTACCACCGGCCACAATAATGGTTCCCGCCAGTGCAATGAACAGTCCGAGCCACGACAATGGGCGAAGCCGCTCCGAAAGAAACACACGAGCCATCAGGGCTGTCCACATGGGCACAGTCGCCATAATGAGTGCAACATCTGCGGATGACGTCTTTGAAACAGCAAGGAGAAACAGAATCTGATAACCAACGGAAACAACCATGGCGTACATCAGAATTCGGCTCCAGCGAATCGATTTGTCCGGTCGAACACCGCAACGAAACTCGATGCTTGCCGCAAACTGCAGAACGAGCATCGAAATGACAAGACGAATTGCATTCAGGGCGTAAGGATCGATGCCAAGCTGCAATGCTGATTTCATCACCGGCACATTGATACCCCAGACAACTGCAACCAGAAGCAGCGCTAATTCAGCGACCCAGAGACGTTTCGCGGAACCGGACTGACTGGGTCCGACAGCCGTCGTGGAATGAGCTTCTGGATTCTCTTCACTCCGCGTTGAGGAGTTGGACATCGACGACTCTGCTTGTCTTCAGGAAACGAATGCTTAATGCGAGCGGCGACATGATCTGGCCAGGCACCCGCCACGGCAAACTCGACCGGATGCTGATTTTTCTGCAGTTGTCCCATAGAAACCAGATCTCAGCACTGGCGCGAAGTCATGAGACCTCCTGACGCTCTTATCATTCCTGAGCATCTGATTCCCAGGACATTTCGCCGTGCAGTTCAGGTACTTTATGGCTTCTTCGTCGGTGTTCCGGGTGCGTGTTCGGACTCTTTTTTCGATTTCGCCGGTTCCGAAGGTTTCAGGTATAACAACACGGGAGTCCCCTTCGGAGGAATTCGTTCTGTCCAGCCTTCGTATGTCTGTGAACCATCACTGGCCGAGCTTTCCTCGCGAACATCCAGCAGGGCATCAGAAAAATTTGACGTGCAGATCAGATGACCGCCCTCTGCCTGGTAGTACTCTTCTCCCGTCATTTCATCCTCATACATGCTGCTGCCGGCAAATACGAAGGTCGCGGTCATTGGCCGTGACTGCCCCTGTTCAAAAAATGATCTGATGACCTCCTGATACTCCTTCTGATCCCATTTGCTCAGCAGGTCATCGCGATCTTCAGGTGACATCGGCCCAAACCACAGGATCTCATTGTTGAACTTATCCCACCGCAGCTGTTTGTAGGGCAGTTGCAGACCTGGCGGCGGTCCGGATAGTGGAGCGGAGTAGTAGCGGTGAATACTGCGACGAATCCATTCCTGAGCCGGACGCTGCCTCAGCTGCTGAGACTCATCCAGCCACGTCGCCTCAATCTGAATTTCCGGCCCCGTCGGGGCGACGAACTTCGGTGCAAATGTGGCCGTCGTCCCGGGTTCCAGTCCGAGTGCCAGAAGTGCCGTGTGGATCACATAGGCCTTCGAACGAATGCGAAGAATCGTTTCATGTTCACGATTCTGTTCCGGAACCAGCAGCATCTCAAGAACACAATCGGGACACGCGACCTCTGTTCGAAGGATCACCTGTCGGTTTCGCAGATCCAGAAACACCGTGCCATCCGGGTTCAGCGGTGTCGCATCCTTCAGCAGCGTCTGCAGTTTCTCCGGCAGGGCCGGCAACGGCTTTTTCGAAGGCTCTGTCTGATCATCCGGGATGGGCTTCGGCGTGGCGCTGGGACTCTCTTTCTTCCCGGAACTGTCCTGTGCAGCGAGGTCACTGCATCGCAGGAGCATCAGAATCACGACAACAAGTGATACGATCCTGTCAATCATCGCATTCCCGCCAACAAGCTTTCTGAGGAGATACTGATCATCGCTCGACCCCGAGGAACTCGCCCGTTCAATTCTCGAGGACTGCTCACCGCGAAGATTCCCGACAAATATTTTTGCTGCTGGCAAACAAAAATGCTGCCAAAAGCGAATTCACACGAGACCCCTTCAGGGCATCGCTCTCCGGCCCCGTATCAGGCATGGTTGGCATCTGACTGCCGATTGTCCAGCACATCGGTGAACCAAACTCACGTGTTCTCGCCTCATGCCGCGATCGTCCGTGACACGCTACTCGAAACCAACCGCATGCCCGTCAGCCGGGCGAATGAGCCGGTGCATCAGCATCTTGTCCGTATTGAATGAGAAAGAACGCACACTTCCATCACCCAGCGCGAACTGAGGACCGGCGGGGCTCGGTGAGCCCCAGTTTCCGCCGCCGCACGAATAATTGCCATCGTTCCAGCCGGGCCCACTGACCCGATCAGGAAAACTATTCAGATCAAGGTCACTGTACAGCTCATATCCACAACGCCCGACGCCACCATTGCCACCCAGAATCCATGGTTCGTCCCAGTACATGACGCCCGCACGGTACGCCCTCTGCGCGAGCGCTTTCTCTCCGACAAAAATCGTGTTCGTGGTTCCGTCCAGAATGTCACGATATGACAACACTCTGCCCCATCCCGAGTAGGTCGTGCAGTGAACCAGTTCATTTGCGGCGTAATCCGTTCGGGCACAGGCGCCGAGTCCGGCGTTGTCATAGCCCCAGCCCGGATAGACTGAATCCGTCGCGGGAATGTCTGCAAGTCCGCCTCGGCGCGATGGGATATAAAACACGGGTAAGGGCGTTCGATAGCAGGTCAGCGGATCTTCAAACAATGCCGCCTGTTCAAGGTATGGCAAAAGAGAATAGAACGTCGAACCAAGCTGATATCTTGGCAAATCTGCAGGATCGCCCCAACGAGGCCGAAAGCTCCCGTAACCCGGAATGAACGTAAAGACGTTCGGAGTGGCCGTCACCACTCCGCTTGTTCGGGATTCATACGGAGCACTGTTTGCCGCTATCCCCGGTGTGTAGTCGTACCCACCGCTCGTGGGCAAATGCCGATGAACATCTTCAAAATTGGAAATCGCGAGTCCGATTTGCCTGAGATGATTCTTTGACTCCGTTCGTCTGGCAGCTTCTCGAGCCTGCTGCACCGCGGGCAACAGCAACGAAACAAGCACGGCAATGATTGCAATGACAACCAGCAATTCAATGAGAGTAAATCCGCGACGAACGCGGACGAGCGTCTCTGAAAGAGAAGCTTCAGATCTCCACGCTATGCGTCTCACGGGGGCACGCCACTTTTCTGCAGCCTTGAACATTCGGCAGGTTGTATTCGGTTCGAGCGACCGGTCAAGTGACTCAAGGATGCTGAACATATCATCAGAACAGCACAACCGTCGGATGGAACGGCGTCGGTCCAATTCACGCGGAACTGAACTGCGACCAGATCAGCAATGAAACGGCTGTCTTCATTGTCCCCGAGCCCGATCAGAAAATGACCCCGTCAGCAAAAACACATCAGAAGCCAACATCCGATCGACTGCAGCGGTCATTGCAATTGCCAGACCTTCTTTCACGGTCTGCACGAATCTTTCCCGCAGAACGAGACCCACTTCGTTCCTGATTCGGATGACTGATCAGCGATCCGGCCGGGGCTGTATCACGATTGAACCTGAACTTCCCGCAACTCCGGACGTCGACATGAACACCGGTCGGTTTCTTCCCTGAAGTCTTGGCCAGACTGGTGGTTCTACAGACTGTCGTGTTTCGGAAGGAACAGCCGGTGGTACCGGTACCTCTTCTGACTGCTCGGAAGAAAGAGGATTGGTCAGAGGAGCAGCCGGAGGTAGCGTCGTCGGAACGGTTGGAACCTGCGGAACAGGCAACACGGACGATTCTTCTGAACGAATGTGGTCATCCGGCGAAATCCGACCTGGCGCGTTTTGAAGCTCTTGCTCCTCGAGGGGATCAGCAAGCTCATCACCATTCCGCATTGGCTGAGCGGTCAGTGGTTTCAGGCCTTGATAGTGGGGTTCCGGTTTCCGACAGGCTTTGGCATCCCTCGGAGTACAGGGGGACGGTGTGCACACGGACTGCTGTTGAGCGTCACAACCCGGCTCGCATGGAATTTCAGCACACTCCGATGAACATACTTCTGTCGACGTGCCGTGAAATACCTTCGTCAAGGACTTTCGAAGACTTCGCAGCGGATTCAGTCGATTCGCATTTTCGCTGCCATCACGCCGACCAACAGATCGATGGTTCGACGTCTTGCGATCATCGCAGGGAACACAAGGTTCCACCGGACTGCATCGGCCAACCAGTTCGCTGTCATCCACGCAGTCCGCGGCACAATCATCTTTGCGGCGATGCAGCTTCGCGCTGATATCTTTCAGGAAGCTGACGCTCTTGACTTTGGAAACTCCCATCGCGGGAGGAGCAGGAGCTGGCTCACCGGATGGGTTGCGAAACTCATCGTACTCAGGTTCCCCGGTGCGCGGCGAATATTCATGCTCTTCAGGCACGACCGAATCGCGATCCTGCCCGCGCCACGGGCTGAGATGATTTCTGGCAGCCGAACAACCCGCGTTGATCGTCATTGAAACCAGAGCGACAAGTGAAATCCGTAAAAGTCGCATGCGACATCCTCCGCAAAGACCACGTCGCAATGAGCGCAGCGAGTGGCCGCCGATCCTGACAATCCTGATTTGTGAGATCGGCAGCTTCTGCAGATGGGAAAGATGAATACCGGCGACTTTGCCGACGGAGCTGCAGACGCCGCACGGTGATAATCAGCATGACGACAATTCCGGTCATGCAGATGACTCCCAGACTTGAAGATGCGTCACAACGCTCAGTGCCGTGCGTGGGAAGGGGCCATCGGGCGGACTGACTCGCGAAAGGGAGACGACCAGCCCATCATGAGTGACCATAGGCGAGCAAGGGAGCGACAGGTACAACAAGAAACCGTCGCATCTCAGAACGGTCGGGCATCATCCACCTGGGAGGCCGGGGATGGCAATCAGCCGTGCCGGCATCCGTGGTTTGGGGAAACCATCATTCCGAATCCATCAAAATGAAGCGGAGAGACAGGGATTCGAACCCTGGGATCCCTTTGACAGGATCACATCATTAGCAATGATGCGCATTCGGCCACTCTGCCATCTCTCCCCGGGAAACCACGTCACCGCAGTTTCTCATGGATACATGGTAATCGGTTTCGGTTCAGAAACAAGTTCACGAAAGATTCCCATCCGGCTTCTCATCCCTACAATCCATAATGTCACCCGTTTCTTGACTCAAAACCGCCAGCGATTTAACCTGAACCGGTGCTCTGTTGCGTTTTGAGACTGGACCGGGGCCATTTTCCGGGGCACATTTTCAGTGCTCTGAACGCCGATCTTTTTGAAGAAGTCCTTGGCTTTCAGCCGGAATAAAAATGTTTCTGTGCAGTTGGAAACTGCTGATATGCCTCGCCTGCAGGCATTCAGCGGATTCAAACCGAGTCAGATTCAGACAATTCTCGCCTGTACATAATCCTTCCTTCCGGTTCCCTCCTTCCTTCATGCCGGAGATCTGACATGCTTACCATTCATGGACAGTCATCGCGAATGCCGTGCTATGGAGTCAATCGCCGAAGCTTTCTGAAAATTGGCGGATTCGCCATGGGAGCCGTGGGAGGCATTGGACTTTCGAACCTGATGCGTGCCGAAGCGGCCGGGGCAAATCCCAATGCTGGTCGTGGCAAAGCGATTATCAATATCTTTCTTGGGGGCGGTCCTCCTCATCAGGACATGTGGGAGATCAAGACGGAAGCTCCGCGAGAGATCCGAGGAGAGTTCAGTCCGATCGACACCAACGTACCCGGCATTCAGATCGGCGAATGCTTCCCGAAACTTGCAGCGATCATGGATCGACTCGTGGTGGTTCGGTCCGTCGTCGGCTGCGATGGAGCGCACGATGGCTTCCAGTGCCTGACCGGATGGAACCGCCGAAGTGTTGAATCGATTGGTGGTCGTCCGGCGATTGGATCCGTGCTGGCGAAGCTTTACGGTCCCACGGATCCTGGCATACCGGCCTGTGTTGCTCTGGCGGAGAAGACATCCCATGTGCCATGGTCTGAACCCGGGCCTCCTGGATTTCTCGGCTCTGCCTATCAGCCGTTCCGCCCGAACGGGAGCGGGATGGAGGACCTGACGCTCAATGGGGTCACGCTCGATCGACTTGGCGACCGACGTGCTCTGCTCAGGGGTCTGGATCAACTCAAAAGAAATGCCGACGCAACCGGCACGATGACAGGAATGGATTCCTTTTCGGAAGCCGCATTCGGCGTGTTGACATCCAGCCGACTCGCTGAGGCTCTCGACATCTCTCTTGAACCAGCAGAAGTGCGAGCGAGATACGGTGACGGTAAGCCTTACAAGTACCAATACGATGGTGCTCCGACGTGCAACGAGCATATTCTGATGGCTCGACGTCTGGTTGAAGCCGGCGTTCGTTCCGTGTCTCTCTCCTATGGACGATGGGACAGTCATGGGCAGAACTTCGACCTGGTGCGGGATCACGGCGGAAAGCTTGACCAGGCCGTCAGTGCGCTCGTGCTGGATCTTGAAGAACGCGGCATGCTGAATGATGTGACAATTCTTGTCTGGGGTGAATTCGGCCGAACTCCGCGTGTCAATGATGGTGCCGGACGCGACCATTGGCCACAGGTCAGCTGTGCTTTGATGGCGGGCGGAGGCATGCGAACCGGACAGGCGATCGGAGCGACAAATCGACTGGGTGAATACGCCGTGGCTCGACCGGTTCATGTTCAGGAAATCATCGGAACCGCGTACCACAACCTTGGCATCGACGTCATGAATACGACAATCAGCGATCCGACGGGACGACCACAGTTCCTGGTCGACATTCGCGAACCGATGCGAGAACTGGTTTAGTCTGAGGCTGCAACTCAGATAGCGATCCGGGGCTCGGAATTTTTGATAAAGACCTGAGCACGTGTTTGATCGTCTGAAACGAGCACTGACCGGAACTTCGTCTGAATCAAAGGCATCCGCATCGATCCGATCGGGGCCATCCGATCAGGAGTTGCTCACTCGCTGGAAATCGGTCGCACTTGATGGACGGCAGGTTGACATTTTCCCCTGTGAAGAGGGGCAAAAACCATCGGCTGTGGTTTTGTTTCTGCACGGCCACGGACGAGTCCTGCTGAATCAGAATCCCGTTTTCACTCGACTGTTTCATGAGCATCAGCTCGCAGCCATCTGCCCGGATGGCGAACGGAGCTGGTGGCTTGACGTGCCCTGCTCAGAATTTCATGAATCCCGGACTCCGCAGCAGTGGTTACTGCAATCGATCGTCCCGTGGATTGGATCTCAGTTTGAAATCCAGCCACCACGCATCGCTTTGCTTGGGGTCAGCATGGGCGGCCAGGGAGCTCTCCAGCTGGCATATCGACACGCTTCAATGTTTCCTGTGGTCGCCGCCATCGCCCCGGCCGTCGATTTTCATCAGCTGTATGGATCCGGTATTCCTCTGGACGGGATGTTTACCGATGCGGAATCTGCTCGTCAGGCAACCGTTGTTCTGAACCTGCATCCGCTCGCGTGGCCTCGCTATCAATACTTTTGCTGCGATCCATCCGATACGGAATGGTTTGATGGCGCGGCAAGACTGGGAATGAAGCTGTCATCATCCGGTATTCTGCACGAGCGAGACCTCGAAACCTCTGCTGGTGGACACAACTGGAACTATTTCAACCATATGGCTGCCCCGGCACTGCGTCATATCGCAGAGAGTCTGCAAAAGGTTGCATGACGAGTCGCGGCAAAGGGGTGGATGGCCTGTTCTTTGCCGTTCCTCCTGAACTGGGAATCCCCTGAAGATTGTGTAGACTCGAGGCATGTCAACGGATCCCCTCCTGCCAGAACGCAAGCGACGTGTTGGAATTGCAGCGGCCGCGTGTCTGGCGGCTGGTGTGATGGGGCTGGCTTTCGACACGTCGAACTCGTTCTGGCCGGCGGCCGGGATTCGTGTCGGGATCGTGCTTGGAGCCCTCTGGCTATGCCTTCCTGTTCAGGCAAAAACTGTCGGCTGGAACTGGCTGACTCGCGAAAAGCTTGCAGCCATCGTTGTTCTGGCAACATTCATTCATCGGATCAAGGTGCTGATACCCCTCCTGATTGTCCTCGCAGTACTCATCTGGATCGCCCGCCCAAAAATCCGACGCTGAACAATCAGCCCAACGGCAGCGGCCCGGGGCTCGCAGCCGACCAGTGAGCCGTGAGCCACTGTTCCTGAGGAATCCTGCATGTCAGGCAGCGAAGACCACGCAACTGGAAGGGTGTCGTTGCGGCACGCATCCCCGACCGATGCGAGTGTTTCAGATCGGAGACGTGAAAACACACGCGTGACGAAAAACGCCGAGGCGCACTGCGGCATCCTCGGCGTGAATTCATCGTCACCACGAGTCCAGCGAAGGAATCCAGCAGAGTCTACCTGCGAGCACCGGAGTACTTCATGGGAACCCAGGCTCCATCCTGCCTGCTGCTCGTCACACATTGCTGAATGAAATACATCCCTTCGGCACCGTCGTAGACATTCGGGTAGACGGTATCCCTCGCTTCGAACGTCCCACCGGTTGCTCGCGCCACCATCGAGTCATAAGCGAAACGATAGACATTCGCGAACGCTTCGAAGAAGGCTTCCGGATGTCCCGAGGGCAGACGGCAGGCGGCTTTCCCCATGCCGTTCATGAACGGAGCATTTGGATCTCGCGTGTACATCTGATGTGGTGAACCATTTCGGCGAACGATCATGACGTTTGGTTCTTCCTGCCGCCATGACAATGCACCTTTGGTACCATCGACTTCGATGAACAGGTCATTTTCGCGACCGTGTGAAATCTGGCTGGCAGTCACTGTGCCGACAGCACCGTTTTCGTAGCGAATCACCGCGTGACCGTAATCGTCGAGGGCGCGGCCTTCGGCGAAGATGCTGAGGTTGCAGGAGATCTTCGACGGAATCAGTCCGGTCATATAGCGACCCAGGTTATACGCATGAGTCCCGATGTCTCCGAAACAGCCGGCAGCACCCGACTTCGTCGGATCGGTCCGCCACGCGGCCTGCTTCTGATCCGACGTTTCCAGTCGAGTTCGCAACCAGCCCTGAATGTAGTTCGATCGGATTGCATTGATCTCACCCAGTTCACCACTCAGAATCATCTCGCGAGCCTGTCGCACAAGCGGATATCCGGTATAGTTGTGGCTGACTGCGAACACAACTCCCGATGCTTCAACGGCCTTGACGAGATCTTCCGCCTGAGCAAAGTCGAACGTCATTGGTTTGTCGCAGATCACGTTAAAACCAGCCTCAGCAGCAGCTTTCGCAATCTGGAAATGTGTGTGGTTGGGAGTCGCCACGCTGACGAAATCAATCCGTTGATCCGCCGGCAGAGCTTTTTCCTTTTCGATCATTTCGGCAACAGAACCATACGCACGGGATTCAGGAATGTCATACGAAGCCGCGCTGGCTCGGGCTCGCGCCGGGTCAGACGACAGCGCACCGGCCACGAGTGCGGCTCGATTGTCAAGCACTGCCGCCGTCGCATGGACTCGACCAATAAATGAGCCCTGGCCGCCGCCAACAAGTGCCATCCGAAGTTTTCGATTGAGTTTGCCGTTGGTTGTGTCTGACATACGTTCGATCTGCCTGATCAAAATGTGGGAAGAAAAGGCGTCCGACGCGGAAAGACGTCGGCTTGCGTTCTATGGTTTCAGAATTCAGCTGGGAAGATAGCCAGGCTGTCAGAGGACGACAACTGACCGCAAAGGCCACAAAATTCCGCCGAATCCGTCTGTTCGTCCGGCAGGTGATTCGGTCCAGTTTGCCATCGACTCAGATTCAACCATCCGCCATCGCACGTCTCTTTGCGGTCATCGACACCAATCCTGTTCGAGAACTGGAACGAAGTCTACGGCCTGGAGCGAACACCGCTTCAATGGGCCGGATCGAGTTCGCTACACTGGGGACGCCGTGGGTCTGTTGCTGTCCGGACTTCCTCCGAGTGTTTCCTGATCAGGCCCGCGGCATCAGCATCATCCCGATCCCGTCGTTTGCTAAGTCACGTCAATGACCTCGTCGATGCCTCCGCAGAGAATCCTGATCACCGGCAGTTCCGGCTACTACGGTCGCGCGCTGGTGCAGGCGATGAAGCAGCATTGGCCCACCGCAGAAATTTTCGGTCTGGATGTTGTCGAGCCCGGGGCTGACGCGCCCGATCGTTTTGCAACATGTGACATCACAGGTCCGGATGTTGAAAAACATGTTGCTGCGTTTCAACCGGAGCTTGTGCTGCATCTCGCGTTCGTCGTCAATCCCATGCGAGATGAAGCACGGATGCATCAGATCAACGTCGGAGGAACTCAGAATCTGCTGTCCGTT
>JBKDRW010000366.1:0-13780 GCA_046341255.1 Planctomycetota bacterium
TTGAATGAGGTTCGAGCCTACTTTCAGGATTCACTTGAAGGTTCAATTCCCATTGAGCTTTCAATGCTGTTGAACTTCGTAGAAAACCAGCGAGCTGGCAAACTCGGACGTGCTCGTGAAGCCGTTCGCAACAAGCCGGTCGCGGACAATGCAAATCAGGCTCAAGAGGAACGCAGGGCGGCATGAGTCACGTGAGACTTGGAGTCATTGGTGTCGGCGCACTGGGACAGCATCACGCGCGCATTCTGTCGAAGATGGACGGAGTGAAGCTGGCAGGTGTGGTCGATGCGCGGGAGCAGCAGGGACGCGAGATCGCTGCGCGTTGTGGCACAGAGTGGTTCGCATCCGCCGAGCAGCTGAGGCCGCACGTTGATGGAGTCGTGGTGGCAGTTCCCACCATTTATCATCTTGATGCGGCATCCCCGTTTCTCGAAGCCGGCCTTGCCGTACTTGTCGAGAAGCCGCTGGCCGAAAGTCTTCAGGCCGCTCAGAGTCTGCAGCGACTGGCCAGCTTTCGACATTCGATTCTGCAGGTCGGTCACGTCGAGCGATTCAATCCCACATTTGATGTGGTTCAACAGAAAATTGGTCGGCCACTTTATATCCGCTGCCAGCGTGTCAGTCCTTATACATTCCGATCGACCGACATTGGCGTGGTGCACGATCTGATGATTCACGACATTGATCTCGTTCTTGCCCTGACGGGCGATCGGGTCGATTCCGTGGATTCCTTCGGAGGCGTCACGTTCGGTCCGCATGAAGACATGGCGATGGCTCGACTTCACCTCAGTTCCGGAGCAATTGCGGATATCACTTCCAGTCGGATGAATCCCTCGGCAGAACGGTCCATGCAGATCTGGAGTACCGAAGGCTTTGTTTCGGCGGATTTTCAGAGCCGAAAGGTCACCTCCTGGAAACCAGTGGCTGCTCTGGCAGCACGCCCCACCATGGTCCACGATATTGTTCAGGCGACTCCAAATCCACTGACGCTCAAAGATGAAGTGTTTACCAAATGGATTCCACCTGAAGAGACCCAGGCGTCTGCCGATGACGCACTGACCGCGGAGCTCACAGACTTCGTACGCTGCATTCGAACGGGCAGCCAGCCAAGAGTCAGCGCGACGGATGCCGTGGCCGCCATGGAAATCGCCGACCGAGTGCTGTCGGGTATGGCCAGGTGGTCGTGGCAGAACAGCCAGATGCTGGAATTTCCGCGGATCCCGAGAGCGGCATGATTTCTACAGTCACCCGTTCCGAGTGATGCAGCATGCGCCGTCGGTTCGCGATCGGACAGACTGCAATTCTTTTCCTCAGTTGCGGGTACCGAATCATCCCCCGGCAAGCCGGTCGGGATCGTTGCGAAATGACGTCCCGTGCCGATGCAGTGGCGTGGCAAGACGTTGCCCGATTTTATCCTTTCGCCTCACCCTCACTGAGGTGACACGTGGATCTTGCGAGCTTGACGACTCACGGAAGTCGGTGAATGACTGGCACACGGTTCCGGATAGATTGAATCACCAAACCATGCAATGGTTCTCCCGAGACATTCACCTCGCACATTTTTTTCTGCTCGGCTTTCCCTGGGAATGATCAGACCACGGCCTGAAGACGGCCAGACTGAACGACCCGGCAGGGCGCATGGCTGAAGGGATTGATCGACGACGTTTCAAGTGACAGTCTGGACACACGGCATTGATGTTTTTGGAATTTCCATCACCCGGTCTCGAAGTGACGTCGAGAGGTCATTCCACGTTCGACGGGGTGACCAGTGCCTCCGTTTGCTCAGCCGGTATGACAGGCCGATCCTCAGACGATTGGAAGTCTGAAGAGTCGCCACGATGTCTCCCGAGCCACAGCTCCCCCAGGACGTCAACGTCTTCAGTCCATGTTGCTTATCGCGCCGGAAGCACCAGCACACGGTTGCCGTTGCTGAAGGCGGTCTGATGACTGCATCACGCCACTCTTCTGGTGCCGAACTGCGATTGCCCGTGGAGAGAAGTTTTCAGAAAAAGGTCTCGATTGACATCAAATCCGGTGACAGTGACTTCGAAGTCAGCCCTGCGCGGCGTGATGAGAATTCGGTTTGCATCGAGATGTTCCACGATCGCATTCGTGACACTGATCTGAATGGGTTCGGAACTCAGATGAAAGTCCGTCAGGCGAAAATTCCTTAACGCGCTGCCGGAGCGGCGGTCGTAGGCAACAGCAACCTCGATCGGAGGAGCAACGAGGCGACCGTGGGAACGACTTGCGATTCGGAAGCCGCCTTTGCGACTGGTGGTTCGGTAGGGCTTTGTTGTTCGCTGCGGCATACGAGAAGCCGGAAACGGTCGAGCAGGCTTTGAACCACGACTGGTCATGGCTGCAAACGAAACGGGGACGCCCTGTCCGGGAATGCTCGTACCGAGCGAGAAGACGTTCAGCAGAAGCACGGGATCATCGTCAGCGTCGGTTTCCGCAAGCAACTGGCAAAGCTCACCAGGCAGGTTGCGAACACGGCGAATAATCTGGCTACCGTTCGTGTATTTGCCCTTGAAATGGGACGACTCTTCACTCCATTCGGTGTGAGCCGGATTTTCGGCGTCGCCCAGCAGCGTGGACAGTGACCGATCTGTAATTGACACCATCAGATTCATATCGCGAATCGGCCGAGTCCGGACATCGGAGATCACAATTCCATCGCGAATAAACAGGGGACGTTTCTGCATCGAGCCTTCACACGATTCAGCAAACACCTCAAACTCTGCGATAGTCCGCCTGCCGTGATCCAGGTCAATTTCCAGAGGAACTCGGAACGCCACTTTTCCGGCGATCTGCATCTGATTCCGAATGGCAGTGACGCAGCCGTCGGGCAGCGATCTCGTCGTCACACCCTGCATGGACTGATTGCATGGAAGCTCTACAAACGTTGCCTGAACCTCATCTTTCAGCGACCACTGAGCAAGGCGGACCAACGGCCGCAGCGTTTCTCTGATGGTGGCACTGCAGAGATCGACCGCAGCTGCGATCGATTCCGCAGTGACGACCCATTTTGCTCCGGGTGCTTCGAGTGTCACGACAAGATCACCGCGGAGAACAGGATAAAAGAAGTCCTGAACGACGGCATCCCGCAACGCGTCCAGTGTCCATGCGTCATCACAGTACGGCACGACAATCGAGAGTCCCGGATCATCCCCGCGCGAAACCTGAAAGTCACGAAGGAACTTGTTGATGAACCGCTGATCAGAAACGGGCAACGGAGTCTCACTGCGTTCGTGCTTATCTCCGAACCAGCCGTCCGGGGTAAAGCTTCTCCCCTTGACCTGATGGGATCGAAGAATCGACTGACCGACAAGCAGTCTTTTACGATCATCGTGTCGTACGGTGACTCCGAAAAAGGTCCGGATGCGACTGCTGCGAGGAAACACGAATTTGCCGAGTCCCCATCGACCACGACCTCCATCGGTCTTGCTCGACTGCCCCTCCGCACGGAAGAAATAATAAAATGGATTTCGAACTCCGGTGATCTCATGATACTGCGAAGGATCGCCTGTCAGGCCGGTGGTTCCGCTGTCCTCATACACGATGAAACGGCAGCGTTCCGACGAATCCGGCGCGTTGCGGAGACCGGAGCCCTTCGCACAAAAATGCTGCCAGCCACTTCCGAAGTAGCGGTCGATCTGATCCGTCTGAAGCGCTGCGTCTTCGCCTGAGATGAAGATCCGAACTCGAACGGGCCCCTTCACCCGGGATCGTTTGGCATCGAGTGAATTCTGGACTGCTTCACGCACGAATCCCCGGAGTTCGGTGTCGTTGCTGAAGAACTCTCCCTGAGTGGCTTCGCGATTCTTTAACCGCTGATTAACTTTGTTGAACTGCCATGCGAATTTCATAGGCGCACCACCGATCTTCGACGTCCATGTGAAGTCCACGTCGTGATTTCGGGAGTTGGCTGATCAGCGACCATGCGTTTTGTTTTCCGAAGATGCAATCCCGGAAGACGCCGCTGAGTCTGTGAGTTCTGCCGAATCTGACGGGGCAATATTCGGCAACTTTTTCCGGCCCGTCTTTTCCTGGCCTGACGCACGCCTGATCAAGACCGTTCGATTTTCCGCCGGGATTGAGCCTCAATTCCTCTGATTTTGAGGACTCCGTTGGAAGTGGTCGTGGCAACGCCCCCGGAACACCTGTACCCTGGCGAACCAGGTGGCGGCAGAATCCTCAGAGTCTGCATATTCCGATCTCTTTTCGACCAGCCTTTTCTTGCTGGCTGTTGGCTCAGGTTCTTTCAACGCCATGTTCGTATGCGTTCAGATCGACCATTTTTCGGAACTGTCCTATGCTGTTGACGTCGTGGTTTGCGGAGTTCATGAAAACCGGAGCCTTCAGAGGAGGCCATGTTCAGACTCGACGGTTACGAGGCACACGACGTTCAGTTCATTCAGGAATGAGATATCAGGATCAGGCAATCGCATCCCATGCAGAACTGGCAGAGCCGAGACTTGTTCTGTCGACGATTCCCGTCGCCACGGCGCAGTCGCTGGCAGTTCGTCATGTCAGCACAGCGGACCAGACAATCACAGTCACCTATTCCGATGATGTCTCAATTCAGGCGGCCAGTATCGGAACCGGTGACATTATTGTTCACGGTCCCAATGGCTACTCGCAGATTGCGACGCTGCAGTCTGTCTCTTCGACGCTCAATGCGGCTCGTATTACGGCGACGTATACTGTCACGGCTCCCGGAGGCACATGGGAGATGTCCGATCGCGGCGCCTATGCGATTGACTCAGTGGCCTCTCAGGTCAGCGACGGAACGAACTTTCTTCCTGCCGGACAAATCGGTTCTTTTCTTGTCGACCCCCGTTCCACGGATCGTGATGGGTTCGGATATCGAGCCACTCAGGTTCCCTTCAGCTTTACGGACATCCGCACGAGCGGGGTTCAGATTCTGACGAATCAGGATGATGCAGCATCAGAGCTGACGGACTCTGACCTCGGAGATTTCCAGTTTCCCTTCTACGGATCCACCTACAAAAATGTATTTGTGTCGACCAACGGACTGTTGTCCTTCACAGCACCGGAAACCGAGGAACTGAATGATGACATGTCATCTCTGAGCCTGCCGATTATTGCCGGCCTCTGGGACAACCTGGAAACCAAGGCCACTGGCATTCGCTGGCAGGTGACCGGCACCGGAAATCAGCAGGTTCTGACGATTCAATGGGATGCCGCGAGCTATTTCGGCAGTGCGGAAACGATTTCGTTCCAGATCATTCTCGAGGAGGCAGGGGGAGCGATTCAGTTCAACTATGCCGATCTTTCGGATGTCACATCAGGTGGAAATGGCGGTGCCTCAGCCACGGTCGGCATCCGAGATGCAGTCACCCATGGTAATCGGTCTTTGCTGATTTCACAGAATGCAGGGCCGAATGATTTTGTCGGGACGGGCCGTTCGATTCGCATCGAGCCGGATTTTGATGGTCGGTGGATGCCTGTCGGGCCCTTCTCGGCGTCGAATGGTCAGACTGAGAATCTGAGTCCGAACCGCCAGGTGGCCGGAGCCATCCATACACTGCTGGCCCATCCCACCAATCCGAATATTCTCTGGGCAGGAGCCGTCAATGGAGGCGTCTGGCGAACGGACAATGCGACATCCGCAAATCCTTACTGGCGAAACCTCACGGATGCGTGGCCATCACAGTCCATCGGATCAATGGCGTTTGATCTGGCTGATGCCACTCGAGAAACGGTTTATGCGGGCGTTGGACGATACAGCAGTTACGCGCAGGTCGGTGCGGATCGGACAGGCGTCTGGCGAACCCGGAATGGTGGGCAGACATGGGAACAATTGAGTCAGACTCTGCTGGGGAAGAACATTGCTGCGATTCACGCCAATGGCAACACCATTGTTGTTGCCGTGAATACGGCCGACGTCTTTGGAAATCAGAATATCGGAATCTGGCGAAGCACAGACAGTGGTGCCACGTTCACTCAGATTTCGACCACCACGGGTGGTCCGAGCGGTCTTCCGGGTGGTGTCACTTTCGACATGTTTACAGATCCCAACGACTCGAATGTGCTGTTTACATCGGTCGCATTTCCGTCAGGCGGCGCTGCAGGCGTCTACAAATCCACCGATCAGGGAGCCACCTGGACTCTGGTCAGCAATGCGACCATGAATGCACTCTTCACCAATGGCACGTCCAATGTCGAACTGACGGTTGGACAGAGCCATGAGGTGTATGTGGCCATTATCAATACCGGCACACTTGCAGGACTGTTTCGGTCAGGAGATGCCGGCAATACCTGGACTCAGATGGATCGTCCGTCAACGAACGAAAACGGGACGGACGTCGGACTGAATCCATCCGGTGGCAAAGGCCCCGGACCAGGCTCACCTCCGGAAGCCATCGCGGGCGGTCAGGGCAATCTGCACTTTTCGATCGTCGCCGATCCGACCAATCCAGATCTTGTTTATGTCGGAGGTGACCGCCAGCCACGAACCAACGGAGACACGGGAACATTCCCGAATTCCATCGGCGCGAATGACTTCAGCGGTCGACTGTTCCGCGGCGATGCCACACGTCCTCTCGGAAGTCAGTTCGTGCATCTGACTCACAGCCGGTTTCTTGGCGCGGCCGGCGGTGGCACGCTCAGCAGCAGCGCTCCTCACGCGGATTCGCGTGAAATGGTCTTCGACGCAAATGGAAATCTGATTGAAGCTGATGACGGCGGCGTGTACCGACGAACTCAACCGCAATCGAATCTGGGGGATTGGTTCGGCATTGCCGGTAACATGCAGGTGACGGAAGCTCATGATGCGGACTGGGATTCCTTCGTCAACGCCGCGATCTCCGGCAACCAGGACACAGGAACGACGCAGCAGACGACCCCCGGAAATTCCGTCTGGAACAGCATCCATACGGGAGACGGTGGCGACGTGCTGGTCGTGGAAGGACCTTCCAGCTCGGTGCGATACTCAAGCTTTCAGAATCTGGGTGGCTTCCGAAAAACCACTTACGACGCATCCGGCAACGTGACGGGGCTCGCGTTCCCGCAATTGACCGTCACATCCGGAAATGCGCTCGCGCGTGGCTTCCGAACACCCATCGCGGCCAACAAGCGAACCGGTGCGCTCTACATCCAGGGCACAAACGGGATCTACGAATCGTTCAATGAGGGGACCACGATTGCGCAACTGTCCACGTCGTCCGGGTCGGCGGGAACATCGAATCTCGGACAAAGCGCGATCGTGGCGGGCGGGATGCTGAATGGCGTTCCTGATGACAACATCCTCTGGGTCGGAGCCAGCAACCGAGTGTATCTTCGAAGTGCAGCTGGGGGAAATCTCGTGCTGCAGTCCAGCCTGCCTGCGATTGCCACCATCCGGGATCTGACCATCAACAGCAGGAACTGGCAACAGTCCTTCGTGATCGACGACAATCAGGTTGTGATGACATCCGATGCGGGAACATCGTGGGTCGATATCACCGGGAATCTGATGAGCTTCACGTCCGCTCTGCGGACGGTCAGTTTCGTTGCCACACCACTTTTCGACGCGATTGTCGTCGGAACCCATAACGGGATCTACCTGACACCGCTGAACAACTATGGAACGCCGGGTGAGTGGATTCGGCTGGGCCTCGACATGCCAAATGTCGTCATGTTCGACATGGAATATGATGTGACGGACGATGTCCTGATCGCCGGGACAATGGGGCGAGGCGTGTGGATGCTCCACAGTGTTCAGGACGTCGTTATGGAAACACTGCTCGACTTTGACTACGGTGATGCACCGGAATCGTATGAAATCACAAAACGATCGCAGGGTGGACGTCACGTCGCCACCGGCGTCACGCTGGGAACTCGTCGAGACTTTGAAGCCGACGCGGTACCGACTGCGGACGCCTCCGGTGATGACGCCAACAATCTGACGGACGATGAAGATGGGGTCACGTTCCTGACGCCGTTTCAGAGCGGTCATCAGGTTCAGGTCCGAGTCAATGTTTCCGAGGCTGCATTCCTCAGCATGCTGGTGGATCTGGATCTGAATGGGAAATGGGATGATGCTGGGGGCGAAGTCATCAGTGCCGCCAGCGTCACTGCGGGCAACAATGATCTGACGTTCTCCCTTCCGGCAGCAATGACCAGTGTTCCTGTCACCAGCTGGGTCCGAATTCTCGTCACGACCGATTCTGCCTCAGGCAATCATGGCGCCGGTGCCCCTGATGGTGAAGTCGAAGATTATCAGGTCACGATCTTTCCCGAACAGGCCGTCATTGTGACGGTCAATCCGAACTCCATTTCCGAAAACGGTGGCACATCCGTTGGAACAGTCAGCTTAAGTCTGCCCGATGCTGTCAAGGATACCACCATTCAACTCAGCAGCAGCGACACGTCGGAAGCCACCGTTCCGCTGACGGTGGTAATCCCGGCTGGCCAGACATCAGCAACCTTTCCGATTACAGCGGTTGATGACACGCTGCTGGACGGAACGCAGGTGATTCAGATTACCGGATCGCTGCTGAACGCGTTGTCGATCCCCGCTAGTCTTTCCGTAACGGATCAGGAACTTCTTCTCCTGTCGATCAACAACCCGACATTCGCAGAAAACGGCGGTCTGAATGTTCGAACAGCCACAATCACTCGTGGCAATACCGATATCAGCAACCCCGTCGTGGTCACGCTGATCTCCGGTGATCCCACGGAATTGACGGTTCCGCTGACAGTTCAGATCCCGGCAAACGCGGCCTCGACCACGTTTGGCATCACTGCGGTCGATGATCTGCTCGTCGACGGGACCATACTTGCCAGCCTCACCGCCCAGTCGTCCGGTTACGTGTCTGCTTCCTCCGCCGTGAATGTTCTGGATGACGAATCATCCACCCTGATCGTCACAGAGTCTGGAGGCTCGACTTCCGTTTCTGAAGCTGGACTGATGGATACCGTCACCGTGGCATTGTCGCAGGCTCCGCTGGCCGATGTGGTGGTATCAGTCAGCGTCTCCATGATCAGTGAATTCACGCCAGTCCCGTCAATGCTGACGTTTACTCCGGCCAACTGGAACGTCGCTCAGATTGTGACACTGTTGGGGCAGGACGACGTCTTCGTGGATGGCACCCGCTCTGGAAATGTCGTCTTCTCCGTCGTCGACCTGTCATCCGACATTCTGTTCATCAACGCACCGGATGTGGCGACAGCCATCACCAACACGGACAACGAGGTGGCCGGGCTGGTGGTGACGGAATCCGGCGGTACAACAACGCTGACCGAAGCCAACGGAGCGGACACCGTGACCGTGCGACTGATCAATCGCCCGCTGAGTGACGTCGTGTTTTCTGTGTCGGTCACCGATCTCACCGAGGCTACAGCAACTCCGTCATCGCTGCGATTCACGACATCCGACTGGGACATTCCACAGACGATATCGCTCAGTTCGGTCGATGATAATTTTGTCGACGGCAACATTCTGAGCCATCTGGTGATCTCCGTGCGACCGTCTCAGTCCAATGATGCCTTTGACCTCCTCTCAGATTCCATGGTTGCTGTGACAACGCTGGACAATGAAACAGCAGGACTATTCACAGTGCAGAGCAACGGCAGCACGTCAGTCAGTGAAAACGGGACCACAGACACGATTCAGGTTCGACTGATTGCGCCGCCTGTTTCAAACGTTGTCTTCACCGTCCAGGCGTCCAACACGGCGGAAGCCACCGTTGCTCCCGCAACCATCACCTTCACACCCCAGAACTGGAACGTGCTTCAGACGATCACAGTCACTGGCGTCGACGACCTCCTGTTCGACAAGACGCAGACATCACAGATTACGATCGCTGTCGACCCATTGAATTCACAGGATGCTTTCGACTCTCTGGTTCCCACCGTCATATCAGTGTCGACACTGGATAATGAACCCGATCCGCCGACCGTCACCGGGCCGGCCATTGATACCAGAACTTCGCTTCCGACCTTCACATGGACCGCCGTCCCGGGTGCTGTCAATTACGAGATTTATGTACTCAGCCTTCAGAATCCCTCAGTGAGACTGATCAACACGGTCGTTTCAGGAACTTCGTACACATCACCCATCCAGCTCGATATTGCACGCCATCGCGTTTGGGTCCGCGCCAATCTTTTGTCGGGTGTCTCCACACCGTGGAGTTTCCCTCGGACGTTTGACGTGCGAACACCGCCGACGATTCAGCCGATCGCTCGCTTTCAGGACTCATACCGGCCCACCATCTCGTGGACCGCACCTGTTCCGAATGTCGCGAGTTATCAGATTCAGATCGACAGCAGATTTAAGGCACCTTTCGGCCTTGTGATGGAATCAGGAATCACCACCACATCGTACACGCTGAAAACAGACCTGCCACTCGGGCTGTATCGCGTCTGGGTGAGAGCATTCACAGTCGATGGTCAGTTTTCCGCATGGTCCAGCCCGGGTGAGTTCTTCATCGCCGTAGCACCCACAGGCACTGCACCACCACCATCGACCTTTGATACGCCCCCGCCATTTCGCTGGTCGAGGGTTCAGGGAGGGCGGGCAGCTCGGCTTCGTCTCTTTGATACCACCACTCGACAACTCGTGATCGACCAGGGAGGTCTCAAAAACCCAGAGTTTACACCGACCGTTCCACTCAGACCCGGGCTCCATCGCTGGAACGTTCAGGCCGTCGGGGACAACGCAGTTGTCGGGCTCTGGAGCGTCGGATATCAACTTTACGTCGGCGGGCGAACAACCATCACACCACCCGGGTGCGAGCAAGGTTCCTCAACGCCGACAATTCGCTGGGATGCCGTAGAAGGGGTCTTCACCTATTCATTGTACATGGTTCGCAACGGCAGCAGTGCGATCCGAGTCGATCATCTGACGACAAACTCATACACCCCATCAGCCGCGCTGGCTGCGGGCAATTATCGTATCTGGGTTCAGGCGGTCAGCACCACAGGGCAGTTGAGCCCGTGGAGCCTTCCGATCGACATCACGATCGCGGAAATCCCCGTCCCGGTCCCCGAGAATGACGACCACTCCTTCGCACTCGCGGCGATTCCCGAGCCCGAGGTTTCCTTCAGACTCGTCAGCCTGCCGGTGCCTTCGGACCGACAACAACGACCATGGACTGACAATGCTTCGCGTCGAACTGCTCGGATCATGACCGTTCATGAACTGCCACCAGACGATGCTGCACAGGTTCGGATCCAGCACTCGCATATTCGAATCACGGATGAGCCAATGCAGATCCAACCGTTATCTCTGACCAACCTGAACCCCGCTGATGTCGTCGAAGGCGTGGTAACTCGAGGGCTTGATGCTGTCCTTGCAGACTGGAATCGACTCGACTGGTAGCCCGGATATCAGGACCACGCTTCCACCCGGGACGTGGTCCTTCCCCGTCTCACTGCTCCCACGGAGTTGAATGACCTGAGAGGGGTTACGCAGACGAACACAATCAAAGTTCCCCCACCTTCAAAAGGCCGATCCGACATCTTAGAAAAACAGACCCCGGCAGTCCCGGTCAGAGCAAAGGTGCCCGCCGAGGGCCGCTCTGCGTCAAAGAAACTCTGCCCCGGAGGCTGAACAGCCATCCGGTTTCAGGCGGCCGATGGAGTATTCTGAGCCGCCACAGCCACCTTTTTCCGCCGCAGATAGCGCTGCCAGATCGCTCGAATCGGGGACGAGAAGGCAAATGCGCAGAACAGCACGGGTAGGGCGAGTTCATTAACAACGAACACGAGAACTCCGGCAAAGACAATCTGCAGAATCTGTGTTCGACTCCGTCGACCCCGAATCATCTGATTGAAGACATGAGCATATCGAATCCGCGACACCATCAGCACAGCTGCGGCCAGCGTAATGATCGGAAGCAACAACGCGAGGGCTGGAAGCAGATAGTCAAGAATACTGGATGGCAACTGCTCATTCAGCTCTCGCAGCCCGATCGGAAATGATGCGACCACACCTGCAGCCGCCGGCGAAGGCAGCCCGCTGAAGTACTCGTGCGAGTCCTCTTCGTCCGTTTCCACATTGAATCGAGCCAGTCGAAGAATAGCACAGACCATGAACAGAACGGTTATGGCCCACAGGATCCGAGGATGGAACACGGCCAGTTTCGCTCTGATCGCAGCGAGACTGTTCTGCCCCAGCGGGAAGACATTCGATGGTGTCAAGGCCCCGGAAGAAGACACTTCACCGAGCGGCAAAGCGGACGGATGATTCGCGATGGAGCCAGTACCATCGGCCTCCCCGTTCACAGGCGTCTGCTCGTAGATCGTGGATCGATTCACCACGCTTCCGCCGGACTGTTCCGAAGCCACGGCAGCAACCATGGGTTGCAGATCAAACTGCCGATGATCAGGATGTACGAGTTGCAGCAGAATAAACGCCGGAGCCAGTCCAAAACTGATCGCGTCGCACAAACTGTCCAGTTGGGCACCGAAGTCTGACGTCTGATTTGTCAGCCGCGCCGCGCTGCCATCCAGCACATCGAAGAGCATCGCCAGAAAAATCAGCTTCGATGCGAGAATCAGATCGCCGGTCCCGACATGTTCCGGACCAACTCTTGCAGCAATCGTAATCGCGCCAAAACCACAGGCCGCATTGCACAGTGTGAGCAACGTCGGCAGAACCGCAAACACCTTTTGTCGACGGGTCCGGCGGGGCTTGTCCTGCGGCAAATTTTCCGACATATCACAAAACCTGTGAGGACTCTGATCTGATAAAAATGACTGCGATCCGGGCAAAGAAATGTCTGTCCCGACGATACTCAACTGGTGATTATCCAGCCTGAATCCACAAATGCAAACTGTCAGTCCCATCTCCCCACAGTCCATCCCTGCTCAGGCGTCCCAGCCATCACCCGTCAGATTCCTCACAATCACTTCCACTGCCTGGTCGCCAGAGAAATCCGGTCCGAACGTCTCAATCCGCCTCAAGTGCCGCCCGATCTGTTTCGAAACCGAACGTGGACGGTCACCGGCAGTTTTTGCCGACGCCTCGAAGACGATTGCCTGACCTGAGCGGACTGGCATCACTTCGGACTCCTCAGCCAACCGCGAAACTTCTATGCACACGGACCGCAAAATCGGGTTTGCCATGGGCATCCTGCTGATCGGAATCGTTGCTGCGCTGTTCTTTCGTAATGAGCCCCTGCTGAATTCCGACCTTCCGACCGTTCGTCGAGAGCACGAACTGAACGAACGCCTTCGCGAACGTGATGTGGCGGTCTACCTCGATGAGACGGAGAGCGAATCAGTATCGGTGCAGGATCAGACACGAAAACCAGGATCTCTCCGAGACGCACTCGATTCCATGAGTGATCGGAAGAATTCGCGAATGCCATCCACAGCACAGACGCTGACCGTTATCGAACCTGTGACTGCCCTCGAAACCGTAGTGCCCGTCTCACCTGATGACGAAATCGTTCCGATCCCAACGGTTCAGAATCAACCGAAGAACGGACCACCGTCCGATGCGAATCCGATTGAATCAAAAGCGAACGGCGAACCTGTGACCCCGATCGCAGCCATTCCTTCTGCCGAGGTTTCCAGGGAAACCGAACCAAAAGCAGATCCGTTTCAGCCCCCTGCGGACTTCGAAGAGTACGTTGTGAAATATGGCGATACGCTCTCCGGAATCTCCCAGAGGTTTCTCGGAAGTCAATCACGCTACCGTGAAATCTACGAAGCCAATCGTGATCGAATGAGCAGTCCGGATCGCCTCGATGTTGGAAAGCCACTGCGTATTCCACGGGTCGCCTCCGCCAGTGACAGCAGCCCTCATTGAATTCCCATAATC
>JBKDRW010000367.1:0-12040 GCA_046341255.1 Planctomycetota bacterium
GACGTGCAGGATACTTACCTGTCATCAGTGCGGCGCGAGTCGGCGAGCAGACGGTGCATGCGGAGTATGCCTGAGTGAATCGCATTCCTTCCCGAGACAACTGGTCAAGGTGCGGAGTTTCGTACAGGTCACTGCCATAACAGGCCAGATCCGTCCAACCCAGATCATCCGCCATAATCAAGACAACATTCAGACGTCGATCGAGCTGACCATAAACAGGTCTGACTTCCGAGGAGAACAGGAGTACGACGGCCAATGTCCAAACGATGATCCTGCAGACATTCCGGTTCCTGCCGGTGATGTGTCGAGATTGGTGTTGTGAAGCCATTTTCTGCGGTCTCCTGAATCGGATCGAGTCGGCATGACGAAATCAGGGTCATTTCCAGAAGGAAACGTGGCCTCTGGTGCCTGCAGAATCCATCAGGAGTCAGCGACGTTTCGTACCACCGGATCATTCCCGAAGAGTTTCTATGCTCACCGAATGTTCTTCTTCAATCTTCATCGCAGCCTGTCGTCTCGCTTCGATGGTGGCTCGCAGTGCACTGTTTTTTGTGGCGACAAAGATCCCGTCTCGATTAAGTGTCTGACGGAGACGCACACCGGTGTTCTCGGTCGTCCAGTTCACATCATGAATGCCCTCAGCGTCGACTCGAAATACATCCGTCGGATTCTGAAGCCAGTGCGGCAGGCGATACAGGTGATCAAAGCTTCGAGGATCTCCGAAATGAAACGTGCTGTCCGTTTCGTCCGGACGGTAGTCCAGATCATTGGCGAACAGGATCGCGCAGTCTGCGCAGATGACGGAAGCACAATCCCAGTCGAGGCGACCGTCAGCATTTCGAGTTCGCTCAAATTCAAAGGCATCGCCGGCTACGTAATATGGTTCGAGCATCTGGATCTCACGACCAATCTTCATAATGGAATCCCATGTGTCCGGAAATCGGAGCAGCGATTTCAGGCTGAGATTAAACCAGTACAGAGATGTGATGCGAGTTGACAGGGCATGCATGGCCTGAGCCCGAAGTTCATCCGGCGTTGGCGAACGGCGTTTGCGAGAGTTCAACAGGAATCCACCGCCCCAGCCGTGATGGGGACCCTGCGACCAGTATGCGACGGGCATCGGTCGATTCAGGTCCCTCAATGAGCGGCACATGTCCCCGATCGTCTCCAGCGGAGCACCCCAGGAAATCTGTTGGCCATCCCAGCGGTCATAGGCGCGCCATGAATCTGCTGCCGGCGCGACAACGCGGTAGGCATCGTAATGGGGGTAGTCAGACAGGCCGGCATAATATCGCCAGATGCGTTCCTCGGAATGAGTGACACTCGTTGCCAGCCGACTGGTGCGATAAGGAAGAAACTGATCAAAGACCTCCTGAGGTGGTACAGGGCGACCACCGCCATATTGCGGTTCTCCAAGGAACTCGACAGCATGAATCTTCGGCAGCCAGGCATCGGTATCCCATTCTTCAAGCGGCGACAGACGATTGAAAAGTTTCATGGGATACCGAGCATACAACTCGGGATTGTCGGTGTAACCTGAAACGTTCTGGATCTGGCCACAGTTCACGTGCAGCCGAGTCAGAAGCTTCAGGTAAGGCTCTTCCTTCAGATGATCACCAATCCATCCGCCGCTGATATCAAAATGCTCTGTCTTGATACGAAGATGTTCCCAGAGTGAACCCGCATCGGTCGTGAGTTCGATCGCCGCGTATGTGAGAGGTAACGCCTGACTGAAGGAGACTTGCACAAGGCCTCGATCCCGTGGTGGAATCTTCACATCCAGCGCCTGAGACTCAGATGCAAAAAGCGTCTGCCATGTGGCGCCGTTTCTCGGCAGCCAGAGTCGGAGGGCCGAAAGTTGCAATGGTTCATCGGTCGCATTGACGACATGGATCACCATGTCACGAGGCTGCATGCTTTCGCTTTTCGAGGGGCTGTCTGCTTCAGCAGAAGGCAGAAACGTGATGCTGGAGATCCATCTCGACGGTTCCGCAACTGAAATGCGGGTGGATGCCAATTCCAGACCTTCCACGTTCACGGTACTTCCGACGCCCCATGATGTTGCTTTCCCATTCCAGGTCCATACGGTGAGTGAATCGTGCGGCCCCTGCACGGCAGTCATCAGATCGTGCCATGCCCATTCCCCCGACTTCAGCAGGTCCTCGGGCGTTTTCCCGTTAAAGGTTTAAGGCATTGCTGAGCCTTTGACAAACAACTGGACCTTCGCGCCGAGATCCGGATCTCGGGGGCGGCGATACTTCATCGATTCCGCAATCACATGCGGTGTGACGGTGACTCCGGCAACTTCACCCGCCCGTGCCGAGCTGCAAAAAAACATCAGCCCGGGTACAACGAACGCCCAGATGTGCTTCATATGGGGTTTCCCTTCGAAACTGGCAGACAACATTATTTCCGGATCCTGTCCTCGACTGGCCAATTGTCAGTCCGAAACGGCGATGCGGGGAGTCCCGCGGTATTGAAAAGGTTGCAGTCGGGATCGGCTGACCAGGCGTATCGGACGGCGACGGGTCTGGCGACTTCCGGGCTGGAGACGACCACAGCGGTTCCGAGAATGCGGGCCTGAGCAGGTTTCCATTGCTGGTCCTCGCCGGCAACGACAAAGCCTTTCAGTTCGCCGCCGTCAGCCACAAGACCTCCGTCCGCATGAGTAAATGTGACTCGGATGGAGTTGTCTAACTGCTGATATTCGACCGGCAACGGGCCAGATATCGCAGCAACGGCCCTGTGGTAGATGTCACCAAGAGCCCAAAGGGCAAGTCGCCGACCGACTTCCTGCTTGTTCTTCGGATGAATGTCTTTTGCTTCACCAATATCAATCGCGATTGCCATTCCGGTCTTTGGAACACTGAGCGTCTTCAGCATCGCCTCACGCACCAGCGGCCAACCATGACCTTCGCGGCTGAAGTTGGGAAGCTGAACCCACGCGAATGGAAGTTCTTCGCCCCATCTTGCTCGCCAATCCCTGACGAGCAAGGGCAGTTGGTACTGATAGAATGTCGCTTGACCCGGTTGTGCATTCGCTTCGCCCTGATACCAGACGACTCCTCGAATCGAGTACGGAATCAGCGGCGCAATTTTGCCATTGAACAATCCACCGGAGCCTCCTTTTCTCCGCATGGCCTCCAGCGGGTTGGCAGGTCGGCGCGGAGTCTTTCTGTTTTCTTTTCTGGCTTTTTCCACCTGAATATTCCAGCGTGCCAGTTGCTTTTCATAGTCGGCTTTCAATGTGGCTTCATTCACACTTGCCGCTGCCTTCGCCTGAGCTTCGAGTTGATTTCTGAGTTCAGGGACCGTCGCCTGAGCCTCCTCTGCCACCCATGATTCAATGGGTGTTCCACCGACCGAAGAATTGATCAGTCCCACAGGCACATTGAGCTCGCGATGTAACTCACGGCCAAAGAAATACAGAGTCGCCGAAAATCCGGAGACTGTCTCCGGAGAGCACACCATCCACTGACCACTGCTGTCCGTCTGCGCTGTGGCTGCCGCCTTCGAATCTTCGCGAAACATCCGAATCAACGGAAAATGTGCGGCTGCTTTCTCTGACTCAAAATCTTTCGCGCGATTCACTGTCATCGCCATGTTCGACTGGCCTGAACCCAGCCAGACTTCTCCGACAAGCACGTCTGCGACTTCGACTTTGCGATCGGTTTTCTCTGAGCGAACCGTCAGGGTTCTCGCCTCAGCACTGGCTTCCATAGGTTCGAGCCTGGCCTGCCATCGACCACTTTCATCTGCAATCGCCTGTTGAGTCTGTTCGCCAAATTCGACAGTGATCGTTTCACCTCGTTCGGCCCAGCCCCAGACGGGTACTGATTTGTCCCGCTGCAGAACCAGATGATCTGAAAAGACGGCGGCCAGTTTCAGTTCTGCCGCGTCCACGAATCCATGCGGAATACTGAGCAGGGTTGCAAGGAATAAGAGTATCTGCTTCTTCATGTGTCTCAATACCCGATTGAATCATCGTCGAAACGTTGTGGAATCCTGGTACGATCGTCCTTGCACTGGCTGTGACAGCGGTTCATGACCCCAGTTTCGGCTCAGTAACGGGGGATTCCGGACGGAATGCCCTGCTGAAGTCTGAATGTTCGCAGCAAACAGGATCCTCTGCAAACGGATGGACAGGCTCTGCGCCGGGATCAATCTCGATGTTTGCAACACGGCATCTGCAGACGGGCCAGGGATGCTGGTCTGAATGTGCGTAAGGTCCTTGCCTGATGAGTCAGTCTGCTGTTCCATCGATGAGCCCTGAAACAGCCTTAGATTCGCAGCAACCCCGTGGATCGCTGCCGACTGCTTATTCCTTGCTGGGCGCGTTGCGGTAGTCGAGGGGAGGCTTCTGGCCTGGCTGCATGAGAGGTTCATACGGATTTTTGCCGCGGCGATTTTTGAGTTCCTCAGCGGCCTCCTTCAGTAACTGCGGGGTGGCCATCATGTCGAGGGCTGTGGCGGTCAGTGTGCGAGCGGCGAGGTGCATGCCTTTTTCACCGATGGTTGTTCCGCCGGCGGCGACAGCCTGCCACGAATGTGCCGGTGTGCCCGGCACCCAGCATGCGGTGGTGAAGCCCGTCGTTGGCACGACCCAGCTGATGTCTCCGACATCCGTTGAGCCTTTGCCGATCGTTCCATCAACGTCCTCCACCTTCGCCAATGATTCGAGCCCGGCTGGTTCCGACAGGTGCTGAGCCATGCGCGCGGCAAACTGCTGATCTTCCTCGGAATACTGAAGATCATTGAGCTGCATCAAGCGTTTACGAGCCATTCTGGACAACGTCTGATTCGGCATGATTTCACGGATCCCTCCCTCATATCGAATGACGAGTTCCGTCTCAGTCGCCAGAGCGCCTGCCTTCGCGCACAGCTCGAGTCGGGAGTACAGAGGTTTCAGATACTTTGCCTGAGGATGGCGAATATAGAAGTAGACTTCTGAAAAAGCGGGAACGACATTCGGGGCGTCACCCCCGGCCGTAATGACGTGATGGATGCGAGTTTCTTCCGGAGTATGTTCCCTCATGAGTTCTGCAGCATGAGTCGTCAGTTCCACGGCATCCAGTGCAGATCGTCCCTGTTCCGGCGAACCGGCAGCATGCGCTGTCCGACCTCTGAACTGAAATTTCACAGCAACTCTCGCCAGACTTGAGCGATCGCCAGCCGAAGTTTTCGATGACGGATGCCAATGCAGGACGGCATCACAATCCTGAAACAGCCCGGCCTGAACCCTGAAGACTTTGGCACTGCCACCTTCCTCCGCCGGACAGCCATAGAATCGAATCGTCCCCTTGATGGCTCCGGCCCTGATCTGCTCGGCAATTGCGATCGTCGCTGACAGCGAAGCGCTGCCGAACAGATGGTGACCACAGCCATGTCCGTAGCCGTTGCCACCTTCAGTGGCGAGCGGTTCTGGAACGGCCTGCTGCGCCAGTCCGGGAAGCGCATCAAATTCTCCCAGAATACCGATGACTGGCGTGCCAGAACCAAACTCAGCCGTGAACGCAGTTGGAATCTCAGCGACGCCTCGAGTCACCTTCAGGCCGGCCGCCTCCGCTGTATCGGCCAGCAGTGCGGACGACTGCGATTCCTGATATCCGGGTTCGGCGTAAGCCCAGATCTTCTGAGCCATCTGCCACGTGGCATGGCGTCGATCCTCGATCGACCTGATCGCAGCCTCCACGATCGCCTCATGGTCCTCCCCGGTTTCCTCGGCGATGGCCGCCCCGGCGTCTGTGGCAGGAGCACGTGTGTCGTCTGCTGCCAGTGGGCATGAAGATAGTCCTGAGATGCCAGCGAGACAGGAGGCGACGATGACGAAGATCCATCGCCGGGAGTTTCGATTGAACAGCATGATGGCAACTTCTGCAGCAGAAATCAGCACGACAGGATTTCTTCAGTGTGAGACATCGCATGCCCGCTGACAATCACATCGGCTGAAATAGCTGCGATTTTGTGCCGAAGCTCATGCTGTGCTGGCTCGGCGCTGGGATCGCAACTTGCGCAGCTTCGGCCTGCGGACATCACAATCCGAGCACATCTGCCATCGAATAGAGGCCGGCGGGTTTCTGGACGATAAACTTGGCCGCCGCCAGAGCACCATAGGCGTAGCTGTCGCGGGTATGGCCTCGCACGGTCAGGTCAATCGTTTCTCCCATCATGCCGAAGACGATTGTGTGTTCTCCGACATTATCACCCGTTCGCACTGCATGGTAACCGATTTCACTCAGCGGGCGCTTTCCGATCCGGCCCTCACGACCATGGATGTGATTTTCCTGGCCCATCTGCTCGGCAACAATCTGACCAAACTTCAGAGCCGTGCCACTGGGAGCGTCTTCCTTGAAGCGATGGTGTCGCTCGATGATTTCCACGTCCACGCCGTCCGGATTGTTGCGGAGTACTCGAGCTGCCTCGGAGACCAGCTTCATCATGACATTGACTGCCATACTCATACTGGGCGCCATGACGATCGGGGTTGACTGCGCAGCAGCAGCAACGGCGTCCCGAACATGTTTTTCGATTCCTGTTGTCGCGACGACAAGAGGAATGCGACGAGACTCACAGATGGTCAGAACGGATTCCAGACCAGCCGGTGTTGAAAAATCGATGATCACGTCGACCGGAGGTCCGAGTTCAGCGCAGATCAGTACGCCCGATCGACCGGCTCCTGCAAGTTCTCCCGCATCCTTTCCGATCGTTGGACTTCCTGACCATTCCAGAGCAGCGGCGAGCTGTAGTTCCGCGTCCTGCATCGTCAGGGCGACGACCCGCTGCCCCATACGACCGCCTGCGCCATTGACTCCAACTTTCAATGCCATGTTAAGAAATCCTCGTGTTGCATGAACACTGTGTTGTCATGGGCCAGGCGTCACCACCGCCCGACAAAGCGAAGTCAGTCTGCAGCGTTCAACCCGCCTCATGATGACAGCAATGTCGTTACTTTCGCTGGTCAACCGCCACGTAGTCTCTCGTTGTGGCACCGGTATAAACTTGTCGAGGTCGATAAATCTTGGTCATGTCGTCGTCGCGTTGTTCACGCCAGTGAGCCAGCCAGCCCGGCAGGCGACCGATAGCAAACATCACCGTGAACATGTTGGTCGGAATACCCATCGCGCGATAAAGAATGCCGCTGTAGAAGTCGACGTTTGGATAGAGCTTTCGACTCACGAAGTAGTCATCTTCGAGTGCAACCTTTTCAAGGTTTCGAGCGATCTCGAGCAGTGGATCATTGATTCCAAGTTCCTCAAGAACCTGTCCGGCCATCTTGCGAAGAATGGTCGCTCGAGGGTCGAAATTCTTGTAGACACGGTGTCCAAAGCCCATGAGGCGGAAGCCGCTGTCCTTGTCCTTTGCCTTCATGACATACTTCTTGTAGTCATCGCCGTCTTCATGAATCATCTGGAGCATTTCCAGAACGGCCTGATTGGCACCGCCGTGCAATGGGCCCCACAAGGCACAAATACCGGCCGAGATCGAGGCAAAGATGTTAGCTCGGCTGCTGGCCACGATCCGCACGGTTGAAGTACTGCAGTTCTGTTCATGATCAGCATGCAGGATCAGCAGCATGTTCAATGCTTTGACGAGGACCGGATTGATTTGATATTCCTCGGCGGGCACGGCGAACATCATGTTGAGGAAGTTCGCACAGTAAGACAGTTCATTCCGAGGATAGATCGTCGGTTGCCCGATTGACTTCTTGTAAGCGTAAGCGGCAATCGTCCGGACTTTGGCAATCAGACGCACAATGTTCACGTCCGACATGTCGTCTTCGGTGCCGGGATAATAAGTGGACAGGGAAGCCACCATCGCCGAAAGGATTGCCATGGGATGGGCGTTGGGCGGAAATCCTTCGAAGAACTTCTTCATGTCTTCGTGGATCATGCTGTGATATGTCAACTGGGCACGGAACGCCTTGAGTTGATCGGCGGTCGGGAGTTCACCATACAACAACAGGTAAGACGTTTCGACAAAGTCCGACTTTTCAGCAAGTTGTTCGATAGGGTATCCGCGGTATCTCAGAATTCCCTTGTCGCCATCAATGAACGTGATCGCGCTCTTACAGGCTCCGGTACTGTTGAATCCCGGATCCATCGTGATGGCACCGGATTGTCCAAGAAGTTTGGTGATGTCAACTGCGGTCTCATGCTCGGTCCCGCGGATCACCGGCAATTCATAGCTTTTTCCATCAAGAGTCAGACTGGCGGAGGCCATGGGCACGAATTCCTGAGAATAAAGAGACGGTCCTCATCACAGTTCCGGACACACAGACGTGATGGGCAAGATCTATCGCGGTTCGGCGCAGAACGGTATCACGCCCCTGTCAAAAGTAAACTCACCGACACCGGAACTCCCTTTCCCGGAAAGATTTCCGAGTACCGTCACGTCAGAATCCTCGGCTCACTCGGGCATTTCATCGATCTTCCCCGGAAACATTAAAGGTCGGAAAGTGGGCTCGTCTCGCTGCAGACGCACGTTCCGGCTCAGGATGGTGGAAAAATCGAACGAAATTGACGGTTGTCCTTCTCGTGTGTCCGCAGGGCGACATCGACGAGATTGGTACCGGCCGGAAGACGTCGCACGGGAAAAAAAAAGCTCGACGGAAAGTTCCGCCGAGCCGCGCAGTCGGTTTACGGAATCATGTGCATCACTTCTTTGCCAGATCCTCAATTTTCACTTCGACAGCCTTCAGGGCGTTGTCGCCCTTCGCAACCTTGACCACGTACTTCCGTTCCAGATACCCCTTCCTCTCGTGCCATACGGCAAACTCGTGTTCACCAACCGGCAGATTCGGAATGGTGAACTTGCCTTCTTTGTCTGTCACCGCAGCATAGGGATGATCCACGACAAGCCAGTAAGCCTGCATCCATGGGTGAAAGTCGCAGGTGACCTTGATGGGAAGACGCTCGGCCGTTTTGTAGTCCTTGATCGCCTCACCCTTACCGACCGGTGTGTTCGGTGAGATCAGAACATTGACTGGGCGATTCTTCAGAGGATACGTGTGAGTGTTGTGGGCAATGCCATCACTGGAAACAACCTCGATCGTCTGACCGCCGAGAACCACCATCGCATGTGGTCTGAAGACGCAACCCTTCTGGTCGAAAACGGCGACAGCAGCGGCCGGCTTTTCGAGGTCCGGATGAATGCTCTTTGGCTTCTTGGAAAGATAAACGAAGACGTTGGCCAGTCCCTTGCTGTCCTTATCAATGACGAGATCGTCCTTATAGGTGTCTTCCGCCGCGCAGATTTCTTTGTCCTTGATATCCGCAGCTTTTTTGTGCAGCAGTTCAGGAGCCGGGATGTCTCCCTTGACGATGACCTGACCAGTAATCGTTCCCCAGTCTTCCGCGACGGCAGACGCCGCGTAACTGAGACAGACTGCGGCGGACAGCAGAATCTTTTTCATCGAATCGTTCCCATTGAGTGGTTTAAGGCAATCCGGCTCCACGATGATCAAACGGTGGGGCCACCGACGACACGGCGAACCGGTCCAGACGAGCCATTGGCATCGCTTTCAGCAAGTGTACCGCAATTTTATGACCGCATCTGAGGAAAGTCGAACTGCACTTTTGCTTTCCCGCGGAGTTGACATCGCGGTTCCCAAGGCTGAGATGTCGGCGGGGACTCGATCGTGTTCTCCGGCATCAGGATCGACGGTGCCGGCAGGTTGTCCGATTCTGCCCCACCCTCAATGAGAGGCTGGCGTCTCCGGCTGTGTCGACGACTGTCCGGCTGATTCAGACTGCAGTCGGCGCTTCCCCGCAGACCCGCGATTCGGCTTCGAGTCAGTCGGCGAGGCTTCCGATCAGATCATGCCAGATCATGCCGGCATGCATTCGGAGAGGACTCCGCCATCGACAACAATGGCTGGGGACCTCGTACTGGAATCATCCGTGTCGCAAAATTCGGTCCTCCGAGTCCTGTTCCCATGCTTTTGCCTGCGTTGGAAAAGCTTTGAGAACCGCAGTCCCTGCATGGTCTTTTCCGGGTGAAAACTGATCTTGAGGAAAAATCGCTGATTGTGCCATGCTACGCTGCCTTTCCAGTTCACAACCTGTCTCACGTCTCCTCAACGACGGTTTCGTTTCGCGAAATCTCGTCCCCTTTCAAACTCTCCCTGACTACGCTGACCTTTTACGGAGGGTCAGTTCCATTCGAGCCAGAACATGCCGAATTCGCCAACTTCGACGACGCGAATCCGACGACTCTTCCGAGAGTGGCCATGTTTGTGCCTCCTTTTGACAGGGCTGCTGGCCACCATTGCGCCGCCGTTGTCAGTCGTCTCGCAGGCATTTCAGGAGGAAGAACGCGCGGGAGTTCGTGAAGGTGAAGTTGTTGTCCACGACATTCGGATCGAAGGCAATGAAACGATTCCCGAGTCGTACATCCTTCAGAAAATTCAGTGTCAGCCCGAGCGGCCCGTTTCCGAGCGTATGATCCGCGAGGACAAGCGGTCGCTGATGAGCACTCGCTGGTTCTTCGAAGTCAAGGAACGCATTGATCAGACTCCTGAGGGTCTGGTTCTGGTTTTTACTGTGCATGAGCGTCCGATTGTCAAACGCGTTGAGTTTGTCATCGTGCGTGTACCGGTGAAACCATCGAAGATGTTCAATATGAGGGTCAAGGACAAGCACCTGAAAGCATGGACGGGGCTCAAAGAGGGTAGCCCGTACGATCCTCTGGCGAATCGAGAAGCGGTGGATCGCATCGAACAGGAATATCGAGACAAGGGTTACTACTTTGTCAAAGCAGAGTTGATCAAGGGGAACCAGCCGGGCGAACGTGAAGTGGTCATCAGGGTGACCGAAGGGCCTCGCGTGCAGGTTGCCGAACGAACGTTCTCTGGAAATGTCTTCTGGTCTGACGGGGATCTTCGAAAGAACCTTCTTTCGAAACAGAAGTTCCTTGTGTTTGGGGGCCTTTACAATCCCGACACGATTCCGGCGGATGTTGAAGCCATCAAGCAGTATTATCGTGGTGTCGGCTTCGTTGATGTTGAAGGGTCAGCTCAGCCGAGGTTGTCCGAGGATCACGCGGATGTCAATCTTCATTATCGAGTCACCGAGGGCCGTCGTTATGCCGTTCGGGAGATTCGATTTGAAGGCAACAGCATCATTGCGACCAATCGGCTGAAGGGTGATTCAAAACTGCAGCCGGGTGATATGTTTAACTCGTATCCGCTGTCCAAGGATGTGACACGGATGCTGGGTTACTACGGAGATATGGGACACTATTTCGCCTCAGTCAATCCGGTGCCACATTTCACCGAGCAGGACGGGATCGTCGATCTGGTTTTCGAGATCAACGAGGATCGACCGCGATATGTTCGAGAGGTCAACGTGTCTTATGGTGGCGATCACCCGCATACGAAGCAGACGGTCGTGCTGGACCGGGTTCAGGTGCAGCCGGGTGATCTTGCTGATCCGAAAAAGATTCGTCGTGGAAAATCCCGCCTGAACGGCAGCGGCCTCTTCGAACCTGGCATCGCGTTTGATGTTCGTCCGGTCGAACCCGGCGAAAGCAGTTTCGCGATGAATACAACTCCGTGGCGCGGGCAGAGTCCAGCCAACGCGCCTGATGACTGGACTCAGCGATTCACTTACGAAGTCCATCGAACGGCATATCAGACTGTTTTTGACGAACGTAACTGGGATGAATTGTTTTCGGTCGGAACATTCAGTGAGGAAATCGAGTCAATTCTTGAGCAGGACGAAATCGACGCCATCGAAGCGGTAGATGACTCCGGGTCTGGTCATCCGAAGAGCAACAATGAGCCCTCCACGACCAGCGAGTCGGCAAGTTCGGAGGCGGCTCATCAGTCATCCGCCACGCCGGCAGGATCGCAGGCTCGCCAGAAGGCTGTCGAGATTTCGAGCCTGCCTCGTGCTCGACGCGAGACTCTGAGTGACGTTCGTCGATCAGAATTCGAGCCAGCAGTGGCATCCATCGCTGAGCCTCGTTCTTCCGCGATCGATCAGCCGGGTCGCACGTCGGGATCCGGCATCAGTGTTGACGTCACTGAGCGGTCCGATTC
>JBKDRW010000368.1:0-7267 GCA_046341255.1 Planctomycetota bacterium
CAATCATCATCATGAACTTCTTCATCGTCCGTTTCTCCTCGTACTGAGAATGAGTTGGGGGCGAACCGGACCCAGAACCGCTTCGGATACAGAAAGGAAGCAGTTCCCGACGGGGTCGGTCCGTGTCAGGTGCCCTGAAGAATTCCTCGTCAACTCTGCGAGTGACTCGAAACCAGACATTTGCTCCGTGCTGGCGACGCAGAGTTTCCGGGAACCTTCAGGGCGTTTCGTTCCACCACTATGCGAAACTCGGTTCCATCCGAGGTTGTTTGTTCCAACTTGTGAAATGCGAGACGCGTGCCACGTCGCTCTCGAACGCAAAGAAAATGCCTCAACACACATCTGAGAAAAGACTTAGGAGAAATTCGAGATTCCGATGCCACTGAAATTCACCGGAAAACCACAATCAGATCGATAACAAATCGATATCAATATGACGTCACGTGAGGCGAATCCCAAATGACGGTTCGATGTGCCCAGAAAACCAGATTCAGAGTCAGACCGGATATGGAATGAGCGGTAAGTTCGAAGGAGATTTGATATATCCCTCCGGTTTTCCGGCTGTCCGTCCGGAGATTGGCGAGCGCGACTGTCTGTCGTCAGACGCAAACACTTCGGGAAGCGGACGCGAATCTGCACCCAGCGGCTTCGCGATCAATCGTTGTGAGGCGGAGGCTTGAGATCCGGAATCAATCGTTTTCTCAAGCGCTGCGATTGTTGAGTTACGACGTCATTTCGAGAACAAGGTCCATATTATTCATGACTGCTCTGATTGAGCTGCGAGGACTGACAAAAGACTACGGCCGTTTCCGCGCGCTCATGAATCTGGATCTGGACATCTACCCCGGAATTACCGGACTGCTGGGACCAAACGGCGCGGGAAAGAGCACCTTGATCAAGGTTCTTCTGGGGCTGGTGCGAGCCAATCAGGGAACCGGACACGTACTTGGCTTTCCGCTTGGAAAATCGGTCGATCGCCTGCGAATGCAGATCGGTTATATGCCCGAGGATGACTGCTACATTCAGGGATTGTCGGGGATCGAATGTGTGCAGGTTGCAGCGCAGCTTTCCGGACTCCCGGTTCAGGAGGCGCTTCGTCGTGGACATGAGATTCTGGACTTTTGCGGAGCCGGACAGGAACGATATCGCCCCGTAGAGACTTACTCGACCGGCATGCGGCAGAAGCTTCGATTTGCGATGGCGGTCGTTCACGACCCGAAATTCCTCATTCTGGACGAACCGACGTCGGGCCTTGATCCGGAGGAACGGGTGGCGATGCTGAACCGGATCCGAATTCTGGCACGCGAATTCCACAAGTCCGTCCTGCTCTGCACACATATCCTTCCGGACGTTCAGAGTGTGTGTGATCACGTCATCATTCTGGCATCCGGAACGGTGCGTGTCAGTGACACACTCGAAACTCTCGCCCGAATGCCTGATGCATCCATTACTGTGGATGTGTCGGGCAGTTCTGAACAGATGCAGGGAGCACTTGAGCGACGAGGTCGCAGCGTGCGTCGGCTGGATTCACAGCAACTTCTGGTCCGGGGCACGGCCGAAGATCTGAGTCTGGACCTGTGGTCATCCGCCTGCGAGACCAACTGCACGATTCGAAGCCTCGTGCCATCTCGCAATTCAATGGAGCAAATCTTCCTGGACGCCGTGCGAGGAGTGGGCCGTGCCGATTCATAATCTTGGGTACCGGACGTGGACCGGTGAAACAAAATCGGCTGGCAGTCGCTGGCTGGTCATTGCCGAGATCGGCATTCGTCGCGCGTGGCAGAGTCCCTGGCTGCGACGTATGATGTTCTTTGCATGGGTGCCAAGTCTGTTCTTTGGATTGTTTGTGTTTATCTTCGAGCAGATGGAACAGAATCGGGAACAACATGACTCCCGAGCGTTGGTCTTTCTGGCGGAACGATTTCTTGCCGCGCGGCCGGATGTCGGAACGCTCATTCCCGAGATTCGTCGGATCTTCAGCACCGAGGGAACTTCGGACGAGCGTCGTCATCTGATCTGGTCGATGCTCCTGCTCGGATTGTTTCGTCGATCGCAGCCCTTCATTCTGATTCCTGTGCTGGGGGTGATCGCCCCGCCATTGATCTCGCAAGACTTCCGATCGAGGGCTTTTCTGATCTATTTTTCGAGACCGCTCAGCAAGATTCAGTACATCCTCGGGAAGGGCGCCACGCTGATGTTCTTCCTGACACTGATTACTTTTCTTCCTGCAGTGCTCCTGTTTACTTTTGGTGTTCTGTTGTCGCCGGACCTGTCAGTGCTGAAGTCGACGTGGGATTTTCCGCTCCGGATTCTCGTGGTTTCACTCGCAATCTCGATCCCATCAACCAGTCTGGCGTTGATGATGTCGTCGCTGACATCTGAGTCGCGATTTGCGTCATTTGGCTGGATGTCGGTATGGATCTTTGGATTCATAGCCTACCAGTCTGTGTCTGAATTCTCGGTCCCTGGTGCGACGTCGATGATTCAATGCCTATCGCTGTACCATCTTTTCAGTGACGTCGCAGGATGGATGCTCGATCCACGGCTCGGTATCACAGGAATCCAGGAGCGACTGATTCTGCTGACTTTTATGACCGCGATTTCACTCACCGTCGTCTACCGCCGCGTCTCAGCCCCGATGGAAATTTAGTCGATCTCCTGAGCCAATATCCCCGGATCCCGAAGCCCCATTCATGTCTCACCCCATGATTCAATTCAGCGGAGTCACAAAGCTTTACGGCCGAGTGCTAGGAGTCAATGACATCACGCTGGAGTTGCCACCTGGAGCCTATGGGCTGCTTGGCCCCAACGGTGCTGGAAAGAGCACTCTGCTGAACCTGCTGACCGGACAGCTCGTTCCGACGCGGGGCGAAGTCAGAGTTCTGGGAATGAATCCAAGAAACAATGCGAATTTGTACCGTCGTCTCGGTTTTTGTCCGGGATTCGAGGGAATGTATTCCACCGTCTCCGGACTCGACTGGGTCACCTACCTCCTTCGGATGCAGGGACGCAAAGCCTCGGAAGCCCGAGGAATGGCTCAGGCACGACTCGAAGAGGTCGGCATGGCCGAAGGCATGAATCGACCGATCTCCAGTTACTCGCGAGGGATGAGACAGCGTACGAAACTGGCTCAGGCGATCGCGCACGATCCGGAGCTGCTGATTCTGGACGAGCCACTGAGCGGCCTTGATCCGATCGGACGCTCGCAGATGACCGATATTCTCCGCACATGGATTCAGCGGGGCCGCAGCATCATCATCGCCACTCACGTGCTGCATGAGGTGGAAGCGCTCACAAAGTCGTTTCTCCTGATTTCAGGTGGTCGATTGCTCGCATCCGGGACGGCTCAGGAAGTCCAGGAATTGCTGTTCAAGGTTCCCATGGAAATCGTTATCCGATGCAGCAATGGTTCTCAACTCGCAGCGATGGTGATGGAAGCGAATCTTGCTGTCTCGGCAGGCATGTCTCGCGATGCCTTATCGGACGTTTTGACGCTGACCACTCGCAATGCGCTGCAGCTTTCACAAAAGATCGCCGGATGGGTGCAGCAGTCCGATCTCAGGATTTACGAAATCCGAAGTGCCGACGATTCCCTGCAGTCTCTCTTCAATTCTCTCATGAAGATCCATCGAGGTGAATTGTGAACTCACTGGCGGCAGTCTTTTTGCACGAATGGCGACGCTCCCTCACACCAGGACGCATCGTCTGGTGGTTGCTGATGTGCCTGTTCCCCATTGCCGTATCGATGTTGATTCGTTTTCGTGCCGACGTGGAGCTTGACTCCAATCAGCCTCTGGCCTCAGCGGCAGAGATACAAACATCGGAAACGCTACGGACCAACAGGCAATCTTCCGCGATGGGAAGTGACCAATCAGATTCACAAGGTCCTGATGAAGAACAGCGTCGAGCGATTCGTGACGGCCTCTGGAGCGTATTTCTTTATGTGATGATCCCATGTCTTTCGTCGGCACTTGGGGTTCTGCTGACTGCAGGGCCTGCCGTTGCTTCGGAACTGGAACAGAGAAGCTGGGTGTACCTTGCGACGCGACCCAACGGGATCGTGTGGCTGCTGCTCGGCAAGTTTCTTGTCGCGTTCACCTGGGGCTATTCCTCCGCCATGATCGCGCTCACGGGAGCCATCGCATTTGTCTCTGTGTCTTCGAGGTTCGCCGTGTGGTGGCCCATGGCCCTCCTCAGCGGGTTATCGTGTCTGGCATATTCCGGAGCCTTTCTGCTCGTCGGGGCCATCTTTCCTAAACGCGCAATGGTCTTCAGCATCATGTATATGGCCATTGTCGAGGTTGTGCTTGGCAGCATGCCGGCCATGGTCAACCGATTGACCGTTCAGTATCGCCTTCGATCGCTCATGCTGAGATGGCTTGAACTCAATGAACCGACTCAAGAATTCCCGCGGCTCAATTCAGTCATTGGCAGCGATCCGGCGTGGCTGCATGTCGTGTGGCTCTTCGGATTGACAACCGTGTACTTCGCGATCGCACAGTTGATTGTCCACAAGAGAGAATTCACGACCGCCTCTGAGGGGGACCTGTGACAACCGGATCCCTGGTCGGGCCTCCGGTATTTTGGAGAACGGATCAGGCATCTCACAGGTGAAGTTCGTATCCCGGCCGTTGACCGACGCCCGCACAATCATTTTCAGTGGCTGAAATCTGAGTCGAAGTCGCGCAACAACCTGTCTCCGCGGGGAGACAACCGGCCGCATCACCTCGATCAGGCTTTCGGAAAATGGCTCCCCAACCGTCCTCGAATCGAAATTGAACGGAAGGTCACAGCAATAAACCCAATTGCGCCCCCCGAAAAATTGCCGAATCCGCACATTGAACGTCCAAAATGCTGTCTTGACCGTTTTTGCCGAACGCCCTAACGTCTCGGCACGATCTGCGTCGAAACAGCGGCTGTGAGATTGCGCAGTCTGGGCAGACATCGGGCGGTGCAGTCTTGCGGGGAATTTTGATCGGCGTTGATTTATCAATCCACAGTCGTGAGAATTCTGCAGGGTGCCTTTCGCGAATCGAGCAGCCTGTTACCGTGTCCCCGTGGTTGGAAACTGGGGAGTTTCCAACAAGACGACAAAGGACAGGGGATGGAAGTCTCTGGCACTTTCGAATGATGACTCGTCAACTTCACAGGTGTGAACATGTTGGGGCAGATGTACCGCTGGGCTGTTGTTGTCGCAATGCTGGCCACCGGATCGCCGCGCGTGATGGCTCAGAGCACTTGGGCGGACGCTCTGGTTGATACCCGCAAGATGGACTTTGGCGTGATTGCAACGGGATCCGAGGCGGTCAAGATTGTTGTGATTGAAAATAAACTGACCAGCCCGGTTCATCTATCCAGTGTCAGTACGGCCTGCAAATGCGCCCAGGCAAAGATGCCTGAGAAGACTCTTTTGGCCCCCGGAGAGAAAACAACGGTCGAAGTGCAGATGAATACACTCGCGTTCAGCAAACAGCGAGATACATCGTTGTCGATCTATTTTGATGCGCCGCAGTTTGCCGAAGTCCGTATTCCGATCTCAGCCTACATTCGGACGGACGTTGTCTTCGATCCTGGCAAGGTCGACTTCGGAGTCGTTGATTTTCTTGCAGGTGCGACACGCCGAGTCCGTATTTCGTATGCCGGTCGACCTGACTGGACAATCCGAGATGTGAAGATTTCAGGCAAGGGACTGTCAGCCACACTCAAGGAAATCAGTCGGCAGGGTGGCAGCGTCGCTTACGATCTGGAAATGAACCTCGCCAAGGACGCTCGTCCGGGTCGTCTTCGAGACATCGTAACACTCATCACTGACGATGCCGCCAATCCCTACGTTCCGCTGATTGTGGAAGGCGAGATTGTTCCGGACATTCGCATCAGCAAAACGGAGAACTTCCTTGGCCGACTTCGTCCGGGTCAGACGACCACCGTTCGTCTTGTCGTGAATGGCAAAGAGCCGTTCCTTGTTGAAGATGTGGACTGCAAATCACTGCAGGACTGTTTCAAAGTGAAAATGTCAGACAAAGAGAACAGGGTTCAGATCGTGAATATGGAGTTCACGGCACCTGAAACACCCGGCAAGTTCGAGGAAGAACTGGTGCTGAGAATCAAGGGGCGAGAGGAAGTCTACAGGTTCACCGTGAGTGGATCGATCAACTGATCTCCGCTCGGAACCCGCGTAAGAATCAGATCCCACCGCTTCTTCGGGGGATTCCCCGGTGATTCCGACTGCAAGGCAGTCCCGAGACATGTAGCTCCGGTGTCTTCTCTGCGGAGCGGTGTCCCGCGAAGCCTCCGTGAACTTTGACTCCACGCAGGAACCGCGAAGACGGCCGTCGCGGACAAATCTGCGTTCCGCTCGTCCAGACGGATCTCAGGCGTGCATTCAAGGTGAGCGTCGCTTACGATCTCTCGCTCCGACTGTCATCTACGGAGATTTTCCGCGGATGCTCGCGTCAACGGCTGTACCCGAAATCGTCTTCCGCTTTTTGCTGCCCATGGTGGAATGCATGAACTATCAACTGCTTCGCTGCGCTGCTGTCCTGATCCTCGCCCTGATCGCAAGATCGGGTGCTGGTGGCGAGCCACATTCCAATTCCGCTTCACTGAGCGAGGCATCCGATCGCAGAGGGCCACCGAACATTGTCTTTATTTTCTCCGATGACCTCACCTGTCAGGCACTGAGCTGTTACGGAGATCGAAGGCAACTTCTGGAAACTCCGAACATGGATCGAATTGCCCGAGAAGGGATGTTGTTCCGACGATGTCTTGTGCCAAACTCCATCTGCGGTCCAAGTCGAGCCACAATCCTGACCGGCAAGTATTCGCATCGCAACGGATTCTACAACAATTCAAATTGTCGCTTTGACGGATCGCAACAGACTTTTCCGAAGCTGATGCAGGCGTCCGGTTATTCGACCGCGATGATTGGTAAGTGGCACCTGCAAAGTGATCCAACAGGATTCGATCACTGGCAGATTCTTCCGGGGCAGGGGATCTATTACAACCCTCCGATGATTCGCAACGGCGAACGAATTCGCGAGGACGGTTACGTCACAGACATTATCGGTGATCGTTCGATTGAGTGGATTCAGAAGCGAGACAAATCGAAACCGTTTCTGTTGATGTCTCAGCATAAAGCTCCGCATCGTGAATGGGCTCCTGCACTCCGTCACCTTGGCTGGGACGATGATCGTCAGTACCCCGAACCGGAAACTCTATTCGACGATTTTTCAGGTCGCAGCAAGGCCGTTCGGGATCATGACATGGG
>JBKDRW010000369.1:0-15684 GCA_046341255.1 Planctomycetota bacterium
TTCTGTTCTGGTGGTCGTGGCTGCAGCTTCTGCTAACTCCTTGACGGTCAGCTGTGAATTTGACCAATGGTACGACATCAATCAGGATTTGATTCTCGCCGCATGGTCCAATGCGTCCGCTGGGCTGAACCTGAGCGACAGTCCTGAAGACCAGGCCCGGCTGGCTGAACTTTGGAATGACACGCTCAGAGGCCTTTACGGAGCCGAGTTGCCATGGGACAGTGAGTCCGCAGTTGCTGTAACGGATGATGCTGGACAGTCCGACGAGACGTACGGAAATTCTGTTCTGGAGGACGTGGCGGCAGGTTCTGAATCCACCTTGACGTTCAGCAGTGATTTTGAACGGTGGTACTACAGCAATCGGGAAGCAATTCTTGCAGCATGGCAGAAGGTCTTCCTCTCGGTGGACCTGAACGACACCGGAGTGAATGGGAACACCTCACTAGTTGACCTCTGGAATAACACCCTGAGCACCCTTTACGGGGCTCCTCTGCCTTACCTGACTCAGTCCTCGACAGAATCCGTGACAGTTCACTCGGACAGCGTCTCACAGAGTGGCGACTCCTTGCTGACTCACGCCAAAGACAGTCTGGAGCACCCTCACAGGGCGGGCGTGAAACATGAAGTCAAGCAGACGGATCTGCGAGACGATGACAATGCCTTTCTCGACTCGCAGATGGTTTCGGGAGCCCTCGCTATGAGCGATGCTCCTGCCGTCATAGTGTCGCCTCTCGAGGCGTACCTGACAATCGTCTTTTCTGAAGCGTTGGTCCTGCCGTCAGAAAGTAGCGTCGCATCACCAACATTTCGGCAGTTCGGAGGACTGATCGCATCAATACTTCGGTATGCTGAAACATCAGGTTCGCGTTCGGCCGCTGCTGAGAACGAAGGTGTGTCTTCTCTGTCTGCGATGAACCAGTACAGCAGGACAACTTCTGCATACGTTCGGACAATGACTGCAGGCTTAGACGCTGCATTGGAGAGAACTCCGCAACCATGGTCTCCGCTGTCGCAGGATTCTGAGGCCTCGACAGTGTTCTTGATTTCGTCAGAGCGGATGAGCTTTAAAGCCGGTCTTGAAACCTCGACCACCACCGGCTCTTCGCAGGGTTCGTCCATTTCGAGTATGCTGGGCGGCGACAGAACGAGGATCAGGGGAATCTCCAGCACGACACTGGCATCCGCCCAAAGGCGGGAGTTCGATCAGGCTGAGAATTCTCAGAGTGGTTCGTCCGCAACTGCACGTTACGAGAGACTCTTTCGGCTTCTGCATCGATATTGGAAAGCCCTGAAAGCTCGTTATTCCGGCGCTCGGACGCGGGTTTCTGCTGAACCAGCAGACGAAGTCATTGTTCCCGAAATGAAGCTGCAAAATGGGCTTTCAGCTCAGTTGGCCTGCCAGCGGCTCAAGTACTTCATTGTTGCTCGTGGCCCGCCGAGCGATGATTTGCCCCCCGATTCCGGGTGGACTTTTCTTTGCAACGGATCAGATCAGCTTACCAGACTCAGACACGTCATTGCTCCGAGAGGACCGTCATCTGACTTAGCCCAACAGCAAGTTCAGGTGTCTTCTCCTTTTCGGGGCCTCATCTCAGCTGAATCGATGTGCTGATGATCTGAAATCGGACTGATTCGCAAGCAGAGGTGGCTCCTGCATATTCTGTGGAGCCCGTCCATGTCTTTTAACTCCGATGATTCTCGTATTCAAAAGCTGGTTCGTTATCACTATCAGAGAAATAAACACCTTTCACCCATCTTTGATGCTGAAGATCTGTATCAGGAAACCTGGATTCGTCTGCATGACGCTTCAGAATCTGCTCCAGTTGCTTTGGCTGGACATCCTGATGACGAACTTATTTGTCAGGCGGTGGGCCGGGCTGCTGAGAAAGTTTTTGGCAAACTGCGAAAGCGTTCACAGCGGAGAACCGCGGGAGAGGTGCAGTTGGAATGTGATCCGGCAGATTGTCTTCCGGACACAGATCTCATACTGGACTTGAGAAAGCAGATTCACGATCTTCCTGCCGACGAACGGCTGGTGATCGAGATGATGCGTTCCGGTTACGAAGGTGCGGAGATTGCAAGTTGCCTCCAGGTCTCGCGGCAGTCCGTGACTCGCAGGAAGCAAAAGGCACTTCGTCGGCTGCGTGAAACTTTAGGTCATGAAACGAAATGAATCAGCCAAAAGTGACTTTAGAAACCTGCCGATCGAGAGAGCGCTGTGCACCTGCCATGGAGCAGGTGCTCACTCTCTGGTCCAGTGATGCGACGAGTGAGTTGTCCGAGGAGATTCAAGAGCATCTCCTCGGTTGTTGTCGCTGTCTCCGAGTGTGGATAGCACTCGAGGCCGCTACCGAACTCGCAACTCGTGATGGCAGTCGTTCCAATGTCGCGAAGTGACTGAGAGTCCCATCCGGATCTCGGTCATCCAGATCAACCCCGGCGGCGAAGACATTTCGGCACCGGGGTTTCTTTCTGCGCCCTGCAGTCCACCACGATCGATGAGTTTACCACGCGCACTGACTCATCGCTGCCAGCGTGCTGATGTGAAGGCAGCCCTCCTGGAACTGCGGCTCGCTGAATCACGCAGACCATGACTGAAAACACCCGACGTTGGAACAGTCAGATCACCGACTGCGACAACCGATTCACTGAACCCCTGATCTGGATTTCTCCGTGCGACATGGGGGCCCCGCAATCAATGGTCCGCAGCTGAATCAGGTCGTCCGGAACAGAAGAGTCCTGCCTCGACTTGGCTCAGTTGGACGCCTTCCGTTCACATGACTCGACTTTCACGTCGATTTCGATGTCTGATCGACAGTTGTCTGATCCAAGTCGTCCCAACCGCAAATCGGCGCTCATGGGAAGAAACAATTCGCGTGAACCACTCATCAGCACTGATTGCTGGAAATCAATGAAGAGGCGTCTGACGTCGTATCTTTGCCCATTGCCACACGACCCCAGATATGCGAATCCGAAAGATCGCGAAGTGCAGGTCGGTGAATTTTTCCTCGCGGCCCTTGTTCCCTCCTGAATCGTTTGGCAACTCCCACTGACTCGGGACCGAATCGATGAGCTTGATCAAAACAGGCTGCTTGCAAATGACGGCAAGATCTCATTAATCATTTCTGCAATGGAAACAAGGCCTCCGCAAATGCCTTGCCCATCTGGGCAAAGATCTTCGCACTGCCAAAATAGTGGTAACCGCCATTGGAGGCGCCTTCGAGAGCCTCCCTGTCTTTGAGCGACAGAACTTCCTCCAAGGCGAGGTCGAGCTTCTCTTGATCCGCCTTAGTGATCCCCTCAATCCACACATCAATCGCGGCATAATGTTCTGGAGAGTTGGGCTCATATTGGTCGTTCGCATAGATCGCCAGGACGTTCGTCCCCTTCTTCAAATGTTTGACCTGTTCTTCTTCGAGAACGATAGAACGGTAAAACGGCTCGTCCTGCCACCAGATGTAGGTGTGGATCTTTTCTCCGTTCAGATAAACATGGAATCCTTGTCTGGCCAGGACCGCAAGGCGATACGAATCGAAGTTAAGGTCTTCAACTTCAAACGTGGTGCGCATCAGCAGAAATTCGCCTGCTCCCCATTCTGAGGAAAATCGATTCAACTTGATTCCGCTGTGATCCCAGACACCCTTTCCAATGGGGGCGTGGCCTTTCGACCATTGGCGATCATCGAAGTCGGGTTTGTACCAATTCTCCAGTCCGGCTGGCATCGTGATGTCGCGGAACCGTCTGGCATCATAGTTTTCAAGCTTGTCCTTTTTTTCGGTCGCATCCATGGTCACGAAACGCCACGTCCGTTCCTCTGGCAGAGGGCCGCCCAACGGCTTCCAGTAATTTTCCCATTTCCATTCGCTGTTCAACGTTCCATCTGCTTTGAGCGTATGTGCGGTTCCGACGATGTTGTCATACTCACCCTTCCTCGGTTCGGCGGCGGCAATGTCCTGATCCCAGAAGGGAGCTGTCGGGACAGCAATCACGTTGCCTTTGAATTCCGGCAAGTCGGCCGGTGCGGCCATCGCTTTGCGGAACGACTCGTTTTCACTCTCGCCGCCGACTCCCAGCACGCCGATCACGAATGGCATCTTCGGGGCGGACAGGTCTCTGCGAACATCGCGAATGAAGTGCGCTAGCAGACGCGAATATTCGTCATAGTTTCCGCCGGGGTAGGTTGTCCCATCGACAAGGTCATTGAAACCTTGAAGCCAGACAAAGCCGGCCAACTCGTAGCCAGCCTTCTCGTCGTATTCCGGACAGACTCGCTTAGGATCTCCCAGGACCTTTTTCACATGCTCGACCATCATCCGGTAAAATACACCCGAGGCAGCATCCTTCTCATCCTGCCATTTTTTTCGGTCTTCGAGTTTGGGGATCCCGTGGGCACCCTGAGGATGCTGATCCCAAACGTCCTGAATCTCCTTTGGCAACTTGTATGGCCCGGCGCTGGGTGGACGAAACTCGGTGTTGAGCGATCGACCGCCCCAAGCGCACTTGATAATCAGAATGGGCTCCTTCAGCTCTTTCTCCATATAGATCCCGAACGTGAACTCGGGACCAATCTTGCCACACATCTTGGTGGGCTGATCTCCGCGTGCACCAAAGCCGGCGGTGAGTTTCCCCAGCCCCTCGTCATTGGCACTGCCGTCGTAAGGGCCAGTCAAATACGACATCCAGACGTTGTCACAGACCCGTGGCGTTCCATCGGGATTGCGCATCTCCCTGAGAATCGGCTCCGTCAGCGGATCCTTGCCGATATAATCAAAAGTTCTGATCTCGGCATGCCCCTCCATGTTCGACTGGCCAGCGAGAATAAAGACTTTGAGCGGCTTGCCCTGAGCCGAGATGGTCGTCGGCAGGAAGCAGCAGACAATGGCAATCCATGTCAGTAAAGTTGGAAGCAGTCTCTTGAATCGCGTTGTGGGCATAGATCGTTCCTTGTCGCGTTGTGGCCGGTAGTCAGCCCAGCGGTCGTCAATTGTCTGGAGTCGTGTTTGTCCCATGATTGAGTGAAAGCCGATTGTCAGCCGCGACCTTATGATGGCGATAAGTACCTGGCAAGAGAAAGGCTTGAGATTCAGGATGCATGTTGGGGCAGTCAAGCAATGCAGTCAATTCACCCGGTCGAGCAAGAAGGGCCGACTCAACATTGTCATCTCAAAACAACGCTAGAGTCGAATCTGTGTACCGAGAGACCGGGTCAAGCCGTGCGACTGGCACAACTCAATGAAGACCGCCCTTCGGATTGCAGTCGTTCTGAGCGAAAGCCTCCGCGACTTAGAACTATTGATCGACTTCGTTCCGACTGAGTCTCTTTGTCGACCAGCGTAATTCACTGGCGGGAATAAACCACCAGGCAGGACAACCTGAGGGACAAGAGAAAAGGCGCCGCCTCGATTCGCGTTTTTAACAGCTCTCTGTGAAGTTTGGGGGTCACTCGTCGGAATAAAAACTCGTCACTGACGACACGAATCGTCACCCCCCCGGAAATGGATGACCATCAAACATCGCAGGAAGGCTCTGAACCGCGACTGGTATCCAGCGATTTCCTGAACGACTGGATTGGGCTGTGTTTTGATCACAATTTGAATTCTCCCTCTGCTGCTGCCGCCCTGAGACAGATCGTCAACAAGACAATTCCGCCAATCTGCGAGAGAAACAGGAATAGCACCGCCCCGGCTTCGTATCACTCTTGAGACCGATGAAGAGCCATGAGTGAAGATGAACTCATTGAACACGCTCGTGTCCATGAAGCGCAGACCGTTCTCGCACGCGGACGGCTTGCTGCCTGAAACCAGCTTGTCTCATCCTTTCTGGCCGCAGGGTCTTGATCCTGCGGCTCCAGACGAGTCGTTCACATCGTCGCCCCCATGCACTCGGGCATTCAGCTGCAATCGTCGTTGGTCACGACCAAGGCGAAGACCGGGCACTTTCTGCGCTGCTCTCCGATTCGACACACTCGTTCGAACCTGGGCGATATGACCAGTGTGGGTTAAAGCAATCGCACGAGTCATCTGTTCTGAAAATGAGCCAACAAACAGGCTGTTGTTTTGCAGGAGATGACGGGCCGTCAGGGTTGAAATTGTGCAGACGAATCGAGAATCTCATAACAGATGCAAGTCAATCCACGCTGTTTCTGAATCTGTGAAACTCATGAAATCTGACGAACACCCATTTGGCGCTCTGGCCCCGAGAGACGCGCACAAGCGAGGACTCCACCGGACGATGACGCTGGGCGGACAATACGCAACTCGCAATTACACGGTCAAGCACCTCCGGGATCTGAAGGGCAAAGCGATTCTCACCGAGACAATGCCTTTCACAGCCAAAGAGGCGGTGGCGGCCGAAGAGGCCGGGATCGACACGATGAAGGTCCGCTTTGATCCCGCGAATCCGGCCGAAGCCATCGTGATACGCAAAGCGGCGCCTCATACATTCATGACGTTCTGCATCGGACTGACAAAGATTGCGACAGCGGATGAAGCGGTCCGCGCTGGTTACATCGCGATGGAAGCCGGCGCTGATGGCATCATGTGCCAGTGGGGACCAAAGTTGATTCGAGCTGTTTCTGAGGCAGGCATTCCTGTGCAAGCGCACGCGGGTCTGGTCCCTCGCCTCAGTACCTGGACAGGCGGTCTCCGGGCGGTCGGAAAGACGATTGAAGAAGCCCTGTGGATCTTCGAACAGATTAAGTCATTCGAAGAAGCAGGAGCATGGGCCGTTGAAGTTGAAGTTGTGCCTGCTCAGTTGCTTGCGGAAATCTCCAGGCGTACTAAACTTGTCACTTCGTCGATTGGTGCAGGCAACGGCGGCGACATTCAGTTCATGTTCGCCGAAGACATCCTCGGCTGTCACGCTCCCCCGTATCCTCGACACACAAAACAGTATCGAAACCTCTACGCCATGGAGCAGGCGATTCAGGCGGAGCGAGTCAAAGGTTTCCGGGATTACATCGACGATGTCAAAAACGGCACGTTCCCTGGCCCCGAACACATCGTCAACGCCTCCGAAGGACTGATCAATCAGTTCCTGTCCGCAGTGGATAGTAGCCAGGCCGAGTAATTTCAGAAGAACGCGACACACCAGAACGGTGAAAGCTGAAGAGCAACCCTGGCATCTCAAGCGAAGACATAAAAACACTCACGAGAGATTTGAGAAAAATATGATCCGGTCGTCCTGCGTCATCATGTTGCTATGTGTCACCGGATGTACTGACAGTTCCCCTGATCCTCAGGAAGTGCTTGAGAACAGCCGGAAGACCACGGCTGAGGTACAGAAGAAACTTGAAGCGATCCAGAAATCCACCGATGAGAGCAAGTCGAAGATCGAAGCGATGAAGCAGAATCCAGCAGACCCCGCCGATGTGAAGTAGAAGTTCGCGACGGTGAAGAAGTGTTCATTCTGTGCATTCAGTTCGTCGCAATATTCCACGGCTTCTATGAGTGCCTCTCCACTGCATCAGTGATCACGATTGAATGACGAAATCGGATTTCGATTGGCTCCGGTCCGACACGCGTTCGACGTGCCGACGCATTCAAGGCGTGCTGGAACCGATTTTGGTGATACTGACAGTTGCGTGATCGCCAGCATTGAATGTGAGCATGCGGCGTCACATCCGATGCGAGAGTAGAATCGTCTTTTTGGGGTTCAAGGCCCACCGGCATCTCGTTGACAATCCGTCTGGTGACATCGATGTTTGTCGCCCCCACGACCACAAACCAGAAATACTCTGAAATATCTTGAGGGGGCTGAGCCGACGGGCGTTTGGCATCAGCATTGAGTTCCAGATTGATTGTCCGTCAGGTCTTCAAGCCTGAGCCAATCAGGAGACGTCGCTTCCCCGACAGGTCGATCGAGGCATTGATCAATCGCGACGCAGATCATGCAAACTGGTAGCATAGTGAGCAGTCTGGTGAAGAGGATTCGGTTCCAGATTCCTGTAAACAACTTGCGATCGAGATTGTTGCCGCGCCGTGTTTCCATGAAGTCACTTCGCGGCAGATGTGAGATACCGTTGAGGGTGTTCCAGCGGCGTAAGAAAATGTTTCTCCCTGTGATTGTCCAGATTTTCAAGCCCGCACCAAGGTACGAAAATGGGCTCCGCCTTCCATCCGATGTTTTGTCCGGCTGACCTCGTTGACTCGCGACGACCTGGCTGGCCATCATCGTCTTGCCCTGCTTCACCACGATCAGCCATCGTTCGACCTTGAACTCACTGTCACACGTCAACGATCAAAGGTCGCCTCGGAGTTCCAGCGAGAGTCTGAAATTCCGTTGATAGCGACCCGGATGTCTTTGGTGTCTCCCGGACGACCACCGCCTGTATTTGAGGGCAAAAACATTCCTGAACGTGGGCAATGTGCGACATCTCCGGGTAACATGCAATGATGAGCGAAGTCACCAGAATTCTGTCTGCCATCGAAAGCGGCGATTCAAAGGCCGGCGATCAGTTGCTGCCCCTTGTTTATCAGGAACTTCGGAAACTGGCCGCAGCAAAGCTCTCAAAGGAGAGGCCTCGGCAGACGTTGCAGCCGACAATGCTGGTCCATGAAGCGTATGTCCGTCTGGTGGATGTGGACCAGCCGCAACATTGGAATGGTCGCGGGCACTTTTTTGGAGCTGCAGCCGAAGCGATGCGGCGAATTCTGGTGGAGAATGCCCGCCGCAAACAGAGTCAGAAACATGGCGGCGATCTACGACGTGTCGAACTGGATTCGGCGGTCGCTGCCATCGAGAACCCGATCGACGATCTGCTGGCTCTCGACGAAGCGCTGACGCGGTTTGAGCAGCAGTGGCCCGACAAAGCCAGGCTGGTCAAACTGAAGTATTTCGCCGAGCTGACAATTTCCGAGGCATCTCAGGCGATGGGGATCTCGACGGCAACGGCTGAGAGGTACTGGAAATTTGCTCGTGCATGGCTCCATTCCGAACTAAAAGCAGCCATTGAATCGTGAACCCGGCGATGCAAAAGAAATTTCGAAAAAGATTGATGGAGTCGATGCGTGGTTTTCGCACTGATGATTGGAAGTGCCGAACATCCTGAATAACAGCCACCGGAGCGTCACATTTCTAAACAAAAACCGAATCTGGATTCACTGTTCGAAGCAGCCGTGGAAATCCAATCCGCTGCGGAACGGGCCGCGTTCCTCGACAGATCCTGTGGCGAGGATCTGAAGCTGCGGGCGCAACTCGAGCGATTGCTGCAGTCAAATGAACAGGCTGGCAGCTTTCTGGAGAAGCGGCCGACGGAACCGGAGGCCACGATCCTCACCGATGGATCCGACGGAAATCTGGCTGCGGCGTTGGACGGCGGGTTGGCTGCGGCATTTTCCGCGGAGCAGGTCGTCGTGCTGGGAGATGGAAACCACAGCGTCTTGAAAATGCTTGGCCAGACGTTGGACAAAGTGCCGCGGGTGGCCCTGCGTGAGCCCGTGGAAGAAGGGGCCGAGCCGATCGTCAAGCCGAAGTCGGCCGAGATGCCGAGGCACGATTCCGACAGTCGCTACCGACTCGACGGTGAGATCGCTCGCGGCGGGATGGGGGCGATTCTGAAAGGGCGAGATACGGATCTGGGCCGCGATCTGGCGATCAAGGTGCTGCTCGATCAACATAAGGACAAGCCGGAAGTCGTGCAGCGGTTTGTCGAAGAAGCGCAGATCGGCGGGCAATTGCAGCATCCGGGAATTGCACCGATTTACGAACTGGGACAATTCGCGGACAAGCGGCCGTTCTTCGCCATGAAGCTGGTCAAGGGAGAGACGCTCTCGAAGTTGCTGGGGGATCGAACAGACCCGGCAGAAGAGCGGGCTCGGTTCATCGGAATCCTCGAACAGATTTGTCAGACGATGGCATATGCGCATTCGCGCGGGGTGATCCATCGCGACCTGAAGCCGGCCAACATCATGGTCGGAGCATTCGGCGAAGTGCAGGTGATGGACTGGGGCCTCGCGAAAGTGCTCGCCAACGGCGGCATCGCCGATGAAAAGAAGGCTCACGACAAACATCAGGACCTCAGCGTCGTTCAGACGATGCGGCGTGGTCCCGGCAGCGGTGTCAACGGGACGTTCGGTACGGTGGGTTCGCAGACGCAGATGGGGAGCGTCATGGGGACCCCGGCCTACATGCCGCCGGAGCAGGCCCTCGGGGAGATCGACAATCTGGACGAGCGGGCCGACGTGTTCGGTCTGGGGGCAATCCTGTGCGAGATCCTGACCGGCAAGCCGCCATATGTCGCCGACGATGGGACGCGTGTGTTTCGTATGGCCTCGCGTGGGAAGCTGGAAGACTGCTTCCAGCGACTCGATGACTGCGGAGCCGATGCCGAATTGATCGCCCTGACAAAGCACTGCATGGAGATAGAACCAAGTGCTCGGCCACGCCATGCCGGCGTTCTGGCCGAACTCGTCACGAGGTACATCGAATCCGTGGAGACGCGGTTACGTAAAGCGGAAGTCGATCGAGCCGCCGAAGCTGCTCGAGCGGAAGAAGCTCTGCATACAGTTGCCGAAACGGAGGCCAGAACACGAGCGGAACGCCGTGCCAGACGCATGCAGCTGGCGATGGCCGCTGTTGTCGCCGTCGTCGCGACGATCGGGGGACTCGCTGCCGTCTGGACTGCATCCGAACAGATCCGTCTGAGAAAAGACGCCCTGATGGCCGAGCGGGATGCAAATTCCGCTCGCGAAAAAGAAGCAGGTCAAAGGGTTTCAGCCGAGGCGGCGAAGGCTCGGGCGGCGGAGCAAAAGCTGCGTGCGGAGATGGAAAAATCTCGTGCGGAAGTCGCTCAGCGGCAGGCTGACGCGGAGAAAATTCGTTCGCTGAACATGCTGGCGGATATGCAGACTGAACGTGGGCTGCAGTCTGCACGCGAGGGCCAATCGGCGGCGGCCGCATTGTGGTTTGCGAATGCCGCAGCGATCACTCCTCACGATCCCGATCGGTGGCAGGCCAATTATCTGAGGGCCTCAAGCTGGATGGATCAGGCGATCACGCCGGCCGCGTTGTTAAAACTGCCGGACGGCCCCGCGCAACGCTTTGCGTTTCAACCGAATGGACCGTTGCTGCTGACCGTCAGCGGAAACAAGCTTCGTGTCTGGGACTGGCGATACGAAGTGGTGTTGCCGTGGAGTGAGACACTGGCGGCCGTGACGGACGCCGTCTGGTCGCCCGATGGCAAGCAAATGGCGGTCGGGTTCGGGACGGCGGACGTGAAGATTTTTGATCCGATCTCGGGGAACGAACTAAAACGGTTTCAGCACTCAGAACGAGTCGCAGTGGTCGAGTGGTCGCCGGACAAAAATCGTCTGGCCGTTGCTGGCCTGCAAGTGCAGATCTGGAACATAGTGGACGAACCTGCGCTGGAGTCCAATTGGCCGCATCCGCAGAACGTCTTCGCTCTGAGGTTCAATCGTGCCGGGACTCGCTTGCTGACTTCGTGCAACGACGATCAGGCCCGAATGTTTGCGGTTGGAGATGCGTCGCTGCCGGTGCCTCTGTATGCCCCCGTTGATCACGCGCCAGAGTTCCAAAGCCGATGGGGAGCCGCTGTTTTTTTTGATGACGATCGACAGCAAAAGTTTGTAACGATCAGCTCACAGAAGAAGCAGCCAGAGCTGCGAGATGCGGCAACCGGCCTGCCAGTGGAGCCTGGCTGGGTGCTCACTCATCAACCAGATCGGGGACCTTCGGTGAGCCCGGATGGTCGCTGGGTGGCCGTCGGAGACCCTGCTTTGCTGTTGAACGCGCAGGGGCAGCGGATCGAATTGAAACACTTCAATCATATTCAGACCATGAGTTTTACACCTGACAGCGCCGCGTTGGTAACAACCTGCTTCGATGGCATCGCGCGATGGTGGCCGCTGCACGGTTTGTCTCACCCCTCACCATCAGCGGGTGAGCCGATCACGTTTCCACAAATGGCGACATCGGCAGAATGTCAGATCTCACCGGATGGTTCCAGTTTCGCGATCTTCACCAATCAGCAACTGGTCGTCTGGGAACGCCAGCAATCGTCACCAGTTGTGAGCCAGATTTCGTGGCCCGAGTCCTTTTGGAGGGCCCGAGTCAGCTTCGATGGTCGGCTGGTGACTCCAGGCGCGTGGCACGAGTCCCCGATCAAGGCGATTCCCCGCAGCAACACATTGCGCGTCGCGCGGATGGTGGACGGGGCACCCGCCGGAGCACTGATCACGCTTGATGGGCTCTTGCTGGATTCCTGTGTATGTACCGACAATCGCACTGTTGCAGCTGCCACCGCGCAAGGATTGACTGGCATCCTGACCTTCTACAACATTGCATCCGGAACCATGAGTCTGCCGCCGCTGACATTACCCGACGTGCCAGTCAGCGTAGCGGCTCGCCCGGGACATCCGCAGTTGGCAGTCCTGTGTCGTAATGGGCAATTGCTCATTGTCAGCACGGAAAATGGCAAGTCTGAACGCGAGCATTCCCATGCTGAATGGTTTGAGTATTCCCAGGCAACCCGAGTGGCCTTTTCGCCGGACGGAGCCACTCTGGTCAGTGTGACTCCAACCCACCGTGTGTATGTTTGGGATCTTCAGACAGAAAAACTGCGGTTTCCCCCGCTCCAGCCGGTCGCGGACACCTGCTATATCCGCTCGATCGCGTTTTCTCCGGACAGTCGGCGGCTCGCGACAGCAGTGAATGGTCGAAACATGGTTCAGGTCTGGGATCTGATGACCGGCGACCAGTCTGGCAAAGGAATGCCGCATCCCGGTGATTTTTTCGGACTGTTTTCTGTCGCATTCAGCCCGGATGGGCAACGGATTCTTACTGGTCACAAGGATGGCCGCGGGCGGATCTGGGACTGGAAGTCCGGGGAGCTTGTGGGAGCTCCCATGCAACACCCCGATGAAGTGCTCGACGCTCAGTTCACCCCGGATGGTCGGCATATTCTGACCGCCGTGCGACTGCACACTCTGCATGTCTGGGATGCGGCAACAAACAAGCTGGCGGTTCCCCTGCCGGAGAATCTTGCGCTGCCAGGCGAGTCCACCAACACGCTGACGGTCTCGGGCAATCGAATCGTGGTGGGCGCGACCACTCGAAATCCCGTGCTGGACCTGTCACAGCTGATTCAGTCGCCGACCGTGGAACTCGCGACGCTGCTCACGCATGCGGAACTGGCAACGAATCAGAAGCTGCAAAACGGCGAGCTCGTGCCGCTGGAATCGCACGAATGGAGCACACGCTGGGAACAGCTTGTCGCCGCGCGGCAGACTCCTGAGCAACGAATTGATTCGCTGGCGCAAGCGTGGGATGACGCCGCCGACCCTCCGGCTCAAAACCTCATCATTGCTCGAGCAACGCGGCGAGGATTACTCGAACGTCTGCAGGCACTGCGACCCAATTCGCTGCCGTTATCGCTGGCTCTCACGCTCGAATGGTCCCGACAGGGACGGAAGTCCGACGTCGAACAACTTCGCGGAGAAATGCTCGGTCAAGTGCGTGAGATCGCAGCGAATGGTCCGGTCGATCCTGGCCTCATGAGCACCCTCACTCAGTTGCTGATCGAGGACATTCCGCGCGGAACGTGGAGACGGCTCGAAGCGTTCTCAATGAAAGGGGCGGAGGAGACAACTTTCACGCACGAGCCCAATGGTTTTATTCTTGCCGGGATCGGAAATGCGAGGCCCGATACCTATTCGATCGAGGGACGTGCCGCGGTCAAACGGATCGCTGCGCTGCGACTGGACGTTGCTCCGCATGCCTTGCTGCCATCTGGCGGTTCCGGTTACGGAGCCGGGAACTTTCATCTCGTGGAAGTTCGAGCAAGAGTACTTCGCGCCGATGGAACGGAGACGGCTCTCAAGCTCAGCCGCGCGGCAGCGGATTATGTCCGCCCGCTCGAGGAAAATGATCATCAAGCCAATGGGCCGTGGGGAGTTCTCGATGGCGACCCACAGACTCACTGGGATCTCTGGCCCATTCCGGCCCAGCCGCATTGGCTCGTCCTGATCCCGGAGGAACCGTGCGACCTGGGCGAAAACGACACGCTGATCGTGGAACTCGATTCCGGGGATCAATCATGGCCATTCGCACGGCTCGGACATTTCCGATTGTCAGTCAGCGAGGATTTGCGAGCAGATCTGTCTGACGAACTGATTGCCGCCGTGGGACAGCACGAACTGGATGCGGATGAGATGTTTGCCGCCGCCTGCCTTATGAGTGGCGAGGCAGCCATAGCACTCAAGGTCCTGGAGCATGCCCCAGAAACGGAAGAGCGTGATAAGCTGCTGCGAGCGATGTTAGTCGCGACAGCTCAGCGGCGATTGGGACAGCATGATGTGGCACAGAAGACCGTCAAAGCCGTGCTGACCGAATCGCCACCTGATCCGTGGCCGCATTCGCTGACCGGATTCTATCTGCGATCGCTCCGTGACTTTGCTGATCTGTCGAGCGACGATGTCATCAGGCTGCGTGAATCACGTGCCGCCGAGCTTGTGTCGCATCGGCTCGAACGTGAATTCGTACGGCTTACCACAATGATCGAAGAGAACCCCAACGATGCGGCGAACGTCGAGGCCCGAGCCAACGTCCTGATGCGGCTCGGACGCTGGAACGAGGCTGCGAACGATTGGACGGCCCTGCGAAAACAAACTCCGGACAGGCGATCTGCGTGGTTTATCGAGGCCAACTGCCGACTCATCGCCGGAGAGGACACAAGTTACAGGCAACTCTGCCTGGACATGGTCGAGCAGTTTCGCGGGACGACCGACGCGCAGATCGCCGACTCGGTCACGAAAACCTGCCTGCTGCGCCCCGGCACGATTGGTCAATCTGAATTGCCATTGCAGCTCCTCCGAAACGCGATCCATGACCCGACGTATGCCGGATTTCATCGGTGGTTCGTGGGAAGTTCCGCTCTGGCTTCATACCGAGAAGGAAAGTTTGATGAGGCAATCACCTGGGTAGCGAAGGAGCCAGACCACATTCAACATAGTGGTGCCCTGGCGCTGGTCGTCCGCGCGATGGCCGAACACCAACTCGGCCAGCACGACCAAGCGCGGCAAACGCTGGATGAGGTCGAGGCCCTGATCCCGAAATCTCTCCGAAACGTGGGAGCTCCTCAGAGTCTGCCTGAACGTCCCACGCCTGCCGACGATATCGCCTCCGACTGGCTCACTCCCGAGCTTCTCCGCCGCGAAGCCGCAGCGATGATCAGGTAATCCGCCGAAAATCACCCACGTCATCCGTTTGTAGTCGCGTCAAACAGAGTCCTCGAATCCATCGTTCTGGTCGTTGATGGCAGCCGGTCTGGCGAGCATCTGTGTCAGCTTCACCACAGTGCGACCAAAGGGAAACGGTACTGCAGCCATATTCACCATGGGGAGTCAGAAGATGATTGCTGAATCATATGTTAATCTGCCTGAGATTTAATCCGGCATACGTGAGTTTGGCGTTCAACGATATACCCGCAGCCCGACAGCTTTTCCGCCAACCGTGACCTTATTTGTCGGACATCATGCCGTCAACCTCTCAGAACTCGATGTCCCGACAAGGAGTGAAATCAGCGGAACGTTTTCGGACACTGACCGCGATCATCACAAGGACGATCCCATAGTTGCAACAATTGACAAGTTCGTTGCGACTCACAGGAAAAACAGGAAGCAGCCCAAACACGCGACAAAGAGACTGGTCCCAACGACTTCCCTGACC
>JBKDRW010000370.1:0-21415 GCA_046341255.1 Planctomycetota bacterium
TGATTGATCATGAGCGTCCGTTAACTGAGTGCAGCCGTCTAAAATAATCGCAACGAACAACCACGCGTAATTCATCGCTTCGGCTCCTGCCGTTTGTCTTTCGTCGCGGGTTTGTCGGGATCGCCGTACTCCGTCGCCCACTTCGTCAGGTACTCCTGACATTTCACCGTGCCGTAGTCGGTCAGTTTTCCCGCGTTAATAATCGTGTTCGCAATTCGACCAACTTCTTTCCTGACGGCTTCATCTTTCGCTGCAGCCTCTTCCACTCTCTTCGCTGCCGCGATCACATCATCGTCTGATGCGTCGCGACTAATCACCGGAGACAGAAGCGGTCGCATGTTTGGAACCCCACCAGTTCCCTCACGGCGCTGGATGGCTGGCATGCCCTCCAGATCTTCGAGCTTCGGCACCGGTCCTCCTGCGACGGCGACAACACTTTCGAGGATCTTCGCCAGATCCACCTGAAGACTCGGCTGCACCAAAGCAAAATTGGCTGTCACATTGTTGTTTTTTCCGACAAGGATCGTCAGCGTCACGTTGCGATTCAGACCGTAGCTCCCCGGCCCTTCGCGACCATCCTGCGAGATGCTGACCGTCGGATATTCGACGTTGTCTGTTTGATCTTTCGAGTCCTTGGCTTTCGCAACCGCCGCCTTCACCGGTCCGATCGCGTGACGCATCCGTTTCAGCATCGCCTCAGCTTCCGTCGGATCATCATGCAGTAAAACCATGCCCGTGACGAGCCCATCTTTGGCTCGACCGTTTGTATATGTCGCCAAAATGCGAGCTAAACTGATCGACTGCCGATTCACGTCATGCACAAAAATGAGAACAATCGGCCGACCCCCGGAGACATCGGCATAGTCAACCTCCTTCCCTGCAAACTCATCAAACGCTCCCTTAGCAATGAACGAAGGCAGCGTCTCACCCACCTGCGGACCGGAGAAGATGGTTTCGTCTGCTGATGACGCTTTGTTCACTGGTCGCTCTCGCAAACGTGTGTCCTGAGAGCTGACGGACCCTGTCGTTTCCCATACAAGCAACATCGCGGCAAAGATGTAAACCGGGCGTTTCAGAATCTGCATGTCAAAAGGCTCCTTCGTGATGCTGCATAGCATCGACGACAAATATCCGACATTCAATCGCGGATATTCTCGCCAAGATGCGAGACTGTCGGATTGTCATGGAAGGTTTTCACGCGAACCACAATACATTCGGCAAGCGGCGCGGTGTGAACCCGCTGGTACAAATACCAAATCGCCATCATCCAACAAGTCACTCGCTGATATGATGCCGGTGTCTTCTATGTGGACCAAATCACGGAACCGCGCAACCAATCGTTGACACATTCCGCTCACCAAAACGCAGGCTATCCGCCGGTACAACACGGAACGGGCAACATCCAGGAAATGACGTTCCGATTCGGGGAACTGCATACCAGAGCGTTGGCACGCTCCGCTTACCGATGCATCACTCTTCCGCGAGCGTCGCCACGGATTTCACATCAGCCCCTCGGATCTTCTGGAACTGAGGGCTGAGCACGATCGTTTCGATCGCGACGGAGAATCGGTAATCGTTGGCATTCAGCTTTTCGATCATTGACTTGATTAATGGTTCGTCGGAGAGTTGAACGGATCGTCCGAGAGCGTAACCCAGTAATCGGCGGCAGAAGGTTTGCAGGAAGTCTTCGCGGCGATTGTTGAGGATGTAGTGGCGAAGTCCGTCGAGTCCGTTGACGTTAGTTCCGTCGGGCAGAACGGCAGCAGTGTCGATCGGGTGACCGCTGCTGTCCTGACTGCGAAGGCGGCCGATGGTGTCAAACTGCTCCAGAGCGAAGCCGAATGAATCGATCTTTGCATGGCACTTCGCACAGGCCGCGTCGGACCCATGAAGTTCTATCAACTGTCGTTCGGTCAGTTCCTTCGGCACTTCTTCAGGAAGCACGGGAACTCCTTTTGGAGGCCGCGGCAGCTTATCGCCGAGCAGGAATTCAGACACCCAGTTACCCCGAAGAATCGGACTCGTTCGCGATGCGCCAGATTGTCTGGACAGTGTTGCCGCGAATGTCAGAATGCCGCCTCGAGACTGGCTGCGAACGTTTGATACCTTCTGCCACCCATCACCTTCGACGCCCTCGATCCCGTAGAATGCGGCGAGTCGACCGTTGATGATTGCGTAGTCAGCATCCAGCAGACTCAGGATCGAGCCATCGTTGCGGAATAAATCTTCGAAGAACCGAATCGACTCTTCGTACATATCGGCTCGCAGAGCCTTGAACTCCGGATAATGCTGATCGCTTTTCTCGTCGAACTGATCGAAGGCTCGAATATGCAGCCACTGGCAACCGAATTCAATCGCCATTCGGCGCGTCTTCGGGTCGGCCAGCATGCGGCGAGTCTGTGCCATCAGAACATCCGGTCGATGCAAAGTTCTATTGTCGGCGGCGGCACGAAGTTCGGCGTTTGGCATGGATGACCAAAGGAAGTAACTCAGTCGCGTGGCCAGTTCAGCATCAGAGACCGGGGTTGACTGTATTCCGGCGGCTGGTCGTTCGCTGCGATACAGAAACGCCGGAGTCACGAAGATACGAGCGATCATCATCCGAATTGCTGCATCGTGAGAAAGTTCCTGGTCGCGGAGCCGCTGATACAGTGACGTCAACTGAGTCTTCTCTGAAGCTGACAACGGTCGTCGCCACGCTTTGTTCGCAAGCTCCAGCACGGCCTGTATGTGAATTGGTTGGGTCGTCAGCAGCTTTTCTCTGAACTCGTCCGCTCGCTGCATGATGCCATCCTTCATCGGCGTAAATGCACTGGGATCGGCGTCCTGTGTCGCATACTGCCACAACTGCTCATACGCATCGACCAGCGACAGCGCGTCCTGGCTCACGAAGCGCATATCATCCCACAAACGATCCAATTCTGCGGCTTCCGATTCGTTGAGCATCAAACGCTTCAGGTGATCATCTTCGCGATAGTACAACGTCAGTGTGACCACTTCGTCAACGGGAACGATTTTGGTGTAGCACAGTGCAGCCGGGAACAACTGACGGAACTCATCCAACTGAGTCAGCAGCCGTTCCCTCGCCTTGCTGTCGTCGGTGACAAGAATCGGCGTGTCATGGCTCACCGGGCTGTCACCATCCGACCATGTTGATTTCGCGCCCTTGATCGAGGCGGAGCTTGCGGCCAGGCTGGAAAGCTGCTCAGGCTTTGCTGTCAGGACCTGCATCTGAACAGTGCCTTCCGCTCCTGAAGGTGAGTGAAGGGACGTTGTTGCGACGAAATCGCAGCCTGCCACGAAATCGGCTGGAATGGTCACATCCATTACGGACGGTGCTTTCACGCAAAGGTCCGCTGCACCGATGGGAGAACCATCCGGGTGCCTTCCAAATAGTGAAGGATCAATTCCAGCCGTGGATGAACCGATTGCGGTTCCTGATGACGGATTGGTCAACAGCTCCTTTCGAACAGCGGAAAACAGGGGCCCGTTCAGCGATGTGAGTTGTCGATGTAGCAGCGTATCCGGCGCGTCGACAGCCAAATTTTTCGGTCCGTCCTTCAGCAGCGACTGCAATCCTGCTGCGATCTGTTTCTTCGCAGCTCTGTCCTGCGCGGCCTGCCACCGCGCGAGCAACGAGTTGGCCGGAATGATCGAATCCGCGCCGCCACCCGCATCGGGCTCGCTGTAGAAGTGCCAGATGCCGTTGTTGCCGAGTCGATCCGCGTGCGGATTGCCAGCGAGAATATCGGGCGACACGTCCTTCGCCAGATCCCACTCCTTCGGAGCGGCATCGTCCATGGTCGTGATGTTCAACGCGATTGATGTCATGTCGCACGAATGTTCGCTATCGCGAGGCCCGATGATCAGCGACAGAAGGTCTCCGGGTTGTACGAAGAAGTTCTCAAACGGCCCGAAGGCGTGCTCTTCAGCGCCGCCAGCGGTTCCACCGGCCAGTCGCTGGCGGGTATTTCCGCGACGAAGTTCGACCAGCCACGTGACTCCGTTGCCACAGCCAATGTGAGCCCGCTGGACTTGGCCGGTGACCTTGACTTCGCCAGCAATCGGGCTTCGCCATCCTACGATTGATCGCAACTTTGGCGACGGATGCACGCCAACACTGTGAGGATGGATGTCGCCGGGGATGCGAACGAACTGATCTGACGAGTTGGCCAGAACACTCAACGCGTCGGGACCAATCCAGCCTTTGACGAAGTCGTAGTTTGCCACGGCGTCCGTCTTTTGCGTCATGTACGAATCAATCCTGGCCTCACCGGCCCCGATGCCGAGATACGCAAACCACGATGCAAGCACCGATCGGTCTACGTGATGTTTCGTGGCGAGTTCATCCACTTTCGACGCGTCGACCGCGATGTTCGATGCCATCGCCTCCGCGGCCGCATCCAGACAGGACTCCGTGCTGGCCATGATCTGTTCGCGACGTGATGTCAGAACGGCGACTGCGTTTCGAAGATCCTTTAGCAACAAGTCAGGCTGGCCCGGAGCCACAAAGCGAGCATTCTCCCAGATCGCAAAGTCGTGTTCATTACCATCCGATGCATCCGATGCCACGAGATAAAGTGTCACGTTTTGGCCATCCTGTGGTGTCGGAATTTTCAGCCGAACTTCGTGGCGACCTGCAATTGGCTGGACCGGTACCTGCCACGCGGTCGGACCATCGCGTTTTCCAATGTGGCCAATTGTTGTGAATCGCCACAATGTCTGCTGCCATTGGCCAATGATCTCGGCAATCGCCGGAGCATCATCCGGCTTTGCGTCGTGCCAGCGGGCTCGAACCATATCGAGAACGAGCGATGGTGACTTGTTGTTCAACGCATTCCAGAGTGACGTCAGGTATTTCTCGTTCAGCAAGTTCGCTTTCGCAACACTCGCAAGCGTCTTCGAACCGTCACGCAATGCATCGCGATCAATCAGAGTCGCTCGCAGGTATTGTTCGACGGGCAGTCGTCCGCCGCCGTTGGTTTCAAACTGAATGCCCTGCAGATTCACCGCCGTCGCCCCGACGCTGGCAGAATAGCGAGCGTAGAAAGCTCGGATCTCGTCGAGCTTTTCATTCGTCCAATCACGCGATGTGGTGGATCTGGAGAATTCAATGCCGTGAGGCAGCAGTACGGCGTGACTGGCGATTTCTTTGCCGGCATCCAGATACTTCTGCACCATTGCTGGTGACATCACCAATGCATTGCCGACATTCGTGAATCCTTCACCAGCCGCGCTGTCGATTGGAAACTCTCTCGCCGGCTCCAGAGGCACACCGGTCAGATCCTGAATCGTGTAAGTGAACTCGGCATTATTCAGTCGTCGTAAGACGACTGGTCCCGGATCACCGGCGTTAGCTTTCGCGTCGGCATCCAATACCGCGCGAACCCAATTCTGCAATGCCTGATGCTGCTCCTTCGTCGGTTGGTGCTCCGCATCTTCCGGAGGCATCTCGCCGTCATCCATCATTTCGACAACTCGCTGCCAGGGCACCACATTCTGACGAATGTCGGCGACGGAACGGAATTGTTCCAGATCAAGCTCGCCCTGCTTTTCGGCTGCCGAGTGACACGTGAGGCAATACGTCTGAAGCAGCGCTTTGTGAGTCTGCTCATACTCTGCTTGCAAAACTGCAAACTCGTCTGCCCCGGGGTTTGGCTGCTGAGCAATTGTCGAAGTAACGCTGATGGCAATACTTAAAGCAACCAGGGCGCAGAGACATGTGATGATGGAAATTCTGCGGGATGTCATAAGCAGCTCCGGTAGGAATCTTCTTGTGAGCCGATTCTGCAATTCCTGCTCAACCAGTTGTTGATCGAAGGACTCGATTCTTCGTGAGGTATGCAATCGCAGGGTACAAGGCTTTGTCGCGTCGTCGAGAATACGTCGTGTATCAAGTCAACGCAAATGACGAACGACAATGTCCTTTGCCATTCTGCTTCCGGAAGCCTCGAAGTTCACTGTCTGCATTCGGGATAGCGGTACAAGCACGGAGGCGATAACAGGAAAAAGACGGTGGTACTTACTGAAAGCGACGGCCAAGGCAGGAGGACGCTTGTCTCTTGCGATGTTCCATGTGTATTTTTGGACGGAATCACGAAGAGTCAAAATATCTCGTTGACGAATGTCAGCATCTGTTTCGGATAACCGATCGATCGAGAGGCTCGTATGATATCCAATGTTTTAGAGCGCAAAGCCAGCGCACTCAATGGACTGATCATTGTTGGCAGTTGTGTGCTTGGTGTTATCGAAGCAACACGTCCGTGGGGCATCGGCCTTGCGATCCTCATGGGCGCGGGGCTCATCTTCTCCGGCTGGGTCAATTTCTGTGGCTGGTATCAAATTCTGGGGCCTCGCGGGCCAAAACATCCGGGCCAATCGTCATTCTGGAACGGTCGCCGGGATGCTTACATCAAAGGGGTGATCGACGATTGCAATTCGCAGATCAACAATTCAGCAAACCTCGCGAAGGAAAGTGTCTCGGAGGTTGAGAGAAAGCAGCATCTGGACCACGCCAACGCCCTTCGAGCTGAGCGTCAACGGACTCTGGAAAAAGCAAAACACGCAGTGTATTGAGATTTTTTGAAACAAACAGGCCCGACTTCTCGGGTTGAGAGGTCGGGCCTGCAAATTCCGATCCCAGCTTTCAAATCCCCTACGAGATCTTTCGTTCGCGGATCCAGTCGGTGTGAAATTTTTCACCGCGGGGCTTGTCGGTGCGTTCATAGGTGTGAGCACCAAAGTAGTCACGCTGTGCCTGAAGAAGATTTGCGGGCAGGCGACCGCGGCGATATCCGTCATAGTAGGTCAACGCGGCGCTGAAGGCTGGAATCGGCAGTCCCAGCTGAATTGCGGTTGCGACGACTCGACGCCATGATGGCTGAGCTTTTTCAATCGCAGACTTGAAAAACTCATCCAGCAGCAGGTTTTCGAGGTTCGGATTCTTGTCGAACGCTTTCTTGATATCCTCGAGAAAGACCGAACGAATAATGCAGCCGCCTCGCCAGAGATAGGCGATCGGGCCGTTCTGCAGCTTCCATCCAAACTCTTTCGCTGCTGCGTCAAGCTGGACGTAACCCTGAGCATAGCTGCATAGCTTGGACGCGTAGAGAGCCCACTTCACGTCGTCGATGAACTTTGCCTTGTCACCTTCGAATTTGCTCTCTGGTCCCTTCAGCACCGCTTCAGCTCGAACGCGTGCATCCTTCTGAGCCGACAGACAACGAGCGAATACGGCCTCGGTGATCAGCGTTGTAGGAACGCCGAGGTCCAGAGCATGCTGGCTCATCCACTTGCCGGTGCCCTTCTGTCCGGCGGTGTCCAGAATCTTGTCGACGAGATATTCGCCGGTTTCCTTATCCTTCACCGTGAAGATGTCACGAGTGATCTCGATGAGGTAGCTGGCGAGTTCACCTTCGTTCCATGACTTGAAGACCTGGTAGAGTTCTTCGTTCGTCAGGCCAACCCCGTACTTAAGAATGTAGTAGGCTTCGCAGATCAGCTGCATGTCACCGTATTCGATCCCGTTGTGCACCATCTTCACATAGTGCCCTGCCCCGGCTTCGCCCACCCAGTCACAGCATGGAATGTCGTTATTCGGTCCAACCTTCGCGCTGATCTTCTGGAATACATCTTTCACGTAAGGCCACGCTTCTTGATGACCGCCTGGCATAATGCTGGGGCCCTTCAGAGCACCCTCTTCGCCACCGGAAACACCCGTACCGATGAATCGGAATCCTTCTTCAGCCAGTTGCTTGTGTCGTCGATTTGTATCGATGTAGTCGGCATTGCCACCGTCGATAATGATATCACCCTTTGCCAGCAGCGGTTTCAGTTGGTCAATCACGGCATCAACCGGCGAGCCGGCTTTCACCATGATCATGACGCGTCGCGGAGACTGGAGGCTGTTGACAAATGCCTCAAGAGTGTCGTACCCCTTAATGCGGTTCGGTGTTCCCGGCTCGACAACACCTGGAGGACGACTGCCAAGTCCGCTGATGAACTCATGAGTTGTCTCCGTCGTACGATTGTACACACCGACAGAAAATCCCTTGTTGGCCATATTCATGACCAGATTCTGTCCCATGACCGCGAGGCCGATCAGACCGATATCGTGCTTTGACATATTCTCAGTTCATTTCAATGTGAAGAGTCGAGGAACCGCAAGGGCGCAGATGACGCCAGGTATTTTGGAACAACTTTCTCCTGCCCTGGCGCTCTCCACGCCCTGGGGGGTTCAATCTACATTATCGCTGAACGCGTGCTGAGCCACCAGAGGCGACCGCTTCGACTTCCTTGATCGTCGCCATTGTCGTGTCGCCCGGGTACGTCGTCAGGAGTGCACCGTGGGCCCAGCCCAGGTTCAGTGATGTCTGAGGATCTTTGCCGGACAACAGTCCGTAAAACAGCCCAGATGCAAATCCATCACCGCCGCCGATTCGGTCGATGACGTCCAGTTCCATGGTCTTCGCCTGGTAGGTCTGACCTTCCAGCCAGAGAACCGCGCTCCAGGAGTGGCGATTGGTGGAATGAACTTCTCGCAGTGTTGTCGCGACAGCTTTTACGTTTGGCAATTTCTTCGCCACTTCTTCCATCATGCCGAAGAACGCAGCAGGGTCGAGTTTGCTGTGGCTCTCAACATCCTGTCCCTTCAGTCCGAGCCCCTTCTGCAGGTCTTCTTCGTTGCCGACCAGCACGTCTACGTGCTCGACGATGCGGTTGAGAGTCTCCTGAGCCTTATCCAGTCCACCGCTGATCTGCCACAACTTGGCTCGGTAGTTCAGGTCGAATGACGTCACAGCACCAGCGGCCTTAGCGGCCTTCATGCCTTCGATGATGACTTCCGGCGTCGTTGGTGACAGAGCTGCAAAGATGCCGCCGCTGTGGAACCAGCGAACTCCACCGGCAAAAATTTCACCCCAGTTCAGATCCCCGGCCTTCAGCATGCCAGCGGCTTCATTGCTTCGATTGTAAAACACGATCGGTCCGCGCACGCCGTGGCCCTGGTCGCTGTAGACGGTCGCCATGTTTGGCCCACGAACGCCGTCATGCTTGAACATCTTGTAAAATGGTTTCACGCCCATTGCGCGAACTCGTTCATTGATCAGGTCGCCAATTGGATAGTCGACCATTGCAGTCGCGATCCCGGTCTTCAGCTGGAAGCAGTCTGCCAGGTTCGCGGCACAGTTGAATTCGCCACCGCTGACATGAACATTGAAGTTCGTGGCTTTGCGAAACGGAATAATGCCCGGGTCCAGGCGGTGAATCAGAGCACCGAGAGACACGAAATCGAGGGCACCAGACTTTGAAACGTTGAGCATCGAACAAATCCTTTGGGACCCCCGCAGCGAGCTGGCTGCGGGCTTGATGAAAAGACGGGAGATTATCGACTGGCGGTCTGCTGAACTTGAGCAGTCCCGCTGGACAGGCGTTTCCGTGCCGGATTTGCCCGGTATGCTAGGAGCTTTTCGGCTGGAATTCAAAACAAGTCCGCCGGCGACGGCGGTATTCCCAATCCGGACGCCATGCGACGGTAAGTCGATGGTGAAGATGTCCTTGATTTGCTGCGAGGAAAGGTTGATAGTCGAAGGATTCTTCTTCGTTTGATACGGTTCCGCTTTCCATGATATGAATAACGGGGCCTTCGGGATATTGATTTATGTTCAGTTGCCATCGCATGATTCTCTTCCTGCAGACCAAGATCCTGGCGATCCTGTTTCTTCTGAACCCCTCCTCTGCGATTTCCGATGAGCTGATTCCAAGGCTTCCGCCGGCTCCCGAGCCTTCCGTGCATCCATTAATTTCCAGGATTGCGTTTGGATCATGCCAGACTCAGGACGAGCCCCTGCCGATACTTCGGACGGTGCTCGAATGGGAGCCCGAGTTGTTCATCTATCTCGGCGACAACATCTACGGCGACACCAATGACATGGCGGTGCTCGAATCGAAGTACGCGAAGATGGGCGCCAGGAAAGACTTCAGGGCATTGCGAGCCCAGGTCCCCACGATCGCAACCTGGGACGATCATGATTACGGAGCCAACGACGCGGGTAAGGACTATCCATTTCGCAAAGAATCGAAAGCTATCTTTCTGAAGTTCTGGAACGAACCTGATCCAAGTCCGCGGCGTGAGCGAGATGGGATCTATTCGAGTTACCGGTTCGAAGATAAAACCGTTGGAAAGACGCTTCAGGTCATCCTGCTGGATACTCGCTCGTTTCGAGATCCTCCGCTTGCCTCGCCGTTGACGTCGTGGAAGAATGACTACCTTCCGGACACCGATCCCACCAAAACGATTCTTGGTAACGTGCAGTGGAAGTGGCTGGAAGAGCGTTTGAGAGAACCTGCGGATCTTCGCATCATCAGCAGCAGCATTCAGTTTTCGCACGAGTACAACGGCTGGGAATCATGGACCAACTTTCCTCGCGAACTGCTGAAGATGATCGATCTGATCAAATCGACGAAGGCGAACGGAGTTGTCTTCATCAGCGGCGATGTGCACTGGGGCGAATTGTCGGTGCTGCGTCCGAAGGACTGTTATTCCATTTATGATCTCACCGCGAGCGGACTCAATCGCGACTGGGAGAACGTTGAACCCAACCGAAATCGCGTCGGTGAAGCATGCTCTGATTTCCACTTCGGAATGCTCGACATCAACTGGTCCGGAAACCCTTCCGTAACCTTCCGAATTCACGATATGACCGGCCGCGCCCGGGTGCGAAAGTCGGTGAAATTGAGTGATCTGAAATTCTGACGACTCTGCAGCTTTTCTGGATTACGTGCTGTTACATTTTTGGACCTTCATCACAGTTTGCTCCTGAATTCCGGAGTTCTCAAGGCGATTTGATCTGACTTCCGAAGCCGTGACAGAACCTCTATCGCAAAAGCCACGAAAGCGATCTCTCATGAAGCGTTTGTTGATGTGGGCCGGAGGCATCCTGACAATCATCGCTGCCATTGTCGCGACGTTCTGCTGGTACTGGTTCCAGGCCCCGTTCCAACTCACCGCCGACATCCAGTATGGCACTCGCGATGGCAAACCGCTGATGCTCGACGTGTTTCAGCCGCCAAAGCCGAACGGCGCGGGCGTGGTCTTCATGGTCAGCGGCGGCTGGAAGTCCGGGTCGGGATCGGTGCGACCGTTCATGCTGGCTCCATTTCTGCGTCGAGGTTACACCGTATTCGCTGTGCGTCACATTTCGCAGCCCGAATGCACCATCGGAGATCTCACCGCCGACGTGATTCGTTCTGTTCGATTCGTTCGGCTGCATGCAAAAAAATACGGAGTCGAGCCAAATCGCCTGGGCGTCATTGGAGGCAGTTCGGGCGGACATTTGTCCCTGATGATCGGCACAAAGGGTGGACCGGGCGATCCGAATGCCGCTGACGAAGTCGAGCGCGAGTCCAGTGCCGTTCAATGTGTGGCGTGTTTCTATCCACCGACGGATCTGCTGAATCTGAAAGGCTCCACAGAGTTCGTCGGCGAAGGCGAGCCTCCGAAGAGTTTCAAGAAGGGATTTGGGCCACTGGCCGATTCGAAAGACACATGGAAAGTGCTCGGCCGGGAACTCAGCCCGATCTATCATGTGACTGCTCAGATGCCTCCAACGATGATCGTTCATGGCGACGCGGATACGCTTGTGCCCATCGATCAGTCCGAACGATTCATAGCCGAAGCCATGTCTAAAGGCTGCAAGCTTCGTTTCGAAACTCGTCCCGGAAAGGGCCACGGCTGGCCTACGATGATCTTCGACATCGTCAGATTCGCAGACTGGTTCGATGAGCACCTTGGGGAAGAATGACCCATGCCCGAAGACGTCAGGCAAGGCGGGCCGGACTGTTCAATTGCAGGACGATTGCCTCAATCATTCAAAACCATCGTATTGGCAGCTTGACAGCAGAAGCCATCGCATTCCAAAGTCCGTTTTCTGACTGAATTCATGTCTGTTTCTGAAACTCTGCAAAAGAACCTCAAGTCGATTCGTGACAGCATCGCTGCAGCCTGTCACGGAGTTGGACGCCATCCATGCTCTGTGCGTCTTGTGGCAGTGACAAAGTATGCCGAGTGGGAATGGGTGCAGGAACTGAGCCGTTTGCATTCGACGTTTGGTGAGAATCGGCCGCAACAGTTGGCCGAACGGCAGGCGTTGCTGCCGCAGGTGGAATGGCACCTGATCGGTCAGTTGCAGCGGAACAAAGTGAAACAGGCATTGCAGCACGCTGCGATGATTCACTCTGTTGATTCCCTGCGACTTCTGCAGGAGATCGTCAAGGCTGCTCACGGATTGAAGGTGCGACCGAGCCTGTTGTTGCAGGTTAACGTTTCGGGAGAAGAATCCAAGTCCGGATTTGCATCCGATGAACTTCGTTCATTATGGCCCGAGATTACAGAACACGTGGAATCTGTTTCAATTGAAGGTCTGATGACCATGGCTCCGGAGACCGATGATTTGTCAATCGTTCGCCCGGTTTTTGCCGGCCTGCGAATGCTTCGCAATGAACTGGCAGCTCACCCGGACTCGCGGCAGCGTCGCATCAGCCTGCCAGAACTCTCCATGGGCATGAGCGGCGATTATGTTCCCGCCATCGAAGAAGGCGCTACACTGGTTCGAATTGGTAGCCGCGTGTTTGCAGGATTGTGAGCGGAGACCGCGTGTCATTCCATCGCAGTGGACGACTGAGACAGTTGTTCTGCGTCCCGAGCGTTTTTCGATCGCTCGCTGTAAATGATTGGTCTGGCGGCTCGTAAAAGCCTGGAAGCCTTACTGTCCATTTCGAATCAGACCGTTGTCCTTGTGGATCTTGTATTCAAGCGCATCAACCAGCGCGATCCAGCTGGCTTCGATGATATTTTCGCTGACACCGACGGTGCTCCAGACACTCGACTTGTCACGGCTTTCGATCACGACTCGTACCCGAGCTGCCGTACCTTCGGTGCTGTTGATCACGCGCACCTTGTAGTCCATCAGGGTCATCTCTGCCAGACCCGGATACGCCGGAGTCAACGCCTTTCGCAGAGCGCTGTCCAGAGCATTCACCGGGCCGTCGCCTTCGCCAACGACATGCTGGTTCGTCGCGCCGGTTGAGAGCTTGATCACGGCTTCGGTCATCGGCTCACGAGCCTGGTTTTCGACATTGACACGATAATGGTCCAGTTTGAAGCTGGGTCTGAAACTACCGGCTTCTTTCATCACCAGTAAATCAAACGACGCTTCGGCCGCCTCGAACTGATAGCCTTCGTTCTCCAGATCCTGAACAGCATTCAGGATCTTCGTCATCAATTCATTGTCCTGGCTGATATTGAACTTGTTTGTTTTTGCGACGATGTTTGATCGGCCGGAAAGCTCGCTCACCAGAATTCGACGTTCATTGCCTACGGCTTCCGGCGGAATGTGCTCATAACTTCGAGCCAGACGATTCACTGCGTGCACATGCATTCCGCCCTTATGAGCGAACGCGCTGGAACCAACGAACGGCTGACCCGATCGAAAGTTCATGTTGGCGATCTCATAAACATAACGAGACAGTTCCGTGAGCCGCTGAATACCGCCCGGAATCAAAACATCATGCCCCAGTTTCAGGCTGAGATTGCCTGCGACGGAAATCAGATCGACGTTACCACAACGTTCGCCGATGCCATTGATCGTGCCCTGCACCTGAACGGCCCCGGCGTGGACTGCAGCCAGTGAATTTGCAACGGCCAGTTCGCAATCGTTGTGACAATGAATGCCGATCGGGACAATCACGGCTTGCCTGAGAGCCAAGACGAACTCCGCGATTTGCTCCGGCAGAGTTCCTCCGTTGGTGTCGCACATGACAATCATTTTCGCGCCGGCTTCGGCCGCAGCCTGAAGAGTCTGCAGCGCATAGTCGGGATTGGCTTTCCAGCCGTCGAAACAGTGTTCGGCGTCGTAGATTGCTTCACGGCCCTCCGACACGACATAGGCGATCGAGTCTCGAATCATGGCGATGTTCTCTTCCAAAGAGACGCGCAGGACTTCTGTAACATGCAGATCCCAGGTCTTTCCCACGATTGTGATTGCTGGTGCTTTGGATCGAATCAATGCCTGCATGCCAACGTCATCCTCCGCCATGACCCCCTTTCTTCGCGTCATCCCGAACGCGCAGACTCGCGCGTGCTTCCAGTCCATGTCGGCCGCACGCTGAAAGAATTCTTCATCTTTGGGATTGCTGAGCGGGTATCCGCCCTCAATGTAGTCAAAGCCAAGTTCGTCAAGTCGTCGGGCGATCATCAGCTTATCCTGCAAAGAGAAGTTGACGCCTTCTCCCTGAGAACCATCACGCAACGTTGTGTCGTAAAGCTGAATGCGGGCCATGGCTGTGCTTTCAGGTCCCAATAAAAAAGCCCCCAGGATGTCCTGAGGGCTGTGGAAATCTGATTCAGCGATCCTCAGGTACAAAGAAGCGATCGAGCGAGAATAAAATCGCCGATTCCGATGTTCTGAATACCACGATTGCTCAAAGTCATTTTCGGACTGTACGGCAATTCCCGCCCGGGCGTCAACGAGAAATGCCATGCGTCCTCAGCAAAAGTCGGCTAAAGCGAGGCTGACGTTGGATTGATGCGAGGGAATGCATTCGGAAGCCACGGGTCTTTTCGACAGTCACGGGCATTCTGATCGCGGAAGCGCCGACTTGACAAGGCTGAATCGTTTCGCAAGCCCGAAGTGGTTTCACGCGTTTTGTTCATGGCAATCATTTATGAATTCGCTTCATCTGGACGGTGGGTAACATCCGGGCGATCGGGTCCCAGAACAGGAGACTGACAAGTGGCCGATATTCGCGATTCCGTTGAGATTTCAACATGGCTGCGACGTTCACCTTCAGTGTGACGGATTCCAGCCGCCCGATGACTCGGGCAAACAACAGCGGTCCGCGGTATTTAAGATCCACCCGAGCTCGATCATCCTGCATTCACATCGGACTGCCAGCCGAGTGCCTTGAATAAGGGAGTGTTCACCTCGCAAGATAGAGTCGTACGAACCGGTCCTTCAATAAAGTCTGACAATTCATCCCTCTTGTTCGCCCGCACTGCCCTGCCCATCAAGAGGATATGCGCGACCGTTATGCCCTGAGCCTGCTGCCGCTTCACGGCGGGCAGTTTCAGTGACACAGCTTCTTCCCGGTTGCGATTCAACTCCTCCGGCTGAATCAACACTTCAATCTCAATCAAATCAATATCGCCTGCCAGTGCGAGATCGGCCTGCTGCATATTCTGAACATGCAATAACAGAGAAATCGCATTCTCGGCACCGTGGTTCCACTCCTCACTACGCGTCAGGCTTTCAGAGTACTGAACATTGGTGGCAGCGGAAATCATCTTAAATCGTAACGCCATTCGCCGGGAAAAACTGTTCTCAGCAGCGAAGGCCTGATCAGGGAATGCTCGAGGACATTGGCGACCATTGGTTGGTTCAATTTGACAGTGGTGTTCAGTACATCATCCACGGCTGGGATCGGTTTCGCCAACCGATGGTGTCTGGGTCGCAGAGAGTGTTGAGTTCGCAGGTGTCCAGCGGACTGTCCTGGTCTAACATTTGGCGAAGCAGGTCGCTGCCGAAAAGAATATCGATTGGTGGGCGGACAAACTCATATTCGTAGGGCGGTGGAAGCCATTTTAATTGTGATTCTGGCAGGTGTTGAATCGTGTTGAGTATCTGCAGAGTGAACTGGAAGGAGCGGACCGAATCGGCATTCGTTACATGAATCAAAAGTCCGCCGCAGGTTTGCCCCTGGTATTTGTCGAACGTCGGACAAAAATGGATGGGTTGCAGCTTCAGTCCCGGAAATGTGACTCTGCTGCGATCCAGCGATTGCAGCAGTTCAGCTGGATCCAGCCACGGAGCGCCAAAAACTCGAAAAGGTAATGTTGTGCCGCGACCTTCGGACAGATTCGTTCCTTCAAGCATCACCTGTCCGGGATACACGACCGAAGTTTCGAAGTCCGGCATGTTGGGCGAGGGAAGCACCCACGATCGCCCGGTTTGTGGCCATAGCATCGATCGCTCCCAGCCAGTTATTGGCACAACCTGCAGTTCGCAACCGATCCCGAGTTCGGTGTTGAGTAGACGTGCCAGTTCACCGATCGTCAAACCGTGACGCATTGGTATCGCAGCATTGCCCACGAAGCTCTTGAATCCGGATGCGATGCATGGACCTTCAACGTCAAGTCCGCCAATGGGATTAGGTCGATCAAGAATAATGACTCGTCGCTGGAAATTCGCCGCAGCCTTCATGCATTCGAGCATTGTCCAGATGAAAGTGTAAACGCGAGTCCCTACGTCCTGCAGATCGATCAGAAGCGTATCGATATTTTTCAGTGCGTCTTTTGAAGGCCATCTCGTGTCGGAATACAGGCTGATAACCGGCAGGCCGAGAGGTTTGTAGTAGGCATCGGGCGATTCGATCATGTTTGCCTGTTGCTCGCCCCAGAACCCATGTTGCGGGGAGAAGAGCGTTGTGAGTTGATTTGGAAATTCCGCGGCAAGAACATCGCAGGAATATCGAAACTTCGAATCAACCGATGCCTGATTCATCACAAGACCAAGCCGCTGCCCTGCGACGAGGTCTCGATGTGAGTCAACGAGGTTTTCAAGACCGATTCGAATCTGGCTCATGCATTATTTTCGATCAGAGACTCGGATGTCAGCTCCTGGACTGATCAGCTCTGATGTCACAAGGCGATATGGTTGCAACAAATTCCCCGACCACGAACGTCGTTGACGATCCGATCAATGCCAGCCATGGCCATGCAACTTCCCATTTCTTCGGGAGTCCAAACTGCACGATCAGCAGCACGACAAGTCCCGCGGATGCTCCGATCAGAGCCGCTTGTTGCCCGGCTCGTCTCGAAATGACTCCGAGAAGAAAGATGCCAAGCAGAATACCCGCAGAGAACCCGGCGATCGTGAGTGCGTTGTCTACGACGGCCTTGCTGAGTTGAATCGCCCAGATTCCGACGCCGACCTGCAGCACTCCGAACGCTACGGTCAGCAGTTTTGAAATTGTCAACTGCCGCTCGTCTGATGGTTTGACACGACTGAGCGGAATCCAGAAATCATTCAGCACCGCCGAGGCCGAAGCGTTCAGCGAACTGGATAAAGTCGACATCGCAGCCGAAAGGACCGCTGCGAGCATGAGTCCGATCAGGCCATAGTTCTTTGGAAAATGCCGAACGATGAACTGGACGAAGATCTGATCAGGGCGGTCCGCTGCCACATTGCCTCCCTGAGAATAGAAACAGGCCAGTTCAACTCCAATCAACAAAAACAACAAGAACTGTAAGAATACGACGATGCCGCTGCTGAACACCGCTTTTCCGGCATCTCGCTGATCTTTCGCACTGAGGTAACGCTGAACCATCATGTGGTCAGTGCCGTGAGTTCCAATCGTCAAGACAGCTCCACCGATCAGTCCCGCCCAGAAGGTGTAGGGGTTATTGAGCTGAAACTGAAAGTCAAACGGAGACAGCTTGTTTTTCTCGCTGGCAAAGGTCCAGATGCTGCTCCAGTGGCCCGGAATCCGATCGGCGATTACAAAGGCTGCGGCGATGCCTCCCAGCATGTAGATCACAAACTGAATACAATCGTTCCAGACGACGGATCTCAATCCACCGATTACCGTGTAGATCACCGTGACGATACCCATGACGATCACACTGACTGCAAAGTTCCACCCGAGCAAGGTCTGGATCACGATCCCGGCCAGGAACAATCTCAAGCCGTCTCCAAGGTTCCGTGTCACAAGAAACAAGAGCGAGGAGGCTCGACGGGTCGCGGTACCAAATCGCTTCTCCAGAACTTCATACGCTGTAAACAACGAACCCTGAAAGTATCGCGGAAGCAGCACAGCAACAACGAATCCTCGACCGAGGATGTAGCCCATCGCCAACTGAAGAAACTTCATCCCTGTCGGGCCGAAGGCGATTCCCGGAACGCTGAGCACAGTCGCGGTGCTGGTCTCGGTGGCGACGATGGAACCTAAGATTGCCCACCACGGAAGTGATCGTCCGCCAAGCAGATAATCATCGGCACTTGTCGTGCCTTTCCCCGCGCGGATGCCTACAACGATTGACGAAAACAGCAGGAGCATCAGCGCCAACTGATCCACAACTCCCAACTCAGCGAACACTTAAATGTCCTTTGGTTTGCATGTCATTCATGTCCTGGGATTGGCATTACTGCCCGTCGTATGTGTTATCAGGTGAGGTCGACAGACAGGAACGTCCAACCTGCAGGTCACTACAGCCCCACCAGTCGTTCCTCTGCATCGCCGAATGATGGCAAGCGAACTCCCATGCGATCCATCAGCGACAAATACAGACTGCACAACCTGCGATTCTCATCGCCTTGTTCAGCGTAATCGAGGACACGTCCGGTTTCGAGCGTGCCGCCAAGTCCGCCGACCAGCAGAAGTGGCACTTTGGTAGAATCGTGGCGGCTTCCCGACCACATATTTGAGATGAACATAAGGCAAGAATTGTCGAGGACCGTACCATGCCCTTCCGGCATGGAATCCAGCTTCACGGCAAGATACGTTAACTGGCTGACGTAGAATCGTGAGACCCGTTCGTAGTCATCTGACAAATCGTCATGCGAGACCGGATGATGGGCCATTCGAACATCAAGAAACGGATAGAACAAGCCAGACAAGTCACGGCACAGAAGCAACGTGGCCACGCGAGTTCGATCAGTCTGAAACGCGATGGCGATAAGATCTGTCATCAGTTGCATGTGATCGCGAATGTCCTCCGGAAGACCATTGTCTGGTCGAGGCATCAATTCAGAGACCGAGCCTCGCTTCTGAGCGTTCTGATCGGCTTTCATTTTGTCGCCCCGAGTCTTCTCGATTCGCTTCTCCACCTCGCGCACGCTCGTCAGATACTCATCGAGCTTTGCCTGATCCGCGGCACTCATCTGCCGCCGAAGAAATGACGCATGTTCTGATACACGATCGAGCAGACTTTGCATCCGTCGACTACCGCCGTTGTCGAACAGGCTGTCAAAGGCGAGTGACGGATAAACTTCCATAGGGACCGGCGAGTTCGCATCTCGCCACGAAATGTGGGAACTGTACGCCATCGAGAAGTTGGTTTCATGATACCCGGTGATCGGTTGCTCGCAGCCCAGTACAAGACTCGGCTGAGGCGAATCGGCACCGATACGGTCGGCGAGCACCTGATCGAGACTGACTCCTCCCTTTAGTACGGCCCCCTTCTGAAGCGATGCTCCAGAGAGGATGTTCCCTGTCTGGCCCGGATGAATTCCGACTCCGGTTGCGTTGCGATTGAACAGCCCATTGATGACATTCAATTTCTTTTGCACCGGCGTCAATTGTTCAAGCGTCCGGCTAAGCTCCATCTGATCGCCAGCACCTTTGGCCCACCAGTGCCTGCCGTTGATCCCATTGCCCATGAATAACGTAGCAAACCGCTTTGGCAACAACGGTGTTTCGCTGACAGTCTCGTCTCCGAATGATGCAACCGATTCCATCCATGGCAACGCCATGGTCACGCCGGTTCCGAGGAGAAATGTTCGACGTTTTACTGAACGATTTTCCATAGCTCGACATCCGGATTTCACAATCGCCTGTTTTCCTGAAAAGGCCGGACCTGTCGCAATGGATTCCAGCATCTTCCATAAATGCCGGATTGACGGCACTCAATGCGTTCAAATCAGCCCGCGGAACAAGCGTTCACGCAACTCTACGCCGCAAATCTTACCGAGTGGTATAAGCACAACGCCACTGCAGAGGCATCAGCGACATCGTTGGGTTCAGGAAGTCTCAGCAGGTTCAGTTCAGCCTTGATTGCGTGCTGCATCTGTTCTTTCGGAGCTCTGCCATTTCCAGTCAGAAGTTTTTTGATTTCGGCAGGTGTGTAGTGGACGACTGGGATCTTTGCATCGGCGATAATCATCAGAATTGCGCCGCGAGCATGAGCCAGCATCAGCGACGATTTCACGTTACGGGGATTGGAGAAAACTTTTTCCAGAGCGACAATTTCGGGTTTCAGTTCATCAAGAACGTCGCGAAGGCCGCAGCCAATTTCGTGTACTCTCTGATGCAGACTCAGTTTCTGATTGGACTGAATAACACCACCCTCTCGAAGAATCGGACCACGCGTCGTGCGTTCGATCATCGCGTAACCTGTTCGATTGAGCCCCGGGTCAATGCCGAGATATCGAGTCTGCTGAGCCATGAGATTCTGAGCTCGGAGGTTATATATCATGTTCGCTTCCGTGCGATGCGACTGCATTGAAAATGTACCGATCGAACTTACCTGCCGCGACATATCAGCACCACCACGTCAGCGGCAATCGATTCGCCACGTCCGACAGGCCCGACACTTTCTCCCGATTTGGCTTTGACATTGACGAGGGGTGTTGCAAGTTGCAGCAGATCCGCAAGTCGCCTTCGAATGGCAGGCTTCCATGGCCCCATTCGAGGCTGTTCTGCGTGGATCGTACAGTCCATGTTGACGATCCTCCAGCCCTGCTCCACAATGCATTTCAGTACCTGAGCCAGCAGTTCTGCTGAATCAGCCCCGCGCCATTTTTCTCCGCTGTTCGGAAACCACTCGCCAATATCCCCCTGCCCTGTCGCTCCGAGGAGAGCATCAATGACTGCATGCAACAAGACATCGGCGTCACTGTGACCATCCAGTCCGAACTCTGCATCAGTGACATGGACACCACCAATCATCAAAGGTCGCCCAGCGATGGTACGGTGCGTGTCATGGCCTTCGCCAACTCGGAGCTCTTCTATTGCCATTCCACTCAATCCCCGCAAATTTTTGGCTTATGATTCCGCTTCAGAAAGAGGAGTCGATCGGAGTTGAATCGAAAGCTCTCCTTCGACACAGGGAGTCGATCTCTGTTCAACCTATAAAAAGGATATCAGCTTCCCGGAGATTTCTGATCCCCGATTCTTTCTGTCATCTGGAGTTCCGTGGAATCAAGTGGACGCTTGGGTCTTCGCTCGGGGGCCGGGCGCATTTTCACCAATTGTTGATGGCCAATTCGTTTTTTCGGCAGCGTTTGCCGATTCGTATCTGGTTTCTGAAAACACGATCGAACGGGCATGTGAATCAATCGACATGTCGTCCCTGTCTTGCAGACCTCCCGTTGACTCAGGATCGAGGTGAAGCGTAGTCTTCCGGCCATCGAATTTTGGAAATTCGAGAAACGAATCAGAATTTTGCGAGCGACTGAGCAGTCGTTTGTCTCCTCGCCGGCTCCGTGCGTACTTTTCATGACTCGAAACAGCGTGATGGCGTTCACCATCCTCACGGCAGCGGTTTTGCTGACTCTGCCAGGCTGCGAGTTGCTGCGCTCAAATGGAACCGAGAGTGCGTCGGCAATCGGCATGCTGCCGTGGAAGTCGGATGCTTCGGATC
>JBKDRW010000371.1:0-13028 GCA_046341255.1 Planctomycetota bacterium
ATGGGTATTGACCGCACTTTTACGGAACTGGACGCCAAACTCAAGACTCCGACGAATATGACCGACGAGCAGCTTGCCACGTGGAATGCGTATTATACTCCCAGGAATGAAGCATTTACCCGACAGAACCTCAGCGGCAAAGAACTGGTACGCTGGCGATACAACAGATATATGCATGACTATCTGGCATGCGTGAAGGCCGTGGATGAAAACATCGGAAAGCTGCTGAAGTGTCTTGAAGATGAAGGAATCGCCGAAAACACGATCGTGGTTTGTTCATCAGACCAGGGATTTTATCTTGGTGAACACGGCTGGTTTGACAAACGATGGATCTTTGAAGAATCCCTGACAACCCCACTGATGATCCGTTGGCCAGGAGTTACGAAGCCTGGCAGTGTCTGTCAGGACCTCGTCTCGATTCTGGACTTTCCCGAAACATTTCTTGATGCCGCCGGTCTGCCGATTCCATCCGACATGCAGGGCCGCAGTCTTCAGCAGGTCTGTGCCGGTACAACACCGGACGACTGGAGAAAAAGCTTCTACTATCACTACTATGAGTTTCCTGTTCCGCATCGAGTCCGTCCGCATTACGGTGTCGTGACAGATCGATACAAACTTGTGCGTTACTACAAACCGGATGTTGACGAATGGGAATTGCTCGATCGTGAAAAAGACCCTCTTGAAACAAAGAATTTTTACGACGATCCACTGTACGCAGACAAGATTGCAGAGCTCAAAACCGAACTGGCTCGGCTTCGCGAGGAAGTCGGAGATACCGAGGAACCTCCTCGTTCTGCTTTCGGTGATCAGCCATTCGACAATGAACCTAAGCCCGAACCGAGGAAGAAGCAGGGCAAGGGGAAGAACTGAATTCCCTCTCTGGTAAAATGTACCAGCGAGCCGATTTTACGGAGCGCTCGAAGCCGTGGAGCAGATGCGAGAGGTTTTCTCGGTCATGAGTCAGCATCTGGCCGACCAATGACAGTCATCGCCCCGGTGCCTTGTCCAGCAGCATCGCTGACTTGCTCTGCATTCCTGACATCGCAATCCTGCCATGCCGACATCCCAACCTGGGACGAAAGACAGATGACTGAGTCCGGCATCATGGAGCATCCGCGTCCGTGGATGGTGTCAGGACGTTCTGATCTTTCGGATCCGGCCGGCCTGATCCCACGCAGGCTTTTGCAGCGTTCAGCCACATTTCTGCCAGATGAGTTCTCTTCATTTGCCGACAGACCTCTGCCAATTGAAAACGCACGTCAGCATTGTCCGGCTCCTTTGACGCAATTTCGTTCAACTCAACCAGACGGGACTTCAGCTTATCTTTTCGCTTCCATTCGGCCATTTCCGTGGCAGCACGCTCAGAATCCCCCATGGCTCCGAGCACCAGAGCAAATCGATAGTGCAGATCTTCATCAAAAGGGAATTGCCTGACCCCAGCTTCGTATTTGCTGGCAGCCTCCTGAAGTTCACCTTTTGTTTCCAATAGGTCACCAAACAGCAGATAGTAATCAATGGCTGCCTGCTCATCTTTGGGTACGTCGCTCGTCCTCAGGAGTCGTTCTGCCTCCGAGTGATTTGTCAGATTGAAGTTTGCTTTGGCTTTTTCAACCATGATCTCCGGCGTCTCGTCACATTGCTTCAGATATCCGAGCGACTCATCATACTGATGCACCGCCTGAAAACTGCGTGAAAGAATTACAGCGATATCATTTCGCACATCGCCCTGAGGATCTCGGGTCCATGCCTCCTTCAAATGATGGATGGACGCTGTATAGTTTTCAAAGTCACGATACATGACACCCATCAGCCAGTGAGGGCGATAATCATCTGGCGCAAGTCGCGTCACCTCGGTCAGGTGATAAATGGCTGGAACATTGGCACCTAAGTCGTACCAGGTGCTGGCGAGCCACCGATGGGCATCGACAGAATCCGGAACTTCCTCAACCAGCATCGAAAGTGTGTTGCGAGCGTTCGCGAGTTGCCCGCCCTTATAGAACGCTTCACCAAGGAACAGCAGGATCTGAGGCCTGAAAGGCCCGTTCAGATCAAGAGACAACAGTTGTTGAACGGCCTCATTCGGCGAATTGGTTCTGATGTGGAACGCCGCTCGCAGAACTTTTGCCAGTTCTTTCGAGTCGTCATGGCGCTGCAACTCCGCAACCAGACTTCGAAACGTTCGGTAATCCTTCGCATCCAGAGCGATCAGACCACGTTCAAACGTTTCTTGACTCGACAGAGGTTCATCACGCGTCATCCAGCCGGCCACCAACACAGAACCTGCGGCAATGATTGCAACTGTGATCACGACCAGCCATGGACCACCCCTTCGACGCCGACTGACGTCGGGCAACACATTCTGACCAGCGGTGCCTTCCGAATCAGTATCTGCTGCACTCGTCATCACCAGAACCGCACATCTCTCTTGGGCCAAAGCTGCAATCGACTTTCGCCGAGTGGTATCTATGGATACCTCGGACCTCGTCTCACTCGTCTCGAATATCCCCGCTTCTTCAGATCAGATGGGCGTTCATCTTCATCGTGAAATCCAGCTGAAAGAACTACAAACGGATGACTTTGAATGCGACAAGTACGGCTGTCGCATCAGCGAGGCTCAAATAAAAAAGGCCAGGCGTGAATTCAATTTCAATTCACGCACTGGCCCATGAAGTCTGGTCATTTCGAGTCAATCTGACAGCACCAGCACAAAGGAATTCTTCTGGGCCGACACTTCCTCTTTCAACGGGGACGTCGAAGGGCTTGCGTATCTCGAGGGAAGCAAACCATCATCCTGCTTCTTCCGTGGATCACCTTCCTGCTTCATTTCAGCCATCTTCTTGGCCATATCTGCTGGACTGGGTGGACCGTTACTGACCGGCGCCGCAGCGGGCGCTTCGTTCTTGGTCACAGTAATGATGTTCACACCGGCAACAGCCCCATCTTTGTCATCGATCATGGTGAGTGTGAACTTTCCTTCCTGGTCTGTCACACCTGTTGCGGTTCGAGGAGCTTTCTCGTTATGAAAACTGACAATCGCTCCTGAAACGGGCTTATTGTTATACGTCACCACTCCCGATACCGGGATCCGAGCAGGCGGGGCAATGCCACCGGAACCACATCCGAGGGCTGACAAGAACATGCTCAGTACAATCAAACGAACCATGGACGCTCCCATGTCTTGCTTAAAAAACAATCCGACCTGAAGACGCGGCCTTTCAGGAAAGGACCGCGTCAGCAAGGCACTCTATATCTCAGAATTCACCGAGAGTTTCCCCATCACGACGATCCCCGAGCCTTTGGTAGGTTCGGTAGTCGATGTTTTCTGAAATAAATCGCACAGAGCCATCACACAGTACAAACTGTGCTCCGCCCACATGCCGTGACTTGAAGCCCTGGCTCGTCGTCCAGTTATCTGGCTGATTGCAACCAGGGATACTATACGGCGTCTTCACAGGAGCGTCGTTGTAGCAATTGATCGGAAAGTTGATCGGAGCCGTGGTGGCAACCCAGGTCGCGTTGAAGTGCAACCAGCCATTGTTGGTATGGTCCCCGCAATTCGGCCGAATTTCCCCGGCCGCAATCACATTCGAGGTTCCATCGGTAATCTGGTGAATACCTGCCGCCCAATTGAAGCGCGAAATGACGCCTGATACCCACGCTGGGTTGTCCGTATTTCCGTGACCCCAGTGTGAGTTCGTATTCATGATGTGATCCTGGAACGGAGTGCACCCCGTCCACGAAGAGGTGTCCATCCGCTGATTGCCCATGCTCATCACATAGTTTGTCTTCGCTGCAGCCGTCTCCCCGGCTCGACCGTAACTGTATCCAATGTTCTTCGGAGCAGCATCTGAAGGACACAAGAACACCGGGAGCACAAGGTCCTTAATGAATGGACCACCCGGGTAGGAACGACGAAGTGCCTCCATGTTCAAATTGTTACTCAGCTTGGTCGTAGCGTCGCCACCGAAGGGCCCCAGCAAACTGAAGTCAAGAGCCTGATACACATTCGCCTGCTCAAGGTATGGCAGCAACCTGACAAGGTGACTTCCCTTGCTGCCGTCTGACCACTGGAGAGGTCCAGTCGTCTCAAAGACCGTCGGCGGGAATTGATTGTAGACATCGTGGTAGTTATGCAGTGCCAGTCCAAACTGCTTGAGATTGTTTTTGCACTGAGTGCGTCGAGCGGCTTCTCTGGCCTGCTGAACGGCCGGCAAAAGCAGCGCGATGAGAATCGCGATGATCGCGATCACCACGAGCAGTTCGATCAGCGTGAAAGCTGACCTTCGTAATCCAATCAACCTTTTCATGAAAAGAGTTCCTGTGAAAGGCAATTAAGAAAGGTGAATCTCACATCGATAAAAACAAGCGAGGCGAGCGCAGGCTGGACCGGTTGAGGTCGCCTTAGCGTTATCGACCCCTGATATTCCCAGTTTTTAGCAAATCCATCTCATTCACAGGAAACGAAATGACAGAAATTGGGCCAACTTTCTGAATTTCTTCCAACACTCTTTTTCCGAGACTTCCCGCTCGCGGATCTTCCGGAGAAGCTTTCGGGGGAGTCAGGCCGAGATTTTTAAGTATGGGACTGCCATGATTTACTGCTTTCGCGTCTGTTTCGCGGCCTCCGTTTGTCTCCTGACTGTTTCCGGGTGTCAGAAGTCAGAGCCGGACCCCGGCCCGCTGGCCGTTCCTGAAGCGGCAAAAACTGAGTTTGACCGCTCGGACAGCCCGTTTCGTTTCAATGACCAAACCGCCGCAGCCAACATCAAGTTTTCCTATCGCAACGGGGAAGAGGCAGGACATTTTGCCATTCTGGAATCGCTCGGCGGCGGGGTCGGCGTGATCGACATTGATCATGACGGGGTTGAGGATTTGTTCCTGCCGGGCGGCGGTGAACTGTCAGAAAATGTCGTACCTCGTGGTGTTCCATCAGGTTGCTTCCGAAATCGCGGGAGATTCCGCTTTGATGATGTTTCGGTTCTCAGCGGAGGGGGCAGTTCGCGTTATTACTCCCATGGGGCCGCGGTCACCGACTTTAACAATGATGGATTCTCTGATCTGGTCGTGACGGGCTACGGAGGTCTTCAACTGTTCCTCAACCTGGGAGACGGGACTTTTTCTGAAATCGCCAGCGAAGCAGGACTGCTGGATATGAAATGGAGCAGTTCTGCAGCATGGGGTGATCTGAACGGTGATGGTTGTTCGGATCTGTATGTGGCCCATTACGTTGACTGGTCCCCGGAAAATCATCCATTCTGCAAGAGTCAGGATCCCGGTCAGCGGGAAATCTGTCCCCCGCGGCAGTATCGAGGACTGGACGACGCCTTCTACCTTTCGAACGGTGATGGCTCGTTCACTGACGCGTCGGAGTCCGTAGGATTGAGTGATGAGGGAAAAGGGCTTGGTGTTTGTCTTGCAGACCTGGATGAGGATGGGGATGTCGACGTGTATGTCACCAACGACACGGTGGAGAACTTCCTGTACGAGAACAACAGCGGGCATCTCGAGGACGTGTCACTGCTGAGCGGAACCAGCGTCAGTGAACGAGGTGTCCCGGAAGGCAGCATGGGAGTCGATGTCTTCGACTACAATCGCGATGGGAAGTCTGACATCTGGGTTGTGAATTACGAAAATGAAAGCGCGGCGCTGTACGAGAGTTCCGGCAAGCTTCAATTTCGGCATGTCAGCCAGAGGACAGGTGTCACGGCCGCCGGAGGTGGATTGTTTGTTGGCTGGGGAACATGCGCGTTTGACGCGGATCTGAATGGATTTGAAGACATCTTCATATCAAATGGACATGTGATCCGATTCCCGGTCAATGCTCCGGTTCTTCAGAAGCCACTCCTGCTGCAAAACCTTGAAGGCGCGAGGTTTCGCAATGTGGCACCAACCACAGGTGACTATTTCACGACGGACCATCCGGGGCGGGGCGCCGTCACGGTGGATCTGAATCAGGACGGCCTGCTGGATCTGGTCGTTTCGAACAACAACGCGCCTGCGGCTGTGCTGAAGAACGAAAGCGAGCCCGTCGGTCACTGGTTGCAGGCGGAGCTGATCGGAACCGTCAGCGCCAGAAATCCGATTGGTGCGGTCGTCACGATCCGAGTTGGCGAGACCGAACTGAAACGCCATCTCAAAGGTGGCGGAAGTTACGCTTCCACGTCCAGTCCGCGCCTGCATTTCGGGCTTCCTCGGAATGTCATCCCGGATTCGCTGACGGTACGCTGGCCGTCGGGTATTGTTCAGACAATCCATGCTCCCCAGACCGGGGCAATCGTGCCTGTCGTGGAGACATCGCCCGTTGAGCGTTGACCGTAAGCTGCAGAATTCTTGTTATTTTCCCGGCAAGTCAAAATTATGACCAGACGCAAACACGCCTCGAGTCGGTCTGACACATCAGAAAAAGCCGGTTTCATGAAGAGACTCGTTCCTGGCGGCTGGCGGCCTGTTGTTTTGGTTTTGTTACTGATCCTGATGCGACAATGGTGGTGGCCGCCGATCTGTCACTCCATGGCTCGTCGAAGCCTCCTCGATCGTAATTACACAAATGTCCATGCATGGCTGAATCGCGTGGACGACCTCGCGCAGGAAACATCAGAAACATCACTGCTTCGTGCCAGAGTTCTTCGTCGCGAGGGACGAATGAATGATGTGCAGTCGGAACTGAAGAAGTCCCATCAACTCGGTGCCTCTGTTGAGCAGTTAAATCTGGAGCAGTGGCTGGCCCTCGCACAGTCCGGTCAGATGTCTCAGGCTGAGCCACATTTGCCTGCTTTACTGAGGGACAATCAGCAGGACCTCGAAGAAATCTGCGAGGCCTATGCGACGGGTTATTTCCGATCCATGAATTTTGGCATGGCGAGCGAACTCCTGAGTGTCTGGGCCAAAGACTTTCCGGAAAGCCATATGCCGTGGTTAATCAAAGGTCGCATCAGCCTTGTCACAAACAGTTTTCAGGAGGCTGAAAAGAACTTTCGAAAAGCGTGTGACTTTTCTGAAAACCATCCTGAATGCCGTCTGGAACTTGCCAGGGCGCTCGAGAAACTCAGTCGAGCAGAAGAAGCGGCCAGCATCCTCGGAGAGCTTGTCGATGATCCCCGTATTGGTGCCGAAGCGAAGTTTCATCTGGCCATTAACCTGCGTGCTGACGGAAAGTCCGGAGAGGCGGAGCGGTACCTTCGCGAACTGATTGAACAGGGTGTGTTCAGGCCCGACATTGCCCTTGAACTGGCCCGTACGCAGTTTGAACTGGGCGATCTGGCGAGTGCGGAACCAGTGATCCGCAGGGCGATCGAGAATTCTCCGAGGGATTCGGAGATCCATTTCGTCCTCGGCCAGATTCTTCAGGCAAGGGGGGAGACAGACGAAGCACAGGCTCATTTCGAATTCAGTAGAGAGGCGCAGAAAGCGCTGCGTGAGTTGAGTCATTTCCGGGACCGTGTCCATCGAAATCCGAAGGATGTCGATGGACTTCTCGGGATGGGCCGACTGATGATCCGTTATGGAGAGCCGGAAGAGGGGGTCGTACGCTTGCTTGCCGCGCTGGAAATCGACCCCAATCTTCTCGAAGCGCGTGAATTGCTGCTGCAGCATTTCGAAGAAAAAGCAAAGGTCAGCCCGGAGTTCCGCAGGATGGCGGATGAACAACGACACCAACTGGAACTTCTGCAACCGAACGACTCTGCCGCCGGCTCAGGACTCCCGACAAAATAAGGTCCGTGCGAATCCGTCAGACGTGTCGATTACATCACCTCCGCCACCTCGATTCCCAGCAGAGACAACCCGGTTTTCAGAGCTCGCGACATCAGATCGCAAAGGATCAGCCGGCTGGTCCGGAGAGCCTCTGATTCCGCGTCCTGGACGGAACACCGGTCATAAAACCTGCTGAAGGCATCAGCCGTGTCGAACAGCCATGTTGTCAACAGGTGCGGGCGATACTCCTTCAGTACGCTGTCGATCGCGTATCCGAACATCAGCAACTGCAGCGCGAGCCTGCGCTCTTCCGGACAGGTCAGGAGAATCCTGCCACCACTCCGAGCGACTTCATCGCGATTCAGATTGAGTTTGCGAAAGATGCCGCAGATGCGAGCGTAGGCATACTGCATGTAGGTCGCTGTATCACCGGTTGTAGCCAGCATCTTGTCCCAGTCGAAGACATAGTCACTATCTCGGTCGTGATGCAGATCGGCATATTTGATGCCGCCGATCCCCACGATTTCCGCCACATGGGCTCGCTCTGCGGCGGTGAGCATCGGTGATTTGCGTCGATCATCGTTTTCGTCAACGATCTTTCTTGCTCGCGTGATGGCTTCGTCGAGAAGACTTTCGAGCCCCACCGTGTCGCCGGATCGGGTCTTGTAGGGCTTGCCATCCTTGCCCATCACGGTCCCGAAAGACACATGCTGCAGTGTCAGCTTTCCAGGAGCCCACAATTCAGTGGTCGAAAAGAGCTGCTGGAAATGCTTCGACTGACGCTTATCCACGACATACAGCACCTCATCAGCCCGCAGTGTCTCAAGGCGATACTGAATTGTTGCGAGGTCTGTCGTCGCGTAGGTGTAAGCCCCGTCAGATTTCTGCACCATAAACGGAGCCGGGATCCCTTCAATGAAGACACAGATCGCTCCTTCGCTCAGTCTTGCCAAACCCTTGCTCTTCAATCCGTCAACGACACCTGCAAGCATCGGATTGAAATAACTCTCGCCCAGCGTCAGGTCGAACTGAATCCCCAGTCGATCGTAAATATGATTCAAAGCTGCCAGACATGCGGGCAGAAACTCATTCCACAACCGATTGTTTTCGGTATCACCGGCATGAAGTTTGGCAGTCTCTTCCCGAGCCTTTCGAGCCATGTCCGGGTGACTCTGCGAGGCCTGCAGCATCGTGGGACTCTGTTGAACCTTCTCGATCAGCTCCTGAGCATTCTTCAGATCCTCTTCCACAGCAGACAGCTGCTTCCTGAGTCCATTGAGAGTCTTCTTCGCTTTCTCATCGGTTTTAGCCAATGCTTCCTGCTGAGCAAGAGCCGACGCCGCATTGGCAACGGACTGTTCAAGAACCGTCAGATTCGGAACTTTTGCCTGGTAGTCAGACAATGTGTTGACGAGTTTGTAGAGTCGTGCAAGCTCAGCAACCGGCTCGGCCTGAAACGCGGCGTCGTTCCGGAAGTGCCGATAACCAAAAATGATCATGCCGAATTGAGTGCCCCAGTCACCGATGTGATTGTCGCTGGTGACCTGATGTCCGGCAAATCGCAGGGTTCGGCAGATTGCATCACCGATGACCGTACTTCGCAAATGACCGACATGCATCGGCTTCGCCACATTCGGCGATGAAAAATCAACAACCACATGACGCGGAGATTCGGTCGGCTGGACGCCCAGTCGGTCATCACCCGCAATCGAGCTGATCGCCTGAGAAAGAAACTGTTCCCTGAGCCGAAGATTGATAAACCCAGGCCCGACCACTTCCGGTGTCTCACAAATGTCACTGACATTGAGCTTCTCGATCACGGCGAGTGCAATGTCGCGGGGCGGCTTGCCCAGTTGCTTCGAAAGTGACATGGCGAAGTTTGCCTGAAAGTCACCAAACTTCGCGTCCTGGGCCGGACGGATCATATCGAGACAGGGGCCGACATCGGACACCATGGAATGCAAAGCTGGCTCGAAACGATTTCGCAGCAGAGACAAAAGGTTCATGAGCAGAGAGTTTTCCAGTTTCAGATTTCGATATCTTGTTCGGGGCAGCAATCGAATGGTTGCTGTCTGTGTCCGGGTGCTTCCGCGAAGCAGCCCATTCCATGCCGAGTCCAGTTTACCAGCCGATCGACATATTGGCTTCGATCACCTTCTGTGCTTCGGTCAGATCGACTCCCGTGTCGAGCATATACAGGCGAATCGCGTGCAGCTTATCACCGGACGCACGTGCCAGACAGTCCCGCGCCACGTCGCAAGGACGAATCTTTCCTTCCAGACCCAGCAGTCGCTTGGAGATGACCCACGTATCCCGTGGTCGTCTGGTGATCCGCAGGATCTTCTCTTCAGGATAGTACTTGGCGGCCATGTGCTCAGCCTGTTCAAGGCTTGCAGCCCAGCCAATCATGATGTGAGATTCTGTTTCGATTTCGAAAAGTGGCATCGCGGATTCCCTGCGAAGTCTGTTGGCAGCCGAAAAGGGTCAGTCTCTTCTCGCCTTAACTCCGTAGGATAGCAGGGTCCTGATTCCTTGCGACGCCGACGGCCGAATTCGTCAGATTGAGTGCCTCGAAAAGCGCCCCTCAGTCCCTTCTGCGTGACCCGCCGGAATCGCCGCCACACGAAACCACAGCCCAAAACAATTCATGGGACATGACGTCGAATCTGACGGAGCAGGGCCGTCAACTTGGTCAGGAATGACAACTGGACGCTCGATTTGCACTGCGACTCCGGGGTTCCCCGGTCCGGTGGCCGAAATCCGCCTTCACTTCGGTTGCGTTCACAATTGCAGGCCATCATTGTCTTGTGGCATACTATCGGGCCCGGATCAGTGACCGTCTTATTTCCCGAGGTCTTCCTATGCGCCGATTTTTCGTTCCCGCAATCCTGCTTCTGCTGTCCACTCGAACTTTGGCTGCCGATCAGAATGTCAGCGATTTTGTTCAGGGGATCAAGCCGTTTATCTCGGCGATCGCGGGGCGTGCAGAAAAGTTCGATCTGTCGGGAACGATCAAAGTGCCGATTGACGGGAAGTCACAGGAGGTCGATCTCAGTGTCATTCGCTATGACAGCGAATCATTTGACCTGACGCTGAACCACGCTGACTATGCCGTTGCCATTCGTCGGCGATCAGACGTCACTGCCTTTGCCGTGCCAAAACATCATGTCGTCTTTGTTGGTACTGGAGACGTCGAGCCAGACTCGCGACTCAGCTCGACCGAGATTTCTTCCCGACTGCTGTCCGATGACTCTTCCGTCGCACAGGCCCGCATCGGACTCGCATTATTGTCGGCGGGAGATATCTCACAAACGCTCGAAAGCCTGCTGGCGAACACCGAGATCGTTTTTGATGCCTCGACAAAGTCGTTTTCAACGGGTGACGTTTCCATGTCATTCCCGGGACGTGGCCAGCTTGAAGGCAGATCTGACAAATACTCCGTGCAGCTTTCACTCAGTATAACCACTGAGCTCAAGTCCGCTCCCTCAGCGACCGACTGGCCCGGCATGACGACAACGGAACTGCCCCGGGCTGAAATCGAACGAACGATCGTTCGAGGCGTTCGTCGTGCGATGGAGATCCTCCAGCCCGGATCATCGCTCACAAAGCCCAACATGAAACCTCGGAAGACCGATCATGGAGAGCTGCGATGGGTTGATGGCCAGCGAGTTTGTCTCTTGTGGGGGACTCCTGAACAGATCGGCATGGCACATGGCGAATTGCTTCCGGAAGAATCCCGTCGTTGTATCGAGTCCGTTCTGTACACCTTCGGCATGGTGAATACCGTGCGAACAGGCCGATGGTTCCGACATGATCTGGGAGATGCGTATTCCCGACTTTCGCCGCACATTCCAGAACGACATAAGCGAGAGACTCAGGCTCTGGCAGCCGCACTGGGTCTGGAGCCGGAGATTGTTGAAGTTCTGAATGTTTTCCCGGAGCTGTTTCACTGCTCGGGATTCGCCGTCTTCGGATCAGCAACTACGGATGGCAAACTCTACCATGGTCGGGTGCTTGATTACATGACAACCATCGGCCTCCAGGACAGCGCGACCACATTTATTGTCCGTCCGGAAGGATACATCCCGTTTGCAAACGTGGGTTACGCGGCCTTCATCGGCAGCGTCAGCGGTATGAACGCGGAAAAAATTTCACTTGGAGAAATGGGTGGCCGCGGCGAGGGCAAATGGGATGGGGCCCCGATGGCAACTCTGATGCGGCGCGCCATGGAGGAATGCGATACACTCTCAGAAGTTCAGGAACTCTGGACAAAGTCACCCCGAACCTGCGAGTACTATTACGTCTTCGCTGACGGTGAAATCAATGATGCAGTGGGGTGTGCCGCAACACCCGATTCGGTTGAATTCATCAAAGCCGGACAGAGCCACGAAAGACTGGGCGACGGGATTCGTGATGCAGTCGTTCTTTCGGCAGGCAGTCGATTGGAGGAACTCCGCAAGCGCGTGACCGAAAAGCATGGGAAGATTGATGCAGATCTTGGCCAGTGGTTGATGAGTCGGCCCGTCGCAATGGAGTCGAACCTTCACAATGTTCTGTTCGTACCCGCCGATGGGGTGCTGTACATTGCGAACGCCAGTCACAAGAAACCAGCGGCGGAAATGCCCTACGTCAAAGTCAATCTTCCGCAACTGATTTCCGAAATGCCTCAGAGTCCGATCAAGGCTCCGGCCGTATCGCAAAAGTAATTTGCCCGGTCGGCGTTCAGCTCCGCGAAGCCTGAACCGTCCGCGATTTCACAATCGCGGGAATCCTCAGGCGTTCCGAAACTGGCTCAGATCACAGCGTTCCGACGGCCCCTCACGGCTCCCGCGAGGGCTGACTTTCGGTCGCATGTGCCCGTCAGTCAGGCTGAGCCAGCGAGCAGCATTTCCTCTTTTTTCACCAGGGACCAATCTTGTTCCGTCTCCCGGAACATGCATGTGTTGTACACCAAGAGTCGTTGATCGTGAGTGGCAAAGAGCGACTGGATATCGAAATGCTGAGCCGAAAACTCGTGGAATCGAGGGCTCAGGCGAAAACCCTGATTGAAGAGGGACGCGTGACCGTCGACGGTCGTGTGGCCGACAAAGCCGGGCGTATCGTTTGCGCGTCGTCCAGAATCAGCGTTTCAGAACCGCTTCGCTTTGTCAGCCGAGGCGGATTGAAACTACTCGCTGCCATCGAGCAGTTCCGCGTCTCGTTTGACAACTGTTCCGTGCTCGATGTCGGAGCATCAACGGGCGGCTTCACCGACTGCGTTCTGCAGTTCGGGGCCAGACATGTAACCTGCGTGGATGTCGGTCGAGACCAGTTGCATTATCGGCTTCGAACAGACT
>JBKDRW010000372.1:0-7446 GCA_046341255.1 Planctomycetota bacterium
TTGGTGGTGCACCACCGACCATCATTCTGAAAGTCCATGATTCCACGCAGCTTGATGATTCGTGTAAGAGGTATCCGCTTGGCTTCCTGCGGGAAGTGACACCAATTCAGCAGGTTCCGATTCGTCTGATTCTCAGAGGGCGAAACGATACCGATCCGGACGTTATTGAGAACAAGTGGCAGTCCGAAGAGGAAGCGGATATCGCGGATTCACGAGAAGCGGAGCAGCTTGAGGCAGCGGCGGTCGAAGCAGAAGGCAATGTTGAAGACTTTGTTGACGAAGCTGATACGGAGGTTCTGACCGTCATACATCAGGACATGGAAGATCTCGATGAACCGGCACCGAATTTTTTTGATTCGGATGTGCTGCCTGACACCTGATGGTGCAGCAGGAGGGCGGCTCCAGCCCTCCGGAATGCGTCGGAGAAGGAACAGAGCGCCGGGGGCATATGGTCGCCCGAGGAACCGATCTGCTGTACGGCAGTTCCGTGGTTGTCTGCAAGCCAGTCCTGACTGACAGGGTCACCGTCAGGAACATGCGATCTGCTGTGACCGCATGCTCCGTTCTGTTGATGGCGTCAGGCAAGAGACTCACTCTCTGTCAGGAGTCGGGCTCAGACCAGAGCTTCGCGATTGATACAGCACATGATCCAGTGGTCGAGCATACGAGCTTCATGACTGGTCGGGTCGACGGGAAGCTGAGTCAGCTCCACATCAACTCGGGCACCCGCGGATCTGAGCAGCCGAACCGATTCAATACTGCGAGCAAGGGAATCGTGCGGACAACTGCGGGCGACGCTCATCAGCACTGGCTTGCTTCGAAGTCCAGTCAGACGGTCAGCCTTCAGAAAGTCCGAATCACAGGCGGGATCGAGCAAAATTGCCCCGGCAAACCAATCTGGCTTCTGAACCAGAGTCTGCAGTGCGACGTCAGCCCCGTGGCCGGAGCCAGCGAGGAAGATTCGTTCGCTGTGAATGTGGAAGGCTCGACGAAGTCGGCAGGTCGTCACGTGGAGCAGATCAAGTACCGGAACGTTACCGAACAGCAGGGACGAACCGTCCCAGCGATACCCGCCGGCTGCTTCGTGAACCGTGTTGCCTCGCAGAGCCAGTCCGACATAATTCTGCGTGCTGACGGATGACATCACCTGTTCAAGCTGATCCTCATCATTCGCATCGCTGTGAAACCAGATGACGAGCGGATACGCATAACGCTCTTCATAACGCTCCGGAATATAGATCGACACCGGCCAATCGGATTCCGCGACGCTCCCGGCATAACGCGACGGTGAATCGGCGGATTCACTCCAGCTCTGGTACAGCTCACGCAATTCCGTCGGAAGCACCTCAACTTCCAGATCGGGCATCAGCGACTCCAGTTCGCCGGACGAGAAAGACATGCTTCGGACGCGATTAAACATGAGGCAACTTCCATGATTTGAGTTGGTTGGTTGAAATCAGATCAGGATTTCACGGATGTCTCTTGTTATCCAAACATGAGACACCTGAGAAATCTCACACCGGGAGAAGGGATTCCAGGTGGCTGAAGGCCTTCAGCGCGAACGCTGATCGGAAACAAACTCCCTGAGTTCTTTCAGGGGGAAATGCTTCCCTGGACACGCCGTGGCCTTCACCTCGCCGTGTCCCATAATTCGATCCCAGGGAATCTGATGACGTAATGACAGTGTCTTCACCAGATCTCGAACCGCTTTCACCTGAGCAGGGGTCGGCGGCCGTTGTTCAAAGTTTCCGATCAGGCAGATGCCAATTCCCCGAGCATTGAACAGTGCGTTTCCGGAATGAGCTCCATGAACCTGATCATTCCAGCGAAACGTCGGCTGGATCAGGCCATCCTCCATTCCCTGCCCATTTCCGATCACAAAGTGATAGCCGATACCCAGCCATGGATTGCCCGAAACATCCTTTCTCTGACGATGTTCTCGATGAATCGATTCAACGCTTCCCGAGAAACCTGCGGAATGATGAAGGATGATGTACTGCCAGTTCGCCTCCGGCACTCTGGCCATCCATCTGACTGCATCACCGCCGGCCTGACTTTGTGATCGCAAGCCAGTTTCCCTGCCAAGCCGCTGAATGGCCCACCCAGGGATCACCGACTCATCCGCGAAAAGCATCTGCCATCCAGCGAAAGAAACTCCGAGTACCGCGAATACCAGAATCCCAGGAACCCCCCCCGCCCAAACTGATTGGTCTGTTCGCGATGTCTGTTTTCGCGAGCGAGGTTTAGGCAAGGGGCAACCCTTTGGTGATTCAGAGACTCCGGTACCCGACAACATTCGGCTGCCTGATCGTTACATCTGGTAAACTGCAAAGATGGCGACGAATGCTGCTCGTTGAAAGGTTCTCCACGACTCTACATGGCCCTCGACGGGGTGTCAATGTCCTCCATTTTCATCCGCTTTTTGGCGACATCCGTGATGACTGACGCGGTGAAGGACACACAATTTGCGCAGGATTTGCGGCGGGATTTTCAGGCGTACAATCAGCCCCAATTGCCCTCACCTTCCCAACCGTCACAACCTCGGCGATTTCATCGATTTCGACGGGCAATTTTTTAAAACGACTTCAGTCGGCTGGGGGGTGACGGGACAGGCTCCGAACAACCGTCTCACTCCTCATAATCTCCACCATCAGCGACGGCGACGAAGCACAAATACGGCGTCGCCAAGTTGGTCATCGAGCGGCAGCGGTTCGGTGAGGTCGTAGCAAAAATCAAACACGTCCACGAGGTCAAATTCCGGCACGGACTTGAGCAACTTCCGGAACTGATCGGCTCGATAGATGCGGAGCGGAAAGTCCGATGAGAATCTCAGGATTCCGTTTCGACGCGTGACTTTGAGGCTGAAACGAACGGTTTCGACCCGACTTCGCCGATCGAACGAGAGGACTCGGATGGTCGTGGTGATCCGAGTTCCGCGATGGTGTACGGTCCAGCGCTCGCAGTCTTCCTCGGCAGCATCTGGCGGTAGCAGATGAAATCCGAGAAGGTAAATTCCGTGGGGCTCAAGCGACGCGGCAACGCATTTCAAGTGGCGAATGGCCGAGTTTTCATCGATGACATGTCGAAACGTGTTGACGAGACAATGTGCAAGCTGCACTGGCTTCGCGATCCTGAATGACGTCATGTCTGCGCAAAAGATCTCAGCGGTCAATCTTCGGCGTGCCAGACGCTGTTGAGCAAACGCTACGCAGGAAGCGTTCAGGTCGAGGCCCGACACCGAGAGGCCTCGATGAGCCAGCTCGATCACCTGTCGGCCTCCGCCACACCCGATTTCCAGTACGTGGGGGGACTCCGTGGACAGATATCGAGACGCAGCTGCCTGAATGAAATCTGCTTCAATCGTAGTTTCGTCGGCGAATGCGAGGTCCCAGTATTTCGGAGCGTCATAACAGGCTGTCGGTATCTTGTCTGCCTGGTCGCGATTTTTTGATTGCCGCTTGATCATGGTTTGCTGGAGTGGATTCGAATGTTTTTCAGGGAGGCTCCTCAATCGGCCCCGATTTGGCAACTCAGCCGCTCCTGAGTTTTCAACTTCTCGTCCGCCGGTCACAATCCGGATCGGTGTTATTTGCAGAGCGAACTCAGGCCCGGCGAAGTCCGGATTGCCATGGCGGCTCAGCTTTCGCCTCTGCCTTCGATCGGGCGTGAATCACCATGATATTCCAGCAGGGGATCCGACCTTTGTTCCTCGTGTCCCCTGTTGCAGGAGTCTTCTTCTATGTCAGAATTTCACACCGTCGCCCGAGTCGGCGATATTCCGGAGGGTCAGGGCCGTTCATTTCCAGTGAATGGAACCATGGTCGGCGTGTTCCTGTCGGAAGGAGAGTATCGAGCCATCAACGACTTTTGCCCCCACATGGGAGCGTCTCTCGCCGATGGCCATGTCGAGAACGATGCCGTCATGTGTCCGTGGCATGCGTGGCGATTCAGTCTCAGGGATGGCACCTGGCTGGACAATTCAAAAAGTCAGATCCGTACAGCATGCTATGAAGTGCGAATCGAAGGAGATCAGATTCAGGTCAAAGTCCCGCCTCCGGTCGTGAAAGCCTGACGGTGTTGTGACCATCGCGAACGCCCACGGAAGGAACCGACCTCGTCGTTTTCAGCCGTGAACCGAGGCGGATCGCTGGACACCCGTATCAGACTCGACCGCTGATGCAGATCGTTCCGCTGAAAGTTGCCGTTTCAGTCGCAGGGCATTGCCGACGACGGTGATGTCACTGAATCCCATGGCCATGGCGGCCCAGAGCGGACCACTGTCGCCCAGCAATCCTGACGCAGCGGCTGGTATTGCCATCGCGTTGTAAAAGAATGCGAAGAACAGGTTCTGCCGAATGGCTCGAAGAGTTTTTCGGGCGATGATGATCAACTCAGGGACACTGCAGACTCGCTGTCCCGGAATCACAACAGACGCTGCCTCCATGGCAACACTGGTTCCCGAGGCCATCGCAATGCCGACTCCGGAGCCCGCCAGTGCGATGGCGTCATTGATGCCGTCGCCAACCATGACACCCGTCGGTCCGAGTGACTGCATGAACCGTGCTTTTGACTCGGGCGTCGCTTCTGACGTGACATTGATCGCAATGATTCCGACAGAATCTGCAATTCGCATGACGTGGGCCTGGCGATCCCCTGACAGCAGATGCACGTTGAGCCCCAGATTTCTGAGCAGGCGAATCGCTTCTGCCGCGTCAGGTCGTGCGCGATCGACAACCGAAAATGTTCCCAGAGTCTGTCCGTCTCTACTCACACGTGCCGTTGCATGAAGATCTCGTTCCACGATCACCAGAGTCTCGTTGACCAGCCCCTGAACCGCGAATCCCGGAGTTGCTCGAAAGTTTCTGACGGCTGGAACTCGCAGTCCTCGTTCCTGAGCCGCCCGTGTGACCGCCTGAGCAATGGGATGCTCAGAGTTCTGTTCTACTGCCGCCGCCATCTGCAGCAGTTCAGATTCCGTAATGCCCGCGACAGGTTCAAGGAATGCGATTGAAAGTTGTCCTGATGTGAGCGTTCCGGTTTTGTCGAATACGATGTCCGTGGAGTTCCCAAGTCGTTCGAGCGTCTCCGCATTGCGAATCAGCAGGCCGCGAAGACTGGCGGCGCCCGTGCCAACCATGACGGCCATGGGAGTCGCCAGCCCCAGAGCACAGGGGCACGAAATGATCAGCACGGTCACGGCATTGATGATCCCCCTGGAAAACTGTCCGACCATGGACCATCCGACGACCGTGGCGACCGCAATCAACAACACGGCCGGCACAAAAATTGCCGAGACAGAATCCGCCAGACGCTGACTTGGAGCGCGGCTTGTTTGTGCCTGCTGTACCATTGCTGCAATTCGACTCAGGGTCGATTCACGCCCGGAAGTGGTTGCGGTCATCGTCAGCTGTCCATCGATGTTCATCGAGCCTGCAACGACGATGTCTCCGGGCTGCTTTTCAATGGGCAGGGATTCTCCTGTCACGACGGATTCATCCACTGCGGAATTGCCGGACGCAACAAGGCCATCCACCGGAATGCGGCCTCCTGGACGAATCAGCAGTTTCATGCCGACCTTGACATCCGACGTCGGAATCCGATGGTTCAATCCGTACGGCGATTCCACTTCCGCGGTCTCCGGCTGCAGCCTGAGCAGTTCTCGGACGGCAGATCCCGCCTTCGCGGTGGCCCGCGCTTCCAGCCAGTGACCGAGACTGACAATTCCAAGCAGCCCTGCTGCTTCGGCAAAGTATGTGGGCTGACTGAAGCCACCGAAGAAAACAATGGTTGAATACACAAATGCCGTTGTCGCGCCGAGAGAAATCAGCGTATCCATATTCGTCGTTCGGCGAATCGCAGCGGACCACGCAGACCGGTAAAACCCCGCGCCGGCAAAGATCAGAATGACCAGCGCACCAGAGAACATGAACCACTGCATCCACACGGAATGGGTGTGGGTTGCCGCAGCCATCCAGTGAGCGACCTCCAGCGGAAGCCAGAGTGACACTCCAAGGATCGCTCGCCGCCGCCATAACCGCTCGTGAAGTGCCTGCTGTTGTTCGATGTGACTGAGGGTATGCGACTCAAAATTCCCATTCCCGTGGAGTGAAGCCTGAAAGCCCCGTCCCGCAATGACCTCAATCAAGCGTTGGGCGGCGAGTTGAGTTCCTGAGATTGTGGCCAGGCCCGTCGTGAAGCTGACATACGCTGACTCAACGCCCGGTTGTGTCTCCAGGACCCGCTGCAATCCCGCAGCACAGCCCGTACAGGTCATTCCGCGAACCTGAAACACCATTTTTTCTGCGGTCGGCATGGTTCGTCCAATTTGCCCTGAGGTCACACGCAGCACCCGGCGTTCGCAGGATGCGATGTGCCATGGCTGCAATGCTGAAGGATGAATACCCTGACAGGTTTGAATGTCACCGAGAACAGATGCACGGCCTCTGCCGACTTCCCGCCTGATTCTGCAACTCCCGGATTCTTCCAGAAATGAAGCGTCGATGCGAGAATTCGTTCGGCAGTTGTCACGCACATTCAGATCAGATGATCTCTGTCGATTCTGATCGTCAGGCTCATGGTGCCTTTCGTCTGTGTTCTGTGTCACGACAGTTCATCTGCAGAATGCAGTTTTGAGGATCCGTGAACGGTGCCTGACTGCTGCTGCACGGTGCCGGGCATCGCCCAGGGGTGCGTTCCAGCGGCTGACCCGGTGGCTGACTCGCCGTCAGCAGTCAATCACCGCATCGGCCTCGAGCATCAGCAGACGCGCGCTGATCTGAGTTCCTGACAGGCCGAAACAGTGTGTCAACGCATTCCGATATTCGTGTAATTGCGGCGTGTAGTGAGCCTGACGAGCGGCAATCCAGGCGGCGCGGCTTCCGGTGAATCGATCGGTCTTGAAGTCGACAATATCGGCAGCCAGCAGCTTTCCATGATGCGACAACAGTACGAGTCGGTCGATCGTGCCCTGAACCAGTTCTCCATCCTGCAACAGTACAAAGGGCCGTTCGCGTTCGACCCGCAGTGTGGCGTCTCCGGATGCGATCAGTGACGCGTGAGGCTGAAACACCGGACTTCCACCCCCTGCCCGCGGGTCGAACACTTTTCGAGTTTCCGGATGAGTCAGCATGCGCAGAAAGTCTGGAAGAAGTCGCGACGCCACAGATGCGGGTACGGACAGGCGTTCGGCTTGTCGGAGCAGTGTCTGATCATCGGGCATCGCCTCGTCATTCAGCCATTCGAGGCATTCAAACCACGCGTGGATGACGGTGCCGCGAGTTCTTGCGTCCACGTCTGGTTTCGAAAACTGAAAGCCGCCCGGTAACGCGTTCTCTCGTCGCACAATGGCTCTGGTGACGTCGGGCAGATAGAGCTTTGTCTGGTCATGTCGAGACGGCGCGCGTCGACGCAGCCCGCGACGACGCCCGTCTCGCATCGGAGATAACG
>JBKDRW010000373.1:0-16887 GCA_046341255.1 Planctomycetota bacterium
GACAGGTATCCAGCCATACTGCGGATGATCGATCTGCGGCCTTGGACCGCTGCGCATCTGCTTTTCAAATGCAGAAACCCACTCGCCCGCATATCCCGCTTCTTCGGCCCTCGCCGGATCATTAAAAATCTGCTGCCCGAATACCGCCCTCCCATGCTTGTGATCGGGATCAATTCGGACCACATCATTCACAATCAGGAATGCCATCGAAGGAAATCCTGCCCGAAGAGTGGATCGTGCGAGCGTGTAAAGCTCCGCCGCTCGTTCCTGACGATGATGGCGGATCTGCAGTCGCCACTGCTGTTCATCTACCGATAATGCCGGATCAACTTCCGGAGTCACAAGTCGCGGTGGTTCGTAGTCAGCCTGAGGCGTCGCCAGATCGCTCGCGATCCGAACGACTTCCATCTCAGCATCTTCCAGCTGATGTTCTCGACACCACGTTCCAACTGAGTCAAGATCTCGCTGAAACTGATCCAGAATCTCCTGTCGAGCCGCAAGCAGCTGACGATGCCTGCGGTCCCGCGTCGGGTTTTCATCTGCCGTCGCCGAAGAAAAACAACCCAGAATACAGAGCAGGGCGAACAACAGCCGAGGAAAGACATGCGGCCACGGACTTCGTAGTGAGATCAGTCCGATCATTGATGATGTCTCAGCAGAATCCATTGCGCAGCCATTCCTGATTCAACAGACACCAGCCGCGAAGCAGTTCGGGGCCGGAATGATGATCTTGAAGCGATGACAGGATACCAATTCGATTGCCCTGACTGAATGCGACTTTCAGCGGCTGGAATTGCTGAAAACAGCCATGAATGCCATCCACAGCATATGGCAGGATTGTCACATCAAACGATCCTGATGGGCAAAAAGCACCATCACGCGCAGCCAATCAAGGGTAACGACTGATAACGCTCTGCCAGTCGATGCAGAACGCAGCAATCTGCAGACACCGCGAGCACCTGCTTTGCCGCTCTCTTCCTGCAGACCATGATCTCACAGGTGGCCCGCCAGACTTCAGCATTCCCGCCATACCGGTCCTGCAGCACGTGGAAGACGGGATCATCGCCCACGCAGGAATCACGATCATACGCAGGATCGAGGCTTTATCAAGACCCGGTGATTCGTGTCGTGATTGCAGGCCCCCAACTGCTATGGGACAATTTCAGTACCCACACCTGTGTCAGAATAGATTTCGAGCAGCACGGAATGCGGCATGGAGGCATCCACGATGTGGATCTTGTGAACTCCGGATGTCAGTGACTCCAGAGCCGCCTCAACTTTCGGAACCATCCCGCCGGCAATCGTCCCATCTGCAATCAGCGCGCGGACCTGAGTCGCGGTCACGTGCGACAGACGGGTCTCCGGTCGTTTCAGATCCGTCAGAATACCCGGGATGTCGCTGAGGAAGATGAGCTTCTCGGCCGACAGCGCCTTCGCGACAGCCGCAGCCGCTGTATCGGCGTTGATGTTCAGTCGATGGCCAACCTCGCTGAGAGCAATGCTGGGAATGACCGGGATTGTTCCCGTGGAACACACGCGGACCAGGGTATCGACATCGACTCGAGTCACCTGCCCGACATGCCCCAGATCAACCGGAGTTCCAGCTTCATCTTTCAGAGTCAGTTTTTCTGCGGTCAGGATGTTCTCTGTTCCGTAATGAAGCCCTGTCGACCGAGCACCGTTGCGATTGATGCGGTCAACAATGGACTGGCAGATGTCCTCAACAAGAACTCGCGAGGCGATCTGCAGCGTTTGTCGATCGGTGTAGCGACGGCCGAGAACAAATCGCGGTTCGATACCCGCCTCAGCCATGGCAGAACTGATGGCTTTCCCACCGCCATGAACAATCACGGGCTTCATTCCGACGGTGGCCATAAACACAACGTCTGTGAGCAGACTGTTGACTGCGTTGACATCATCCAGCGTACTGCCACCCAGCTTGACAACGACATAGCGTCCCCTGAACCGCTGAATCCAGCTCAGAGCTTCGATCAGTACGCGAGCTTTTCTTATGGCTTCATCCATCGCATTGCCTGTGAAAGAGATGGGAGTTCTGATGATTTCAATAAAAAAGAATCAACGCGGCGGAAAGACCGGCAGGCTGATTGTGAATCGAGTGCCTTTACCAACATCACTTTCGCAGACGATCGTGCCGTGATGAGCTTCAACAATTTTCCGCACGGTCGGCAGGCCAAGCCCGCTGCCGCCGGAACGAGTCGAAAAGAATGCCTGAAACATCTGATTTCGCGTCTTTTCGTCCATCCCCTTGCCCGTATCGATCACCTCGAGAATCACGCGGTCGCTTTTCGTTCGCGTAAGGAGATCAATAGAGCCACCGTCCGGCATCGCTTCAATCGCGTTTCGACACAGATTCACGAGAGCCTGTCGAATCAAAGCGCGATCAATCATGACGGGTGGCAGATCACTGTCGAGATGAGGTCGAAGTTCAACCTCCATGCTGTTCGCCTGCGGCTCCAGAAAACTGACGTAGTCTGAGACAATCTGATTCAGATTGCCTTCGCTGAGCCGCAGTTCTCCGGCTCTCGCAAACTGCAGAAAGGCATTCAGAATCTCCTCCAGATTACGACACTCGCCCTGCAGGCTCGAAATGCGGCGAAGCATTCGCTGAGCCCGCGCGGAGTCATCATTTTCAAGGTCTTCGGCAAGCAGTTCGAGATTCATTCCGATGGTTGACAGGGGATTGCGAATTTCATGCGCGAGCCCGCCCGCCAGTGTCGCCAGTTCGGTGTTCTCCGCCTGGAGACGTCTGCGTTCCTGCTGCTCGTCGGGGGATTCCATCGCAACATCCTGGGGAACGATTCTGAAAACCTGCTCACAACTCGCTGCCAGACAAAGTTTTCGCTGGCAGTATGAGAAACGAAGCCCGGCATCATGACGAAACCGGGCTTCTGTTTGAACTTAACGAATCCACCGCGACGATCAATCCTCGTCGTCTGCAGGCTCGTCCTTCTTTGTCGCGGCCAGCACGGCCTTGCGAGACAGCTTGACGCGATTCTGATCGTCGACAGCGATGACCTTAACTTCGAAGGTATCGCCGATTTTGCAGACGTCAGTCACATTCTTCACAAAACCGTCCGACAGTTCACTGATGTGGCACAGTCCGTCTTTTCCCGGAGCAATCTCAATAAACGCCCCGAAATCCTTGATCGAAGTGACTTTGCCCATGTAAATGCGACCCGGCTGAATCTCTTCACAGAGTGCTTCGACGCGGGCGAGGGCCAGATCAGCAGACTGAGCATTGACAGCAGAAATGGTGACAGTTCCATCTTCTGCAATGTCGATCATCGCGCCCGATTCTTCCTGAATGGCACGAATCGTCTTGCCACCAGGACCAATCAGCAGTCCGATCTTCTCCGGATTGATGGAGGTCTGTACGAGCTTCGGAGCATGCGTCGAAACTTCCGTACGTGGTCGTCGAATAGTCGTCAGCATCTCGCGGAGCAACTCTTTGCGGGCTCGCAGAGCCTGTTCAAGTGTGTTGCGAATGATTTCCTCGCTGATGCCTTCGGTTTTCAGGTCGAGCTGAATCCCGGTGACACCACGACCAGTCCCTGCCACCTTGAAGTCCATATCACCGAAATGGTCTTCATCGCCCATGATGTCTGTCAGCAGCGTGTAACTGCTGCCCTCGTCCACCAGACCGATACTGATTCCGGCCACCGGTTGCTGAATCGGAACACCCGCATCCATCAGCGACAGTGTCGCGCTGCAGACAGACGCCATCGAACTGCTTCCGTTCGATTCCAGAATGTCTGAAATCACTCGAATCGTGTACGGAAACTTCTCCGGTGCCGGGATCACCGGCAGCACGGATCGCTCGGCCAGACAGCCGTGACCGATCTCACGACGCCCCGGTCCTCGCAGTGGCTTGCACTCACCAACGGAAAACGGTGGAAAATAGTAGTGCAGCATGAAGCGTTGTGCTTCCTCGCCAAACAATCCATCCACCTTCTGCTGATCACGTGTTGTTCCGAGCGTGGCTGTGGCAAGCGATTGAGTTTCGCCACGCGTGAACAGCGCGGAACCGTGAACACGGGGAAGAATCCCAACACCGCAGGAGACCGCACGAAGATCCGTCGGAGCTCGGCCGTCGATTCGTTTACCAGCCAGAATCTGATCGCGAACAACTCGCTCTTCCAGATCATGAAACGCTTCAGCAAACTGCCCCTTTGTCAGACCGTCGGCGGTTGTTTCTGCTTCATTCGGGAAGTATTGCTCAATCAGAGCCTTCTTCAGTTCGCGAACCCTCTCGGCTCGCTCCTGCTTCATCTTCTGGGTCTTGGCATCCGCAAGTCTGTCGTATGCAGAAGACTTCAGAAGATGATAAAACGGATTGGGAGTTGGTTCCGGGATCACCACCGGAGGCAGCCCCAGTTGCCTGACGAGATCAAGCTGCAGGGCACACAGCGTCTGGATATGCTTATGAGCGAACATAATCGCGTCGCCCATTTCCTTTTCCGGAATCTGCTGACCGAAGCCTTCGATCATCAGAACAGCTCGCTGAGATCCGGCAACAATCAGATCCAGCTTACTCGTTTTCATCTGCTCAACAGTTGGCATCAGAACGAGTTTCTCGTCAATCATGCCAACCCGAACTGCCGCAATCGGCCCTTTGAAGGGCAGACCTGAAACCATCAGACCAGCACTTGCTGCCGTGATGCTGAGCACATCCGGATCGTTCTCACCGTCGCAGGACATCACGTTGCCCATGATCTGGACTTCGTCATGAAACCCTTTCGGAAATAACGGACGGATTGGCCGGTCGGTCAGTCGACTGGTCAGAACTTCGCGAGTCGTCGGGCGACCTTCACGTTTGATGTAGCCACCGGCAAAGCGGCCTGCGGCTGCCAGCCTCTCGCGATAATCAACCGTCAACGGAAAGAAGTCAGTCCCTGGCCGGGATGGACCTGACTGGGTCGCGACAAACACACTGGTTTCGCCATACTGAATCATCACAGCACCACTGGACTGTTTCGCCAGTTCGCCGGAGGTGATGGACAGTTTTCGTCCTGCAAACTCTGTTTCAACAACGACTTTCTTCACAAATCTTCCTTACCCGGACCAGCCGGCATACGGACCGCATCACAAGGCAGGCAGGAAAGTCAGATTACGCTCATGCAGCAACTTCACGGCATCAGGAAAGCAAACAGCATTGAAAACCGCATCACACCACTCTTCGGTGTCCCCAAAACACAAACCCGGGGCCATCCAGCGACGTTTTCAATGACGACAGACCAGATCGGTCTCCTGCGAGGATTGACAGCGAGGTGATCACACTCAGATCCGACGCTTCACTGTCCGGCAACCACCAGAACACTCAGACAACAGGCCTTCCACTTCCGACAACTCAAAGTCACCACAGGATGCGGCAATCCGCTACGAACCTGCGGCAGCAGTCCAATTTCACTCATTCAAACATGACAATTGACTAACGAACACAACAACAATGCTTCCGAATACAAAACAGAAAGGCGTCGCTTCGGAATCCCGGGCGACGCCTCCAGATCTTTACTTTCGAATGTTCAATCTGGTGATGATCGCGACATACTTGTCAGCGTTTTTGCTTTTCAGATAATCGAGCAACTGACGTCGACGACTCACCTTGCTCAGCAGACCCCGACGACCTGAATAGTCTTTCGAGTGGGTTTGCATGTGTTCCGTGATTGCCTGGATCTCAGCGGTCAGTACGGCAATCTGAACTTCCGGAGAACCTGTGTCTCCGGGCTTTGTGCCAAACTCGGCAATAATCTTCGTTCTCTGCTCAGCGGAAATTGACATCTAGCTACCTCAATCGCACGGACTATGCGGGTACATCGTCGCCGGAGCGACTTTGCCCTCAACGCACACGTCCGGAGTTCATCAAGAGTGTCCGGAGACCTTCTCCGGGCCTGAACCCGCATTTTACAAGGACTTTCTCGGAATACAATCCCGGAGTGCTCATACGGAATGCGGGTTTTCAGACCAACGAATCGGATATTGATAGCGTTCTTGATGAGCGAGATCTGAATTTTCGGGGATTTGTCGCGGCTCACTGAATGCCCGAAGGTTGAGAAAAGCAGAAACACTGGGGATAGTCCGGTCTCCACAGCCCAATCAGGATCTGAACGGTTTTAGCAGAATCGATCAATCCGATATCCCTGATGATGACTGAACCGAACCAGTTTCAGCGCGAGAATGGTCGGTGACTGGCACTGCACTGCCATCATTCCGGGGAGAACGTCACCTAAACTTTTGCTGGTCAGGATTTGATTCCATCATGAAACCCTTGATTGTAGTTTGTTCCCGGCAAAGCCTTGCCATGCTTGCATTGGCCCTGTTATTGACGGGCTGCACCAGCGACAAGCAACAAGGTGCCCCTTCGATGGTTGACAGACTTGCTGATGCCGAGCAAATGCAGGCATCCCTCAAAGGCCCGGTTCGCGAAGAACCAGCGGCGACTCCTCCATCAGGGTCAACTCCTGATCCGAGTGTCTCGGCCAAGGGAAGCTTCAAGGTGAAGTTTGAATCCAGCTCGGGTGACTTTGTAGTCCTCGTTCATCGCGAATGGGCTCCGACAGGAGCACAGCGTTTTTATGAACTCGTAAAGGACGGCTTTTACGACGAGTGCCGATACTTCCGAGTGGTTCCGGGCTTTATGGTGCAGTTCGGCATCAACGGCAATCCCGATGTGTCGCGTCGCTGGGACCGAAACATCCGCGATGACGAACCCACTCAGAGCAACAAGCGTGGATACGTAACATTTGCCACATCAGGACCGGATTCACGCACGACGCAGATCTTCGTGAATTATGCAGACAATGCTTTTCTTGACCAGCAGGGTTTCGCACCATTCGGAGAAGTGATCGAGGGCATGCAAAACGTTGATGCCATCTTCTCCGGCTACGGCGAACGTCCGAACCAGGGAGCCCTGCAAACCCGCGGTAACACGTATCTTAGTACATCCTTTCCTGAACTCGACTACGTTCGCAAAGCAACCGTGATCGCAGAATCTGAAGAGTAAAGCCTCTCACAGAGCACGCACGCGGAACAACCCGGGAGCACACCATGCAGTTTTTTGTCGCGAATGGCGAGCAATCACCCTGCGCCGGCTGGCGCTCGATCGTCGCTGTGTGTTTCTCCGCAATCGCAGGACTTCTTTCAGCGCCTGTTGCTGCGAATGATTCGCGAGCCCCTGCGGAGGCGACGCCTAACATCGTCCTGATTGTGACGGACGACCAGGGTTACGCACCGATTGGTCGGCATGGTCATCCATGGATTAAAACGCCTTGTCTGGACGCCTTATACGACAAGAGTACTCGATTTACTCGATTTTTGGTCTCGCCGACCTGCAGCCCGACTCGATCCGCTCTGATGACTGGGCGTCACTCAATGCGAAATGGAATTACGCATACCATCCTGGAACGAGAACGCCTTGCACTGGATGCAGTGACACTGCCTCAGGTCCTGTCGAAAGTCGGCTATCAGTCGGGCATTTTTGGAAAATGGCATCTGGGCGACGAAGAACCCTATCAGCCTCATCTTCGAGGGTTTGACGAAGCCTTCATCCATGGCGCCGGGGGCATCGGTCAGGTTTATGATTGCAGTTGTGCTGACGTTCCCGGTAATTCCTACTTCGATCCGATCGTTCGACACAACGGGAGTTTCGTTAAGACTCATGGGTACTGCACCGATGTCTTCTTTTCTGCAGCCCAGGCATGGATCGAGAAGCAGCAGCAGAATCAGACTCCCTTCTTTGCTTATATCGCCACCAATGCTCCCCATGGGCCGTATCTCGCGACAGAGTCCGACAAGAAAAGGTTTCTTGATTGCGGGTTCGGTGAACAGCAGGCCGCATTCTATGGCATGATTGAGAACATTGACGCAAATGTCGGTCGACTCATCGCCAGACTGGAATCCCTCAATCTGATGCAAAACACCGTCGTCATTTTCTCGTCTGATAATGGCATGACCGGAGGCGGATCGGGAAAACCCGGGCAAGTCATGGGGCACACCGCCGACGGCCTTGAAATGAAGCCATTCAACGCTGGCATGCGAGGTCTGAAGGGGTCGACGGACGAGGGAGGCGTTCGCGTGCCTTTGTTTGTGCGATGGGACGGTATCTTCCCCGCAGGTCAGGAGATCAATATGATTGCCGGCGATATCGATCTGTTCCCCACGCTTGCAGAAATTGCGGGAGCCGCCTTGCCGCCCGGACAGGTTGAAGGCCGTAGCCTGCTGCCGCTCCTGAAAAATCCTTCAGCTCCATGGGACGATCGTTACCTGTTCACGCATGTCGGTCGCTGGAGCACTGGCGAAGAACCCAACGACTATCAGTGGAAGCAGTTCAGCGTGCGAAATCAACGGTTTCGATTTGTGAACAACACAGAACTGTTCGACATGATTGACGATCCTGGGCAGACCCGCAACATCATCAGGACGCATCCAGAAATTGCTGAATCCATGCGGTTGGCTTACGACGAGTGGTGGAAAAAAACTCGCCCGATGATGGTCAACGAGTCTGCCCCGATGTCGACGACTCGACCCTTTCACGAACTTTACAATGCACAGCTCAAAAACGGCGGCATCCCGGATTGGATGCCGCGATGATCTGAATGGGCTGGAATCATGCCGGAGAAAACACTCTGTCGCTCCAGCCGCTGAGCTTCTCACCCGCTCAACCATACCAGAACTCGGCAGGATCAGTCCGCGATTGGCTTGATCCAGATATTGCGATAACGCACCGGGTTACCGTGATCCTGAAGATACAGCGGTCCAGGCTCCGGACCTTCCTGCAACGGCGAAGCAGTTGTCGCATGAGGCAATCCGAGTTTTTCGTGAATGACCACACCGTTGTGCTTCACGGTCATCCACGCATCGGTCACCTTCTTTCCGGCGCCGTCGAACTTTGCCGCATGAAACTCGACATCGTATGTCTGCCACGACAGCGGAGGAAAGCACATGTTTGTGCTGGGCTTTTGAATTGAGTAAACGCCACCGCATTCATTGTTTTCGCCAGAGAGTCCAAACGAATCGAGAATCTGAACTTCGTATCGCCCCTGCATGTAGCAACCGCTGTTACTGCGTCCCTGCCCGCGAGCATTGGGCATAAAGGACAACAGAAATTCGAGATGCAGTTCAAAGTTCTGAAATTTTTCCCTGCTGGTCACTCCCTGTATCAGAGTGTTGTCGGCAGCAAGTTTCCCACCTTCGAATTGATCCGCAGAACTGCCGTCGAACAATACAACACAACCTTCCGGAGGCCTGCGGCCCATGGTCGGGGAGACACGCGTGGTGCGAGAAAGCTCACCGATTCGAACATTATCGGCAGTGATGATCGCAAGGCTGCCGTTGCGAATCTCTCCTTTGCCCGCATCCCCCTTCAGAACACCGACATCTCCCTGAATCTCCCCGAAACCACGAAGCGGCGTATTGCCATCCCATCCGTCACCCGGAAGGCCACCAATATAAGCAGCCCATGCGAGCCTGCCTTTCCCTTCGCCAATCACCTGAACACCAACCTTGACCTCAGCATCCCCTGTTCTGACAGCCCCGGTGTATTCGCCCTGAACCAGGAATTCCGGTCCGGCTTCATTCGCATTCAGGTACGACTTGTTGGCGTCCTCAGCGTCATCGGCCAGCAGTGTTACGGCATGATTCGCCATCGCGACAGCGAGGAATCCGCAAGAAACGAGGCGGGATAAGTCTCTGTGAAAACGCATGGAAGACCTCTTGATGGGTGCAATGGTGAAAATACGATCCCGAGCGACATCGGAACCTGGCAATCAACAGCATCGCACATGAGAGCTTTTCTGAAAAGCATCAGCACATGATTCGGCACGTAACATCCGCGGCATGCAGCACGGGTGTTACCACGGTGCTTCCATCAGGTCGACGATACGACTTGCCAATCGCTGGGCCGCTTCCTGTTGGGCGGTGGCGAGAGATTGCCCGACTTCAGGAGCAAAGGTGACGCTGCTCGCCTGCTGTGTCAATTCGGAGGCCAGAGGGAATGTTTTCTGCTGAAGAATCTGGCCACTGCGCCGATCCATCCAGGTCACTTCCGCACCGACCATCAACTGCAATTCGCGTGGATCGTCAAAACGGTTTTCACTGAGCGGTGTCTTGCGAATTTCTACGATTTTGCCTTTGAGAATTGTGTCTGCGATCGACACATCCTCCAGCCGATACCCCCCGCGCGTCCGCACCTCGCGTTGCACAGCTTCGGTCAGCAGATAGTCAAGATTTCGACGAAAGGAATCAGACTTGAAGATCTCTACATGAACCGTTCGCACACCGGGGACGGTGGGTGTACCCAGCATGTAGCCGCAGCCGCAGGTCGCAGCCGTCAACAGCATCAGGGAGACAACTCGCGGCGTCACAGTCTGGCCCTTCCATCCTGCGTGCCGGCGGATGAATCAGATTTTTCAGACGCAGCATCGTCATTCCGATTAAAGATTCTCGGGAAACTGACAGACTTCACCGGGCCCTTGTTGCGTGGCTCCGGCGATGGATCCATGCGCTGAATCGAATTCACAAACTCCGGAATTTCGGGCAGTCCCTGCAGTTCTGATTTGTCGATCGTTGAAAGAATCCTGCGTGCATCAGCGGCGTAAGGCGTATCGGGATAATCCGAGATCAGTTCCGCACAGGCAATGGCGATGGACCTTGGTCGGTTTTTCTTCTGGTAGTAGGCCACTTTGCTCCAGACGCGTTCCGCCTCCTGCAGATACAGTTTTTCCAGATCCTGGCGAATCTGAGTTCTCTCATGAGACGCCGGAAATAACTGCAGTGTCTGTTCTTTCAGCTTACGAGCCCCCGTCAGATCGCTGCCTTCGTAGTAGGGCCCCTGGTAGCTCATTTGCTTCACATGAGCCCCAAGCACAAACGCTTCTTCAAGATGAGGGCTGTCCGGATATTCTTCGCGAAGGATCTCATAGTAGCGATCCGCCTCCACGAAATTCTGATCACGCTGATAATGGCTGGCTGTCAGCATCAGCGCGTCATCAGCCAGTGGCCCCGTTGGATCGTTCATCCAGATCGATTTCAATGCCTTAAGTGCATTCCCCTGCGTATCGAAAATCGGGCGAGACTTGTCGTGGAAATTCGGCAGAACCCTCGCCCTGATGGTCGGGTCCATCGACTTCTTTTCCGGAGCTTCCTCAAGAATCTTTTCACCACTCACCTGTCGAATCTCGTTCCGGGCTTCTGGTTCTGCCACCTCCAGCCACAATCGTGCAATCCGAAACAGTTTGCGTGTTGAAGGTTCAACGTATCGCGTTGAGGGGTAATCCTGAAAAAGCTGATCGTATGCGTCCTGGGCCTTTGCGTAGTAGCCCAGATGAAAATAAGACTCCGCCAGCATGAACTGAGCTTCTTCACCGAGAGAAGAATCCTTCAGATTCTTTGCGTTCTTTTTGCACAGCCGGATCGCATCTTTGTACTCACCACGGTCAAAAGTTTCACGGGCCAGTTTCGCTTCCCGACGTTCGGCTTCCGTAAACCTGCGACCCAGTTCAAGAGCAGACTCCTCGCCGTAGATCGCTCGTTCCAGCGGCCCGCGCACGCCCGAGATACTGGGCTTCCACGGATCATCTTCCTTCTTCCAGAACGAACAACCGCATGAGCACATCAGAAGCGCAATCACACAGGCGTGCAGCCACCGTGATGAATTTCGCGCAGATGCAGCGATCTCGACACAGCCGGTCAGCTGCCTTCGAGAAGCCGACACCGTTCGGCATTCGAGCATCCTGCGAAATAACATGGGGATTTCCTGCGAAGGTGTCCGCCTTCGCGATGATTTAAATCTGAATGTACCTGAGCGTTGCGGGACGACGCCCCATCGCGTGAGTGATCGCCGAGACCGCAATCCGATGACACTCCTGAGCCTGCTGATGACTGAGCGAAAGCTTCAACCGGTGATCCGGCGAATCTGACTCTGTCAGTCTTCTCAGTATCTCAATTGATCCCGCAGAAACACGAGCCCCTGCGTACTCTTCCCGGCGACAGTTCGCACACAAAATTCCGCCCTGACAGACCCAATGTGCAAACTTACTGTCAGATGACACGGAAGATCCACACACAGAGCACTCGGATAGATTTGGAAAGAGGCCGATTTGCTGAAGTAAAACAACCTCAAACCGAATCACCAATGCATCCGCGCTCTCATCCGGATCAGACAGGTTTTCAAGTGTCCCCTGAGTAAGTTCATACACACTCGGAGCAGGGTCAAAATCCTCCGTAAGACCCGCCAGCAGTTCAGCCACATAGTAGCCTGCGTAAAGGCCACTCAACGCCCCAAGTGCACCCGTGGCCTGCGGCTGAAATCGTTTGGACAAACGAGCTTCCGTCAACAGGTTGAGAGTTCCATGAGACTTCTTTATGAAGACTACGCGACACTCAGAAAGCAGGTCAAGAGCAGCATCAAATGGCCCTCTCAGACGCTTCGCACCCTTCGCAAGTGCAGAAAATCGCCCGAAATCACGGCTAAAAAACGTGACGACGCGACTAGACTCGCTGAAATCCACCTGACGTATCACCAGTGCATCCGTCTTCTCCAGCGACACTTGAACCTGTCTCCTGCTATCAAAATGATATCACACCACGGCGCCTGACGCACAAAACCGCCCGAAGTCGAGCACGATTGCGTGCAGACATTTGAATGGGCGATGTCGAGCGTCACTTAATGCAGAGGCACGTCCTGACCGCTCGCGGCAGCAACTTCAACCAGCGACTTTTAGACAAGCCGCACTCGAAACGCCATAGTACGCGGATTTCCTGTCCCACTCGCCTCAACTCATCGGAGTTCCGGAGTCAACCGGATTGGATATGACACAAAAAGACAACATCTTTGCTTTGCCTCGCCAAAAAGTGGGCGATTTTGAATTCGACGACCAGGTCGTTCAGGTCTTCCCTGACATGATCGCTCGCTCCGTTCCCGGCTACGCGTCGATTCTCTCGATGATTGAGCAACTCGCAGAGCGATTCGTGCGGCCCGGCTCGCATATCTGGGATCTGGGGTGTTCGCTTGGCGCAGCAACCCGATTGATTCGTCGAAGAGTCTCAGATGACTGCATCATCCATGCCGTGGACAATTCCGAAGCGATGATCCGTCGACTTCGGGAACTGCTCGATGAATCATCCGACGTCGGCTGCACGGTCGAACTGCATCAAGCTGACATCCGCGAGATCAGACTTACGCCCACAGACTTTGTGGTGCTGAACCTGACACTCCAGTTCGTCCCACCCGCGGATCGCGATCAGATCATGACAGACGTTGCAGACGCCATTCTGCCAGGCGGGGCACTCCTGCTTTCTGAGAAGCTGTGTTTCTCTGATCAGGCTCAGCAGGATTTGCTTACAGACCTGCATCACGACTTTAAGCGGGCCCATGGATACAGCGATCTTGAGATCGCCCAGAAACGAACAGCTATCGAAAATCGACTCATTCCTGAGACGCTCGAAGCTCACTGTGACCGACTTCGGCGGGCAGGCTTTACCACTGTTGCCCCGTGGTTTCAATGCTTTAACTTTGCCTCGATCCTTGCCATTAAATGATCCCCGCGGAGCAAAACGGAGTGATCCGCTGATCTGAAAAACAAAAGGCCGACGTTCGAGCAGAACATCGGCCTTTGCGTGCGCGGGTTGTTGTTTGGGAACTCGAGAGGACCGTGACTCAGTTCAGACCTCGACCCAGCAGGTAATTGATCTGGAAGACGTTCAGGAGCACATTACCGACTTCTTCGCAGAGCGTGTAGCGAACCATAACAACGTCACCGGGCTGGATCAGAATGCGTTCGGCTGGGTCTTCCAGAGCACGGTTCAGGTCAACCTTCATGGTGATGGAATTACCGCAGGGCAGTTCTCGCACAATGATTGCTTCGGATGGCTGGCAATATTGATTGCCACCACGACCTCCGCCTCCCATACCAGCCATCCCGCCTCCGCCACCACCAAGCCCTCCTACGCCGGTTCCAGCGCTTCCAAGTGGTCCTTTAGCAAGGGAAATCGCGCCGATGATATCCAGATCCTTATCTCGAGGCAGCGGATATTCACCGCCGCCGAGGATCCCTGCGGTGAAGAACGTCTCCCTCTCGCGGCTTCGGATGATGACGATATCACCCTCGTTCAGAATAACATCCTGCTGCGTGAACACCGGCGGGGTGGAGGGATGATATCGCAAGGGGATTCGTGTGACGTTCGGAGGGTCTGGAAGTGGTGCTTCATTGCAGAAGCAGGGATCGCAGTCATCATTGCAGTCGGGACAAAGCTGATTCAGGATCATGTCAGAATCCACACCCGCAGCGTAGAGCCCACGATAAATCATGATTTCATTTTTCGCATCTGTTCCCGGCATACCACCAGTCTCGCTGAGCGCATGCAGCACGTCATTTTCGTATGCAGGCAGGTCGACAACCTTGCCTGTACCTCGTTTTGACACGCCTTCCTGACCACCGCTTTCTTCACGAATCACGAGAACTCGCACTTTTCTCTGCTGAATCAGCGTGACGATGATACTTTCCTTGCCTTCCTGAATAATTTTTTCGGGATAGATGTAGGCTTTTCGAATGGCCTCGGTCGCCTGCACCAATGACATCCCCTCGACTTTAATTGGCTTCACGATCGGGAGCGACAAAGTGCCGTCTTCGCGAATCGGGACCGGGTAGCCAATCGCCGGAGGGCGATTACCGTCTTCCGGATAGTGTACCGGAGGAAGTTCCTCTTCGTTGCCCAGAACGCCCTTGACGTAGACTCCCAGAACATCGCCAGGGCCGAGCAGATAGGTTTCCGGCGGATCCTGACGGAGTCGCAGCAAGGAGATGTCCTGATAGCTGTCCTTCAGTTCTGTCGACAGAATTTCGCGGGGGACCCGGGATACGGGGACAGCGTTGATGGTCTTGCAACCCGATGCGGACAGGCTTCCCAGCATCAGCACCGCCAGCATGGCTTTGTGTCCTGACGCGGCTGAAGCCACCCAGTCTGCGAGCTTGCAGAAACTAAGATTGAATCGTTGCATTTGAACCTTCTCCCTGATTCAGCTGTGGCGCTAAGGCGCGGCAGTGACCGGATAACTGACGTTGCAGAAGTGAGCCGAAGTACGGCAAATGTCGAAGATCATCACGGCGCGGGAAGCGCGGCACCGTCGTCGTAAGGACGCAGAGGCTCAGCCTTTTCTTCTGTGGGCTGGAGTCCCGTTGCTGGCGATGTACCGTCCGGAGACGTTACCCCCTGGGGGTTCAGTTCCGGATCCTCTGGATCATTGGCCGCCGCCGGATCCGTCGGAATCGGACCGTGATACATGCCTTCAAAGCACGCCGGATTCGGCTTGGCATGTTTCGAAATCCAGTTCTGGCGAGCGGTCGGTGAGATCGGAATCTCGCCGAGGGCGCCATAACCATCCTGCTGAGCAGCAACAGCCCCATGTGAAAAACCATCAAACCATGATGCGATCTTGCAGCGTCCTTCCGGTGTCTGGTAACAGGGCTTCCAGTACCATCGCGGAGGGAGCGTCGGTTGACAGCCCTTGCCGCCGGCAAGAATGTTTTCATAACCTGCGCGGAATCCCTTTGCGAAGTGGTGAGGATAGTCGAGGTCCTCATAACACCATGACCAATGACACCAGGCTTTGTGCGACAGAACGTGGTTTCGAGTCCGCGTTTCGACATCAATGCAATAGTCCTGTATCGCATTGCATCCAGCGGCTCCCAGCAGCATCAGTGCCAGCCAGGCTCTTGCCGATTTTCGAGTCATTTCAATACTCCATCCTGTCGGAGACAAAACCGTCTTTTCCACAACTCGCTCCCGAGTTCCATCTCCGGGATACTGCCATGTCCCCCTTCCGCAGGGTGGATCCGACAGACGGCGAGTCTGAGTCTCTTTCATTCGACGTTGCCATGCAGGTAAGTCGAACCTGTTATGGATCCGTCAAACTTTGTTCTTGCGAGGATCCAGGCCAATCCTGCCCCTCACGGCAGATCGACCGGGCGTCTTCTCAATTCGAGTCATAGCGGTTGAAGCAGAATCGCGTACATCGAGGCAACTGTCTGACGAAGAAAGCTGCTTCAGCTTATCCGCGGTCGCACGATCCAACTGATGGAAGTCGCCGAGGGTCACAGCCGCAATCGATCGTACTGACTCATCGGGACTGTCGAGGGCTTCAGACAAAGCCGCCACGCATTTTGAGTCGGAAGTCGTGCCCGCGAAATATCGCAGTTCGGAACAGGCCTGGATACGAACATCCAGTGAGGAATCCGACAACAGCTTTATCAAGCACTCTGCCGTCGCCTCGGTCGCCTCCTGCCTCTGGATCTGAGAATCCGCAATGCTCAGCAACAACTGAGGATTTGTCTCGCTTTTTGCTGCTCCGATCAACGCATCGCGAATGCTGTGATCGCTCGTTGCACAGTCACCCAGCAGCGTCGCTGACAGGCACCGTGTTTCCGCGGTATCACCGTGACTGAGCCCCTTCAGCAGCAACTCACGGTGCTGATCGGGAACTTCCACAACATCCAGAATCTCGCCTGCCGTCACCGTAATTTCTGCGGCGTCCGCAACGACTGCGGAGGCCGTCTGGACGGAAGATGCGTTCGGCAGATCAGACACTGCAGCAGTGCTGATCGTCGTCGATGTCTGGCCGGAGTCACTGGTCGCAGCAGCGACCGTCGCCGAAGGCTTCGGAAGTTCGCCCGCAGGAATCGGCTCCGCCTTCTTTGGTTTGACTAAAGAAGCCGCTGGGCGGGCAGTGGCCTGATCCGCCATGGCAATCGCCGACTCAATTCGCCCGCCGCCAAACGAGCGTCCGCTCCGTTTTTCTGACAACTGCTGCAACTGATCGCGGATCGCCTGATCGCGGGGACTCTTCTTCAACGCTCGGCGGTACATCACTTCCGC
>JBKDRW010000374.1:0-7374 GCA_046341255.1 Planctomycetota bacterium
GTTCCGGTTGTCTCAACAATCCCCATGAGTCAGCCTACCACTGCGGTGCCTGTTCCGGAAGTGCGGGAGGACCGAATGCTCGTGCTCTGGCAGCGATGCTGAACGATGCCCGCGTTCGACGAAAACTCAGAGAACGGGGACTGGAGATTCCTGATGAGACGTATTTCATCGGAGGTCTGCACAATACTGCCTCGGAGGAGATCACCTTCTACGACCTCGAATTGCTGCCAACGTCTCATGTGCGTTCACTGCGCCTCGCACGGGATGTATTCAGTCGTGTCGCGGAGCGGAATGCTCACGAGCGTTGTCGACGATTTGAATCGGCAAGACTGGATCTGAGCGGACCTGAGGCACTACTGCATGTTCAGGAACGTGCGGAAGACCTCGCACAGACTCGCCCGGAGTACGGAAACTGCACAAACGCAATGTGTTTCGTGGGCCGTCGAAGTCGTATTCGAGGACTCTATCTTGATCGACGCTCGTTTCTGATGTCGTATGACAAGTCGCAGGACAACGACAGGAACACGATCCTCGCTCGCATTCTGGGAGCCGTGATTCCTGTCTGTGAAGGCATCAATCTGCTCTACACATTGTCTGCAATTGACACCCGAGGCTGGGGTTCAGGAACGAAACTGCCACATAATGTCACGTCGCTGCTGGGAGTCATGGACGGCGCAGCCAGTGACCTGCGACCAGGACTTCCGTGGCAGGGCGTGGATATTCACGAGCCTGTTCGGCTGCTGTTTGTCATTGAGACAACCGCAGAGGCCATGCTTCAGATCATGGACGAGAATCCAAATGTGGGACGCATCTGCCAGAACGGATGGGCGCAACTGGCAGTGCTGGATCCGGATTCCTGTCGCATCAGCCGTTTCGTGAATGGGCGATTCGAAGACTACACACCCAAAACTCAGGAACTTCAGTCCGCAGATTCCTCTTTCGAGTGGTACCGAGGATTGCGAGACCATTTGCCTTTCGGGCTGATCAGGGCAGGGCAGTAATCTCGTCGACCGGGATCCATCTGGTTGATGAACGCGAGCGGAATTCGTCACGACAAAACAAGGTGCATTTATGTTCATTTTTCAGATTGCAGGCATCATCGTTGTGATTGCGCCACTCGCCCTGGTCGGAGTGATGGGTGTGACGACGCTGCTGAGAGTTCCACTCAGTGAACGCACGATGGCTCGACTGACGGAAGCATCCACCGTATTCGGGTTGGTCTCCGCACTTCTGATCCTCGCAATCATGCTGGCCACCGGGCGTCGATACATCCCGGTGGAGGTGGGAGACTGGGTGTCGCTGACGTCCGCAGACGGGATTCTGAGTGAGAACCCGGCATCCGCGAAAATGCTGGAAGATTCAGTAACGGAGCCCTTATCTGTGCCGAGTGCCGGAGCGAATCACTCCGCACCAGAGCATCAGATCAATGCCGGCAAAGCACCGTTGGATGAACGTCAAGCTTCGCGCGACACACACTCAGAACATTTTCACTTCACCATGAAATTTGTGTTTGATCGACTGAGTGTACCGTTCGTCATCATGACGTTCGTTCTTTGCGGAGTCATAGCGGCCTTCGCCAGCCGCTATCTGCATCGCGACGAAGGCTTTCATCGTTTCTTTGTCTTCTTTTCGTTTTTCCAGCTGGGCATGATTCTCAGTTCCGTCGCAGGCACCATTGAAACTCTTTTCTTCGGCTGGGAACTTGTCGGACTCTCGTCAGCGCTGCTGGTGGCATTCTTCCACGATCGTCCTGCACCCGTCTCAAATGGACTCCGAGTCTGGACGATTTATCGAGTTGCCGATGCGGCATTTCTGGTGGCAGCGCTGACGCTGCATCACCTGTCCGGCTCGGGAGATTTTGGAGGAATCGCGGGTCAGTCTGTTGCCGCTCACAGCGGTGCCGATGAAGTCGCGTGGCCGATGGGAAAAGCCAGCATCTCCGAGGGTGACGCATTGCTGGTGGGATGTCTGCTGCTGTTCGCAGCCGCCGGAAAATCCGGACTGATTCCATTCTCGGGCTGGCTGCCGCGAGCCATGGAAGGCCCGACACCATCCAGTGCTGTTTTCTACGGCGCGTTGTCGGTGCATCTTGGAGCGTTCCTGCTGCTGCGTGTCAGCCCGCTGCTCGACGAGTCACAAACGCTGCAGATTCTGGTCGTGGTGCTCGGGGCCGCAACAGCTGTGTTTGCGACAATGGCCGCGCGCGTGCAAACAGATATCAAGAGCAGTCTGGCATTCTCATCGCTCATTCAGGTCAGCATCATCGTCGTCGAAATCGGCCTCGGCCTTCGCTATATCGCGTTGATCCACATCATCGGCCATGCCTGCCTGCGAACGCTGCAGCTGATTCGTGCTCCATCGTTGCTGCGAGACTATAACACCATGATCAATGCGATCGGCGACTACCTGCCATCCGGTCGTGTGCCGGGTGGCCCATCGTCTCCGACGTTCAGATCTCGCCTTTATCAGTTTGCTTTCGATCGAGGAAATCTCGACACCATGATCGATGATTATGTCGTTCGTCCGTTTGTCGCTGTTTTCTCGTGGTCGGATCGCATGGAACGAAAATGGACAGAATTCCTGAACGGCAATCGCAGCAGGAATGGTCGCGAAGACCATTGATGGCCCCGGACGGTAATCTGATCGAAGCTGACTTCATCCCGAAAGAACCTGCGTCTCATGATGCCTGAACTTCATTTTCCGTGGCTTGAGTTTTCCATACTCATCCCGATTGTCGGCTCGATCGTCTGCGGGCTGATCAAGGACCCGATCTCTGCACAGCGTGTCGCCGTCGTTTGCGGAGGGATGACATTACTGTGTACCACCGGAGAATGGCTGGACTTTGCCACGCTCAGCACGTTTGAGGCGCACGACCACTGGGACCTGATTCAATGGCTCTTCAAGCGGGATATCTTTGTGATTGATGAACTGAGCGCGCCATTGCTTCCGGTGGCAGCGTTATTGTATCTGATGACGATGTTTTCGACGCTGCGAACGAAGGTCGGCCGATTTTCATTCGGTCTTTCGCTGATCTCTGAAGCCATCGTTCTTGCGACACTCAGTTGCCACAGTTCCTGGGGTCTTGTGCTGCTGCTGTCTCTGGCCGTCATACCTCCATGGATTGAGCTGCGGCGACGAGGGGCTTCGACCCGAGTTTATACGCTGCACATGGGACTTTTTGTAGTGCTCCTTGTCGCCGGATGGAGTCTTGTCGACCACTCTTCGACACATCCGAAGGCGTCGCTCATCTCATCAGCTCTGTTGACCATTGCAGTCCTGCTTCGCGCCGGAGCATGTCCGCTGCATGTGTGGATGACAGACTTCTTTGAGAACGCATCGCTCGGAACCGCTCTTCTGTTCGTTGCTCCGATGACAGGTGCCTACGCGGTGATGCACCTTGTCTTTCCCGTCGCCCCACCATGGGCCATGCGCAGCATCGCCGTTCTGTCGCTGACCACCGCGGTGTACGCCGCCGGCATGGCGACCATCCAGAAGGACGCGCGACGTTTTTTTTGTTACCTGTTCCTGAGTCACTCTTCGCTGGTACTTTCGGGACTCGAACTGGTCAACACCATCGGCATGACCGGTGCATTATGTGTATGGATTTCCGTCGGGCTGTCTCTTGGGGGCTTTGGTCTGACATTGCGATCGATGGAGGCGCGTATCGGCCGGATTTCGCTGGATCGATATCACGGAATGTACGACCACACACCGACTCTGGCCGGTTTGTTCCTGCTGACGGGTCTGGGGTCGATTGGATTTCCGGGAACAATCGGATTCGTCGGCATGGAGCTTCTGATCGAGGGCGCTGTCGACGTGTATCCGATGGTGGGACTTGCGGTCGTCGTGGCAGCGGCCCTGAACAGCGTGGCGATTCTTCGCGCCTATTTCCGAATCTTCACCGGCGTTCGCTTTCACACGACCGTTCAGCTACGTTCAAGGGGTTCAGAACGTTTCGCAGTGCTGATTCTGTCAGGCCTTGTCCTGGGCGGAGGTCTGTGGCCTCAACCCGGCGTTGCCTCACGTTACCACGCGGCAGATGCGCTGATGAAGCTGCGAGAAAGTCGCAATAAATCCAATGAAACAACGAATGCCGCGGACCATCACGCATCAAGACCATCCATGAATCCTGGGTTTCAGTCAGTCGACAATACGAGATGACTGTGCGTCGAAATCAACGTCGCGAGGCAGGGCATGATTGACCCGCCACGTTTCCGAAGACAACCGTAATTCCGGAGAAAAAGATGAGCGAAGAAATCAGAATCATACCACGAGGAAACCTTGACGGCTTTGTTCGTTACCTGAGAAACGATGCCATCTCGGGCCTGCTCGTCTTCCTGATTGCTCTGCCACTGTGCGTCGGGATCTCTCTGGCATCCGGTTTTCCACCGATTGCAGGGATCTTTACAGCCATTGTCGGGGCAATGGTCACCACCTGCATCAGCAATTCCGAATTGACAATCAAGGGACCGGCTGCAGGGCTGATCGTGATTGTGCTCGGGTGTATCGAAGATTTTGGAGGTGGAAGCCCCTGGTCCGGAACCCCGGAACAAATCGCTGCTTACAAGGCTGCACTTGCTGTCGGGGTCGTGGCTGCTTTTTTGCAGATACTGTTTGGCCTTTTTCGCGCCGGGATCCTCGGTGAGTTCTTTCCGGGGACCGTGGTGCACGGAATGCTGGCCGCGATTGGCGTGATTATTATCTCCAAGCAGATTCCCGTCACACTTGGGATCAGTGGTGCGAAAGGCGGCCCGTTTGCCTTGCTCCGACAGATTCCTGATTTTGTCATCAATGCCAATCCGGCCATTGCCATGATCGGAGTCGTCAGCCTGTTGATTATGTTCCTGTGGCCCGTCGTTCGTTCTCGAGTCCCCGTATTGAAGCCAATTCCGGCGCATTTGATTGTGCTGCTGGTCTCTGTTCCACTCGGCATGTCATTAAACCTGACAACGGCTCATGAATACACGCTGTTTGATAAAGAGTACAAGCTTGGTGAGCAGTATCTCGTTGAGATGCCACGGCAGGTCTTTGGCATGTTTCAGATGGTGATGTTTCCTGACTTCACAGTGCTGACTCAATTCAAGGCGTGGTTCTGGATCTTCATGTTTTTCATAATCGGCAGTCTCGAATCACTTCTGAGTGCCAAAGCAGTCGACCTCCTCGACCCATGGAAACGCAAGACGAACATGAATCGCGATGTTCTCGCAGTAGGTGTCGCCAACCTGTGTGCATCGATGGTCGGGGGGCTCCCAATGATTTCCGAAATCGTCAGAAGCAAATCCAATATCGACAACGGTGCCAGAACGCGATTCGCAGACATGTGGCATGGCATTTTTCTGCTGCTCTGCGTTGGCCTCATTCCGACCGTCCTGCATCGAATTCCTCTGGCTGCTCTGGCGGCGATGCTGGTTTACACAGGAACTCGCCTCGCCCACCCGAACGAGTTTCGCAACGTTTACCGCATCGGCAGGGAACAATTGCTGCTGTTTGTCGTGACGCTTGTTGTCGTTCTGGCAACCGATCTGCTGATTGGTGTTGCGGCAGGGATTGTCCTGAAAATGTTGTTGCATCTTGCCAACGGCGTTCCATTGAAGTCATTCTTCAAGGCATATGTTGAAGTCGAAGACGTCGACGAAAATACCAGCCGAATCATTGCCAAAGAATCAGCGATCTTCAGTAACTGGATCCCCTTCAAACGCCAGATCGAAGATATCGGACTTGTTCAGAGGCGAAATCTCATCCTCGATCTCTCAGGAGCGACTCTGATTGACGCGAGTGTGATGGAAAAACTCGAAGAGCTGAGTCACGACTTCGATCAGGCCGGACTCCGCCTTGAGTTAAAGGGACTCGATGAACTTCGCCCACTTTCAGCCGATGTCCACTCAGCTCGTGTTCGAGGTCTCACTCCGGTACGACGACTGACTTTTGTCACCAACCCGGAACTCGCATCCAAAGTCACGGCTCAAATTGTGGCCATGGGGGCCACCGGATACACGGAAATCCCTTGCTTTGGTATGGGACGGCGCAGCATTGAATCAGGACAGGTGAATCCTGCTGAACAGGTTCGAGTTGAAATTATTCTGGCTTTTGCCGTCTGCGATCAGGCCCTCGATTATCTCAGGAATTCGATCATCCCCTACCATCAGATTACAGTCTGCATCGAAACAATCGAGGTGATTCGCATCACGTCGTTCGTCGCAGGTGCTGAGTCTGGACGCGCTCAACTGACTCAACATTGAACGGCGTGATGCGCCCTGTTTCACGCTGTCTGACTTTTCCTGACGGGAAGCCGGGGGTATCACTTCTGACGAGCAAGGTGTCACGGAATCTGGATTTTGTACATGGGAGCCCGATGAACTTCATCGGGCTCCTTGCATTCCTCAGCACGGCTCCGCAGAATCCTGCCGCAGCAGACGAAGGATTGCTGAAAATGCTACCGCACATCCGGGATACGAAGGACACAAATCATGAGTATTCACGCGTCGCGTCGGGATATGGGACGGCTCCGTTGCCGAATCGTGGATGCTCTATCTGCCGATGTGATGCCGAAGCGCCTTGTCGTCCTCTGTCACGGTTATGGAGCTGGAGGAGATGATCTCGTCGACTTCGCGCCGATGCTGATGGAAAACAGCGAGCTCATCGCGCAATCCTGTCGCTTCATCTTTCCGGCTGCTCCTCATGATCTGGCAGACCTCGGAATGCCAGGTGGAAGGGCATGGTGGCCCATCAATATGGCTCGGCTGGCAGAAATGCAGCAGACTCGCAACTTCGACGATCTGACGCTTCTTGAGCCGCCGGGAATGGCCGAAGCTTCGAGCATGCTGAGACAAACAATCGACCTCGCGCTTGCGGACCATCAACTGTCAGAATCGAAGTTGATTCTCGGAGGCTTTTCACAGGGCGCCATGGTTTCAACAAATGTGACTCTGCAGGGACTCAGGCCAGCACTGCTGGCCATTTTCTCCGGAACTTTGCTGAATCGGACCGTCTGGCAGCGACTTGCTGAACAGCATCCGGGTTGCGACGTGGTTCAGTCCCACGGCCATCAGGACCCATTGCTTCCGATGTCAGCAGCCAGAGACCTGAAGCAGGTCCTCGAGACTTCTGCATTCCGGGTACAGTTCACCGAATTTTACGGTGGCCACACCATCCCGATGCCTGCACTCGCGGCGTTTCAATCTGCGATCGAAGCAAGTCTTCGCAGCGATTCGTGAACAGTCTGCAAGCCAGTCTGGCCGCCGCGTAACTCAGCCGGCGCGCTGCTGATCCAACGGCGGAGTCATCGGCGTATTTTCATCGGTCATGCGTGTCTCGCTCGGGGCTTTCTCAAAGTCGATTCCGATTCGTTCAACGACGGCTCCTGTTCCCGGGATC
>JBKDRW010000375.1:0-9848 GCA_046341255.1 Planctomycetota bacterium
AACCATTCCTGTTCGTGTTCTGATCGTGGATGACGATGAGGGACACGCTCAGGCGGTCGCGGATGCACTGGCTCGCATCAACTGCGACTGCAAAGTTGCCGGCTCTGGTGAACGTGGTTCGCAGCTGATCGCCTCGGAATCGTGGGATGTGATCGTCACGGACCTCCGCATGGGAGAGGTCGACGGCCTCCAGATTCTGCGTCAGGCCAAGGAAGAGCTGCCGGAAGCGGAAGTCATCGTGCTGACGGGTCACGGTTCCATTGCATCAGCGGTCACCGCAATGCAGCATGGAGCCTATACTTATCTCACGAAACCGCTGGACATTCACGAGTTGCGTTCAGCGGTTGAAAAAGCATCGGCCCGACTTCGTCTCGTTCGGAAGAACGCCGAACTGCGCCGCGCACTTGAAGAGCGATTTGGGTTCGAGGGTGTGATTGGTAACAGCCCGCAGATGCATCGAATTGTTGAGATTCTGAAGAGCGTCTCTGCATCAGACAGCACCGTGCTGATACAGGGTGAAAACGGCACTGGAAAGGAACTGGTCGCCCGCGCACTGCATCAGAATAGTCCGCGAAAGAATAAACCCTTCGTGCCTCTGAACATTTCCGCTCTCCCCGACAGCATTCTGGAGAGCGAACTGTTTGGTCACGAGGCCGGAGCGTTCACGGGAGCGACTGGGCGACGGATTGGAAAGTTTGAGCACGCCAATGGCGGCACCTTATTCCTGGATGAAGTTGGCGAAATGCCGATGGACACTCAGGTGAAGCTGCTGCGAGTCCTTGAAGATCGGAAGATCACCAGACTTGGCGCGAACGAGGAACTGCCGATCAACGTGCGACTTGTTGCGGCTACCAATGCAGATCTGCAGAAGATGGTGCAGGACGGGAAGTTTCGAGAAGACTTGTACTATCGAATCAATGTCGTCTCAATTTATCTCCCGCCACTGCGGGAACGCACGGGCGATATTCCACTGCTGATGGAGCATTTCCTTCGCGATCTTTCACGAAAGACAGGACGCGAGGTTCAGGGTTTCTCCCGCGCTGCTCGAAAAGCACTGCTTGCCTATCACTGGCCCGGAAATATTCGGCAGTTGCGAAACACGATTGAGCGAATGCTTGTGCTGGACTCTGACGGGATTCTGGACATCGACGGACTGCCGCCCGAAATCGCGGTGCTCGTCAAAGACCAATTGCCGGAACCTGAGGCGGATGCTCCGACTGGTGCCGATTCGCTCATCGGGAAACCGATGACGGAAGTGGAAAAGTACTATATTGAACGAGCTCTCGAGCTGACCGATGGCAATCGCGAAGAGGCGGCTCGCATGCTTGAGATTGGCGAGCGTACGCTGTACCGAAAAATCAAGGAATATGACCTGCGTAAGTAGCAGGCCGAGCGTTCTTCACAATCATTGGCAGTAGCCCGCTCCCCGCGGCGTTTGTGACAGCGATGCCGAATTGCTCCAGACTTCTCACCTGAGCCTCAGGAGTGTCGGCAGACACGGGTGAGGTCGGACAGTCATTCTGATACAACCCTGAGGAGTGTCGGACGCCGAAAGATGTCGTGGCGGCTCAGAAGAGTCATTCCGTTAAGAATCCTGGTGGCACGATCACCGGCAGCCTCGCCGCGAGCTTTCAAGATAATCAAGAATTCGGCCAGGAACATCAACGCGACATACGCTTTCCAGCCCCCGCCAGCCAGGTATCGCATTCACTTCAATGACTCTGAGGCCTTCGTTCTGGTCATACATCAGATCAACTCCTGCAAAGACACATTGAGTGACGTCAGCAGCTCGTTGAGCCAACTCCGATTCCTCGAGTGACGGGCGATGTGGTTCCGCAGTGCCCTGTTGAGAGATATTTGCCCGAAAGTCGCCGGGGCGAGGTGTTCGTTTCATTGCCCCCAGAAGTTTGCCATCCAACAGCAGCAGTCGCAGATCGAACATCGGACCGCGAAGAAACTCCTGCAGGTACAGCACGGCGCCGAGTCGTTCGAGCGTGCGGAATGTTCGGAGAGCGATCTCACTGTCTGACACTCGCAGAATACCTCGACCTTCTGAACCGAACAGCGGCTTCACGACAATGTCTTCACCCAGATCATGAAAGGCGTTCAGAGCCATGTCGGAGGATTCGCACACGATGGTACCAGGCACCGGAAGTCCTGCGAGTGCCAGTCGCTGAGTGGTCAGATATTTGTCCACCGCACATTCGAGTGACCTCGGTGGATTGAGAACCTGAACGCCCGAGGTTTCTGCAATCTGCAGCAGATTCATTCGGGTCACCACCTGCTCCAGCGTTCCGGGCGGCATGGTCCTGACAATCACAGCGTCGAGATCCTGGATTCTGACATCACCGCAACGGATATCGATGCCTGAATCCTTAACGCGACTTTCCAGCATCGGAAATTCAAGGCGATGCATCTGGTGACCGCGAGTCAACCCGGCATCTGCCAGCTGTTGCACGTACCAGCTGTCCGGGTTTCCGAACACTCCGATTTTCATCGCGGGATCCACAGGGCGCAGTGGCGAACGCATCAATCCTCAAGAATCGGCAGAGGACTGTTGCGTTCCCGCTCCATTGTCAGACAACGTCCGCCATCAGAGTACTCGCATGTGTTCAGATACGCCCTCATCAGCATCAGACCGCGTCCACAGGGACGCTCAATGAACTCTTCCAGAGTCGGGTCAGGCACGGTATCAGGCTCGAAGCCATCCCCCTCGTCATGCACAACCACGATCATTCGTTGATCGTCGATTCGGCAATCGACGGAGACAGACTTGCCAGGATCAAGCTTGTTACCATGCCGGATTGCATTCGTCAGGCTTTCTTCGAGAGACAGACGCATGGCGAAGATGTCCCGCATGCTGTACTCGAACTTCTCCATCAGGGATACAATCTGCTCCTGCACCTTCAACCCCTCAGCGGTGTTGCTGGGAAAACTGACTTCAAAATGAAACGGTGCAGTCATAGGCGCGTCGATGCTTTAGAACCAGAGTCACAAATCGGATGCTCAAGGTTGCTCGGCCAGAATCTGAGCAACGGCAGAACACCGGATCAGAACTTCGCCAGGGCATCATCCAGATCAGAGCAAAGCGTGAACACCTTATTCAGTTGCGTAATCTTAAAGACATCCATGATGTCTTTCTGAATACTGCACAACGCCAGTTTCCCCTTGGCGGTTGTAACCTTTTTGTGCATTGTGATCAGTTTTCCAAGCGCCGCACTGGAGAGGTATTCGACGAGCGTGAAATCAAGAATCAGCTTCTGCCGGCCATCCTTATCCACCAGAGCGAACAATTCCTGTCCCAGCGCTTCAATGTTCGCTTCGTCAAGAATCTTCTTTTCCAGCAGCCGAACTACGGACACACCGTTAATCTCTTCAATGTCAATTCGACGGTCGGACTTCGACATGTCTGTCCCCTGCGACACCCTGTTTCGGGCGATCTGAATGCGTTGTAGAACCTTGAGGGCTTTTCACTCGAACGATCATTATCCACGAGCGGCGAGGTGTCAAGCGATGCAATGGCACGTTCGACGCCTTCACTCAACGCAGTTTGCAAGTCTGAACGGCTTTAGCGCCTTTGCCTCTGAGTATACGGTCGATTTCCCCTACACTCAGTCTTCGTTCTGCAGACCAACCCACGAAGAAAACCTGCGGATGAACTTCACACCGACCGTTTCCGTCAACGAAATTCGGGGAACCGTTGCATTTCTGACTCAGGATTCCTTCTGGCAACGTGGCGTTGCCTTTAATCTTCACAGCACATTGATAGTCCCGGACTGTGCCGGGCTTTCCGACACCTGAAGTTGCCGGGAAATTGTATTGGCAATGACTGATCTCTCTTTGTTTCGCTGGCCTGCTGAATGGGAACCTCACACGGCCACCTGGGCCGCCTGGCCTGTGAATCCAAATACATGGCCCGGAATCTTTGAACGAATTCCAGCGGCCTACGCCGAATTCGTTGCCGCCATGGCACGATTTGAGCCGGTCAAACTCCTGGCTGGCGGAGAGGGTGTCGCCGAACGAGCGAGGCCCCTGATCGATACGGCCTGCCTCCGCCACGGCTCTGCGTTTGACGTTGAACTTATTGATATCCCTGTGAACGATTCCTGGTGCCGTGATCACGGTCCGATCTTTCTGAACGGCCGTCTGAACAGCAAGGCTGCCGGCCAGCAGGTGATCCTTGACTGGAATTACAACGCCTGGGGTGGGAAGTATCCCCCGTGGGATCTGGACGAACTCACAGCTCGACGGATCGGAAAGCGACTTGGGATCACGACAATAAGTCCCAACCTGATCCTCGAAGGTGGCGCAATCGAGGGCAATGGCGAAGGAACCGTCATGACCACGGAAAGCTGCCTGCTGAATCCGAACAGAAATCCCGGAATGGATCGCCAACAAATGGAGCAGACGCTCAGTCAGTGGCTTCGCACGGACACTGTGATCTGGCTTCCCGGACACGGAATCATCGGGGATGATACAGACGGGCATATCGATCAGGTGGCTCGATTCGTCGATGCCGCCCGTGTCCTTGTCGCTGCTCCTTATCATGAGGACGCCCAGGAAGCCGATCAGCTCAGGGCCAACTTCAGGGCCGTTGCCGATTCAAAAAACAGCCGTGGACAGCCCCTGCAGGCGATCCCGCTGAGGATGCCGTCCCCAAAATTCCTTGATGGCAACCGTCTCCCGGCATGCTACTGCAACTATTGTCTCGTCAATGGAGGCGTGATCGTGCCGACATTTCAGGATCCTGCCGACGACCTTGCGCTGCAGCTTCTGCAGGACTGCTATCCCGACCGTACCATCGTCGGAATTGATTGCCTCGATCTGATCTGGGGTCTCGGAGCATTCCACTGCATGACTCAACAGCAACCGCAACCTGAAGGCACGCTTGCGACCATCTGAACTCGATTCCCCGCAGGCCCCTCAACGATGGACTTGACCTCACGAGCGTCTGCGTCGTGACCTCACTGTCGCGACATACGCCATCGCGGAACACTCATCAAAGATGATCCGAGCACTTCCGATGTCCCATATCGTCTGCTCCGCGCGGCTGAGGACTCCCGTACACCGCGTTTGTTCTGAAGTGTCATCGAACGCGGGCGGAGCCCGCACATCGTGTCAACAACATCCGCTCCGGAATGCTGTCCTGATGAGCAGTATGTTCTCCGAAGGCCAACTGTGGCCGGATTGATCTCAATGATCGCTAAGACAACTACGCAGACACTCGGATGGAATCGGAACGCTGAAGGATCGAATCCGGAATCACCGGACCATCATCCAATGCTGAATGAGTCGGCTCCTGCCGCGCCGCAATTCTCTGCTGGCTCCATCGGCGAACAAGACAAACAACCCGTTCCAGAGTGTCACGATCAAAGTACTCAAGGCGCTCTTTACCTGCGAAAGGATAATCAACCGATCGAATGATTCGAATGAGGTCAGAGTCAGCGAGACCCGATCGAATCTGAGCCATTGTCAGGTTGGAAATGTACCTGAGGTCAGGCAGCTCAACGGCCATCGAACAACTCCTTTCCGACATATCCTGCAGTTGCCTGCAGGACGTCAGGGCCGGAAAAATACTCTGAAGAACCGGACGAACCTGCCCCAGATCGACAGGCGTGCTGATCACAAAGCTGAATCCGGCATCGACTGCTGAAATCACAACACTGAGATCAGCATGGCGTGACAACAGAACAGCCGTGGATGCCGAACGACGACAAATTGAGTCTCGAAACAACTCGAGACCGTTCCCGTCAGACAGCCCATGAGCAACAATCAGGAGATCGATTCGATTGCGAAGCAACGCCTCCAATGCGTCTGCCTTGCTGAACGCCAGAGACACCTGCAGGGGAAGCAGAGAAAGTATTGAGAACAGATCACGCACCGTTGCACGATCGCTATCGACTATCAAAACACTGCCAATAACCATCGCCGCACCGTGTGACCGAGCGCATCCGTGTTGAGGTTCAGCACCAGTCGGCTCAGACGCTCCCTCGCGTCAAAAAATCAATCACCGAACCGGCGTCATGCAGAAAAGCAACTGAAGTGCCAGGAAACAGAATTTTAAGTCTCGACAGTGAACGATTTGTTTCCCCTCAGCGAAACGTGAAAAAACACTGCGATTTCTCGCGGTTGCCAGCGAACGTTTTTCGGCCATCCGGGTCTTCGGCTCCCCGTCTGAGTCAACGTTTGCTTAAACTGAAGGCACCAGATGCCAAATGACCAACACCGAGGCGTTCGGACCCTGCGTCTGATCGCGGTTCTTCGAGTGCTCACTCTTCCTGTCAAGGATTCGGCCTGTGCCCGCAGTTTTTGAGTTTCATCACACTGTCCAGCCTCGCGAAATCGACGGGCTGGGGCACGTGAACAATGTGGAGTACCTGCGATGGACTCAGGATGCCGCTGTTGCACATTCCGCGATCCAGGGATGGCCGCAAAGTGCCTACATCGCTCTCGGTTCAGGCTGGGTGGCTCGAACGCACACGATTGAGTACATCAGTCCTGCCTTTGAAGGAGATGAAATCGTTGTCAGAACGTGGGTCGCAGAAATGAAACGAGTCACTTCACTGAGACGCTTTGATATCGTTCGAGGATCGGATCAAAAACGACTGGCAATCGCAGCCACCAACTGGGCATTCGTCAATCTTCGAACGGGACTTCCGTCACGTGTTCCGCCAGAAATCGTTCAGGCTTTTGAACTGGTATCTGATCCGCCAACCGACAACCGGCGGCAATGAAAACGCGACACGTTGTCCTCAGATTGACGTCGAATCCGACGACAAGCGACGTGAACAATTCGGATGATCACAAATTCCCTGATGAAAACCGGAATCAGCCTGCGTCAGGATTTTTCGCTATCGACGTGCCGTTCGGTGGAGGTCATCCTTCCTGCCAGCCGGATGCATCACGACATTCTGGCTCGACTTTTGCGGATCGTATGCAGCTGATTTGACAACCATGCCATTCGCATTCGCAAGACCAGTTATGAATCAAGGAGATTCCGAATGATTCCAGTTGCGCGGCTGAAGCATCATGCGATCAACGCAGACAATCGTGCCTGCGCAGCCCGCCTGCATCGACCATCTTCGTCGGCAACCCTCGGCAAATCAGGATTCTGTGAAGTGGTCAGGCTGTCAGTATTCGCGATAGTACCATGGTTTGCATTGCCTGTATGCGCTCAGGAGCCTGTGCCGGCTGCGTTACCGCCAATAACTCCCGTGATTGAGGGTGAATCTGTTCAAGCGGGTTCAACGATTTCGAGTCCGCCCATGATTGATCAGACCGTAGCACACGGTCAGGACAGCATCGATTCTCAGACGCCAACATTCACATCGAACGCAGCGATCGAAGCTGTCCAGACACAGAATAACGGCCAGAATCCTCCACCACCGCTTCCGGAGCCGACATCCGCATTACCGCCAGTGAATGCGGATGAAATGGATGACAGTGATCGTGATGAACTTTTGCGCGGCCCAGTGCATGAAGCATTCGCAGAACAGTTCAACACTGACCCCATTTCAGGCCTGATCGTTCCCCAGAAACCACCCGAGGCAATTGAAGAAATGGCGCCGGAACTCAAGCCGGATGGTCGGCAGGTCGAATGGATCTCCGGATATTGGGCATGGGATGACGAACAGGAGGACTTCATCTGGGTCAGCGGCATCTGGCGTGAAGTCCCTCAGGGATTCCGCTGGTTGCCCGGCTACTGGACTGAAGTAGAGGGTGGTTATCAATGGGTTTCCGGAACGTGGGTGTCGACTCAAAGTTCAGAAATTAATTACCTGGAAGAAGCCCCACCGCAAACACTTGAACAGGGACCGGTCGGCGATGCTCCGACAGTGGAACACATCTGGATTCCGGGTTCGTGGATCTGGAGCGAGACTCGCTACGTCTGGCGTCCAGGCTATTGGTCCACCGGCTACTCCAGCTGGGTCTGGGTTCCCGCACGATATCAATGGACCCCTCGCGGCTACTACTTCTGTGACGGCTACTGGGATTACCCGGTTGCTCGCCGAGGCGTGTTGTTTGCTCCGTCGTACTTCCATCGACGATTCCGATACCGACAGATCTCGCGATTCACTCCGCGCGTCGTCGTGGCATCAAATAATTTAACAGTGCATTTCTGGGTTCGACCGCGATATCGACACTATTACTTCGGCAACTACTACGACGTGGCGTGGAGCAATCGCGGACTCACACCGTGGCACCAGTTTCCGCGTCAGCGTCGCTGCTTCGATCCGCTCTACGCCTATTACGGTCGCGGCCAAAACAATGATTACTTCAATCAGTTGAATGTTCAGTTCAATGTGTTTGTGAATCAAGCCAATCGCCGTCCTCCGGTACGCTTCCGAGATCAGGATCGCTGGGTTCAGGATCATCGCGAGTTTCGAGCTGACGGCCTGCTCGGCGATCGATTCCAGAACTTCGTAAACGTATCCAGCGAAGATCAAAATGGATTCCGGTTCGTGCGGCTGGAGAATCGGCAACGGGAACGTGTTGAGGAGACAACAAGTCGTTTGCGAGAACTTGTGAATCAGCGTCGGGATGTTGAGCGCAGTCTGGAGCAACTGGATCGCATGCGAGATTCAGGGGACAACAGCAACCGAATCGGCAATGATGCGACCGCTCTGGTGGACAAACTCTCCGGCCGAGATCAGCGGCCAGTCGGTGAAGGGGCTGCGCGCGTCCCTCGCCTCCGAGATCGAATCGCCGATTCAAATGGCGAGCCGGCTGAACATCAGACCGAAGAAAAGAATCCGCTGACAACAGACAATCAGGAGCGTGATCCTCGCCGGCGTGATCGACTCAGGCTTGACGATGCCGCTCCAGATGGACGCGGGGATCTTGCACGAAACGAGCAGGGAAAAACCGATCAAAACCGAATCGGCGGGCCATCAAGCGTCCCTTCATCAGATCAAACAACCGTCGTGGACTCGAGTCCACGACCGAATCGCGACAAGGCATCGGACAACGAGACTCGAGAGCCCCGTCAACGAAATCCGCGAGACGAATGGCGTCCGGAGACCCGAGGGAATGGCGAAGACTCCGATCCGAAACTCGCGGGAGTCGGCCGATCGCCGATTCGACCGAGCGAAAAGACTGAAAGCGAGGCCGGGATCCCGATTATTGCAGTCGAGTCCGATGCGAAGTCAGAGCCGAGGGAACAGGATCGTCGCGACGTTCGTGAACGCCTCATGCTGCCTCCAGTTGGAAATACGACCGACAACGGGAAGCCACGCGGCATTATGCATCGTAATAACAACACGGGGGACGTCTCGCAGCCGGATGTTCGTGGCTTGATTGGTAATGGGTCAGAGAACGACAGGAATCAGAACTCTGGTCGCAAACTCCGCAACGGCAATTCAGCGCCGTCAATGGACGGAGAGGGTCGTATCCCTTTCAATGACGTCGATCCCGGCAAACAAGACGGACTTCGTGAACAAAATCCCAGCCGACAGACGGATCGCCCGATCCGGCCTTCGCCGGGATCGGAAAATCCATCCGGACCAGCGGTTCGTGAGAATTCAGCCCGATCGCGCGCGCCCAGCAGCTTGATGATGCCAGATCCGCCCGCCGGAACTCCCTCCGGCAATATCGACAAGAATGCAGGGGCTGAGAATATCTCCAGGCTCCGCAACTCGGGTTCGTTTCGAAGGTCCCCCGGGGAATCATCTCTGGAATCACCGAACCGAAAACGAAGTCCCTCGCTCACCGGCCCAATGTCAGAATTCAGCCACGGATCACCGCCAGCGGACACTCCTGCTCCAGAAGCAATTCGCCCATCTCGCCGCGAAACAGTGCCGACGATCGAAAACACCATGCCTCGTGTTCGGGCGTCGGAGACACTCAGG
>JBKDRW010000376.1:0-4815 GCA_046341255.1 Planctomycetota bacterium
TTACAAGCGTCTTTCACGAATTCACGAGAACCTGAGGCAGTGTATCGAAGCACGGCTGGCATCAGCTTCCGGGGTGGAGGGGTCAATCTGATGAGACTCGATGACGCTCAATGTGAGCTCCTGCTGAGATTTCTCGACGGACAGCTTCAGGGAGAGGAACATACGGCTGTCGAAGCGTTGCTCAGGAGCAGCGAAGATGCCAGAACGTTCCTGCGGGAGATCGCGGAACATGCCGTGATGGTCGCCGACATGGAGCGAATGTCGTACGACGCGAAGCCATCGTCCGGAAAACGATTCTCTGAGCAGAAATTGTCGAAGAGAGATTCACGACTCCCGCTCTACTGGCTGCTAGCTGTTTCGGCACTCGTGATTTCAGGACTGATCATCGGCATCCGGAATCAGTGGTTCCGTGGTGACCGGTTTCCTTCACCGGTGATTGATCGCGTGGCGATCTCCGACGGCAGAAGTACGATCGCTCGCATCACTGGTCTGAGCGGACCATTGACCTGGCGGGGCGATGGTGGCGAAGTTCGAACGCAGCTGAATCCCGGTGTTGAGCTTTCGGGAGGAACAATTGAGGGCCTGACGCCCGACTCGTGGTTTGAACTGACGTTCCCTGATGATTCGAAAGTCACGATCGCCGGCGTCTCCATGCTGACGTTCTCAGATCATGGGCAAAAGAAACTCTATCTGAATCACGGAACGCTCACGGCAACTGTTGAAAAACAGCCTGACGATCGGCCCATGGTTGTGACTACGAAGACTGCCGAACTGCAGATCCTCGGAACTCGATTTGAAGTCGATGCAGAACTCGATACCACCCTGCTGCAGGTGCGAGAGGGAAAAGTCCAGGTCCGTCGTCTGAGCGATGGGCAAACTCTGCATGTTCCGGCCAGGCATCGGGTATGGACTCGTGTGGATGGAGACATGAGAGCAGAGCCGTCACCTTCCTCCGTGAACGATTGGAAAAGTCAACTGCATCTGGGGCCGGAATGCACGTATGGAAAATGGCAGCCTGCCACTCAGGGTCGGCCGGCCGCGCTGCAGGCAATCCCGTTTCTTGCTCCGCAGGACAAATCGATTCTGCTGCATCTGGTCGGGCTGCCGGTTCGCCGTCCTGATATGGCTCCTGTGACCGTCATGCCTCAATCTCATTTTGTTCTGCGTGGGAGACTGAGGACGCCTGCCACGGTGTACTTCGGAATTCGAGTCGTACGCACGAATGGTGAATTCGCTGGTATGTTTCTGACGGCCAGGCCGGTTCAGGTGTCAGTCGACAGTCCGGACTTCGAGGTGCACTATGAACTTCGTGACTTCGGACTGGATCCCTGCGTGTGGGATCGCAAGGAGGAACTTCCAGCGAGACCAGACGGACTTACCATGACGTGTGTCTGGTGTTTCACGCACACAGGAGCACCAACCGGACTGGAAGTAACAGACGTGGCCCTCGTGCCACCAACCGAATAACAGGACGCTCACCAGAACTTTTCAGGGATGAACTCTGAAAAGAGTGACAGGCTTCGACAGGGAACTTGGAATGATCACTCGTGCTGCTGCAAGGTATCAGATTCTTCTGCTGCTGATGCTCATCCTCACGTGCGAGAAAGTTGGCGCCGCGACGTGGCTGCAGAATGCAGAGCCTCCACAGGGGACGAACTCGGTCACTGATGAATCGCGGAGGGCAACCCCTGTGGGACATCCGGAATTTCTGAGTCCTCAGTCGACCCCGATCGTGGTTCATGATGGGCTTGTGTTTGTCGCCAATACGCCGGCAGATACGGTCGACGTGATTGATGCGGAGCGACAGCAACTGACCGCACGAATTCCTGTGGGAATCAATCCCGTGAGTCTGGCAGTTCGTCCGAACGGGAAGGAATTATGGGTCGCAAATCATATTTCTGACTCAGTCAGCGTGATCGATCTGGATGCCTCCAGCAGAACTCGCTTTCAGATTGTTGCGACGATCCAGGAGTTCGACAGGACTCTGAAATCAACTCGGTTTGATGAGCCTGTTGGCATTGCCTTTGCGAATGATGAAAAGGCTTATGTGGCTCTGTCGTCAGAGAATGAAATTGCCATCATTCAGGTGTCGGAACGGAAAATTCAGGGACGATTGTCGATTGCATCTCAGGACCCGAGATCGCTTGTGGTTCGCGGCAATCGTTTATTTGTCATTCCTTTTGAATCTGGTAATCAGACGCAATTGTCCGGTGGAAGCAAGGACAGGATTGATGGAACGCTTGTTACCTTTGATGCCTGGGACCATTCCGTCCAAAACAATAACGTGCTGTCAATCGGCCACGTGCTGGACATTGTCAAACATCCCAGGGTACCGGATCGGGATCTCTATGTCTTCGATACAAACACAGACAAGCTGATGGCGACGGTGAATACCCTCGGAACTCTGCTTTATGGGCTGGCAGTGGACTCGAAGGGCAACGCGTATATCGCGCAGACCGATGCACGAAATGATGTGAATGGGCGAGCGGGTACGAAGAAGCACGGACTCGCGGAAATGCAGAATCGTGCGTTCCTGAACCGGATCACTCGAGTTAAGGCGGCCGGCGACGCTTCAGCAGCCCCGGACGTGGATTTTATTGATCTGGAACCGTTGCCGCCGGCGAATCCGGAGGCTGGAATGGCACTGGCGACCCCGTTTGCGATCGAAGTGAGTGGCGATGATTCCACAATCGTAGCGACCGCGGCCGGAAGCGATCAGGTCTTCACGATCAGCGCGGAAAGCGGACAGGTGCTTGGTCGAGCCGGCGTGGGAGCCGTCCCGCAGGGGCTCGCACTGGAATGCTCGGAAAAAGGTCAGCCCGTTCGAGCCTGGGTGCTGAATGCTGCAGCAAATACAGTCACTCTGGTCAGTCTTCAGAGCCTGTCCAGTCCCGAGGTTGATACGACGATTGCGCTCGAAGATCCAACTCACCCGGTCGTGAAGCGGGGACGTATTGCATTTTCGACGGCGGCCTCATCATCGACCGGAACCTTCTCCTGTGCCAGTTGCCATCCGGACGGTCACACGGACCAGTTGTTGTGGGTTCTGAAGACACCAATCGTCACGGGTGGAAATCAGATTATGCCGCGATCAACCATGCCGATTCGCGGGCTTCGTGATACTGCTCCGTTTCACTGGGATGGAATTCCAGGTGATCCGTACGGAGGCAACAACAGTGCGCACGTCTTTTCCAGCGTTGCCCCGAACAGCAGCATGGAACCGCCGGAAAGTGCAGTTCGCCATCTGATCGATGGAGGCCTCGCGACGACCATGGCCAGTGCGGATGACACCTTCGTTAACGACGAGGGCAAGCAGGGTCGACTGTCTGCCAGGGAACGGGATGAAATGGCCACGTTTCTTCTGAGCGTACCGTACCCGCCCGCTCAGCGACGAGCCTACACGAATGTGCTGTCCCGGCGCGCCGTCAGCGGTTTTGAAATGTTTCATGTGACGGGAGATCTGGATCCTTCGAAGCCCAGACCGAATGTCTGTGGAGACTGCCATCGCATGCCGTTCTGGGTCAGTACAAACACCCCTGGTACTGGAATGGACGCGCCCACCTGGCGGGGAGCGTACGACCGCTGGCTGATCCTGCCTCAGGGCCGTCTGAACGTTATCGACTTCGATTTTTACGAACGAGTGGCTCAACAGGGTGCTCCGGAGCGCAGTGTCTGGCAATTCTCATGGGCCGGTCGGTCCCGCTTTGACAATGTCTGGAATATGGTACTCGAAGGAAGCACGGGTTTTTCGGGTGCCTATGCGCGGCAGGTCACGCTGACCACGCGGACGGCCGGTCTCGAGATGACTCACGAACTGCTCGATGCTCTGGAACAGGCCGCGCGTGATGGAGGCATTGTGCTCCAGGGAGAGGGCGTCTTATCAGACGCAGGTGGCACGGCGGTCGCGGTCTCTCTGGAATTTGATTCCTCCGGGCCCGAGCCTATTTATGTCACAACGTCCGGGCGTCGTGAAAGCTGGTCGCGGGACATGCTGATTTCGCTTGCTGCAGCCGGGCAGTTCGTGGGAACCATGACCGGACGCCTTGGCGCGATGTCCGATGTGGATCATCCGCAGCCCGCTCTCTGGACAACGGGACCGATCGAACAGCAACGGGGGGCTCAGGAGTTTCCCGTGCTGTTCGGTGAAAATCTCACGATGACGATGAGCGGTCGCCATATTGCCTCGGGCGCGAGGATTCTGGTGGATGGCCGTCAGTCCGCCGGTCAGGTGACGTGCAACGATGATGGCGTGAGTGTCCGGCTGGAAAACAGGCCGCCTGTCGGAATCCATTTCCTGCAAATTCAGAATCCGAATGGTCTGAACAGCAACGACTTCATTTTTCATGTCGCCTCTGAGGATCCAGCGCGAAACGATGAAGAGGCGTCACTTGGGCGCGTTCTTCGCCATTCGAAGTGGGACCGACTGGTTGGTACGTGGGTTGACGAGGCCACGAATGGTGCTGGGCTGACATCGACCTGGTCATGGAAGATCAGGGATCGAGTGCTGGAGTCTGTCAGTAGGGAACCAGACAAACAGTCCGTCGCCCTGATCGGCCTGCGTCCGGATAACGGCGAGATTTTCCATCACGGTGCCGATGCTGTGGGTTCATCGTTTGATGGCACCTGGACATTCCCTGCGGAAGGTGATGCTGTTCTGAAGGTAAGCTTTTTTGGAAGTAATGGAGACAAGGGAACGATCAATATTCGTTATCAACTGGTCGATGATGATCATCTGACGATTACGCTGGAACTTCCCCAGCCCATTGTCGTGAAACTGCGGCGATCAGATTGAAACAGTACGCATCTCGGATCGAG
>JBKDRW010000377.1:0-3398 GCA_046341255.1 Planctomycetota bacterium
GCACATCTGATCACGGGACTGATCTGCGGCTATCGGATCGAAGAGATCCGAAATCCACTCACACAAAAAGTCAGATACCTCGACAAGCTCGTCGACGAGCTGGCCAAAGGACGGAAGATGAACAAAATCTTTCGCGAGCCCTGACGAAGCCTGACCGTGTGAAACTGCCGCACAGTCACCACGTCATCAGGCATCGTGCTGAGGGATGACGATTTCGAATTGCCATACTCCGCAAGGAACAGCGGCACGCCGTCGCATCAGATGACCTCTTTCAGACAGCCCTTCGGACCAGAGTGCGAATCACGCCCCGATGCGATCGTCAGGCGGAGCGAAATCGCATGGTCAGAAATTCCCAGTCGGGATTCTGCTTCTGGCAATGCGCTGCCTCCCACTCAGAAGGAAACAGAACAGCCTTCTGTCCGTATTGGTCAGTCACTTCGCGGCTGGAGGACAGAAGATTCAGTTCCTTGCTGGTCCCGGGCTTCGGCACAACCCAGCGAGCCGTTTTATAGTTGAGCCAGCGTACTTCCGTGTCTGTATCATACTCGGATTGCAGTCGAAACTTGACGACATCAAACTGCAGTTCTCCCACCGCCGCCAGAATCAGTTGTTTTACTGAGGTACTGGGTGTCTGAAAGACCTGAATGGCGCCTTCTTCCAGCAACTGCGATAACCCACGCTCAAACTGTTTTCGACGTCCCGTGTCATTGCACTGCATGATCGCGAAGAATTCTGGCGAGAACTGCGGCAGCGATTCAAATTCCACCGGCGGACCTTCGCAAATGGTATCGCCCAGAAGAAACTCGCCGGGATTCACCAGACCGATGATGTCACCAGGAAATCCTTCATCCATCGTTTCACGATCCTGACCAAACAGCTTGTGAGCTCGTTTGATTCGGATCTTCTTTCCAGATCGCGGATGAAAGACCTCCATGTCACGCCGAAACGTACCCGAACAGACTCGGACAAACGCGATCCGGTCGCGATGCTTCGGGTCAAGATTTGCCTGAATCTTGAAGACAAATCCCGAGAACTCCGGACGATGTGCAGACACCGGGCCCTTGTCGCTCATGCGATCACGAGGCGTCGGACAAAGTTTCAGAAAGCCTCGGAGGAATTGTTCAACCCCGTAGTTGGTCAATGCGCTGCCGAAAAACACCGGGGTGATTTCGCCGTTCAGGACTCGCTCACGGTCGTAGGTTGCCCCCGCTGTCTCGACCAGTTCCACTTCCTCTTTGGCCTGAACCAGAATACCAGGCGGAAGCGACTCCTGTTCGAGTTCACCCAGCTTCAGGACTCGCGCACCGAGACGGTGCATATTATCGCGGGTTTCGAAGACGTACGCGTCTCTCGAAGCGATGTCGATGACCCCCTTGAAGTCGAATCCCGTTCCAAGCGGCCAGTTCACTGGAACCGGAATGATACCGAGCTTCGATTCGATGTCTTCAAGAATCTCAAGCGTCGCTTTGCCCGGACGATCTGTCTTGTTGATAAACGTCAGCACAGGGATTTTTCGCAGCCGACAGACATTGAATAGCTTTTCAGTCTGACTTTCCACACCATTCGCAAGGTCCAGCACCATCACTGCACAGTCAGCGGCGACAAGCGTTCGATAAGTATCCTCGCTGAAGTCCTTGTGGCCCGGAGTGTCCAGCAGATTAATCTGCACACCCTCATACTCAAACGACATACACGTCGAACTGACCGAGATCCCTCGCTGCTGCTCCAGAGCCATCCAGTCTGAGGCTGCTCCCTTCTGGTTCTTCCGACCACGGACCGCTCCGGCAACCTCAAGGCAGCCGCCGTACAGAAGCAGTTTTTCCGTCAAAGTCGTCTTACCAGCGTCAGGGTGCGAAATAATGGCAAACGTTCGCCGACGCGACGCTTCTTTGGCAACCCTGGGATCAACAATGGACATGGGAACGTTCTGAAAAGAAAAGAGAAAAAGGTCAAAATCAGAAGTTCAGAATCTGCCGGTTTTCGGCACAGGAACACAAAAGACATCATGTCTCTGCAGACAACAAGGTCTCTGCGTCTTCTGCATCCTGTGGCGGCCACAGGGGTGTGGCGGCTACAGGGCGTTCAGTTCTGACAACGCGTTGAGTCAGAGTCTTACTCAAGATCATTCTCTGACGGCGCCTGCTCAGACAGTGTCCATCGCAGGTAAGCTTCCAGAAACTGATCGAGATCACCATCAAGAACCACGTGAGGATTTCCCGTCTTCAGACCGCTCCGAACGTCTTTGACGAACTGATCCGGGTACAACACGTAGTTGCGAACAGTCTGACCGCCAAAACCAATTTTCGACTTCTCGCCGCGCCGCGCTGCCTGCTCGGCATCACGCTTTTCTGTTGCAATCTGAAACAGTTTTGCCATCAGCATCTTGCGAGCCGTGGCTCGATTCTGATGCTGGCTTCGTTCGTTCTGACATGCAGCCACAACACCTGTGGGAATATGAGTCAAACGGATGGCGGATTCGGTTTTGTTCACTTTCTGACCGCCCGCACCACTGGAACGCATCTTGTCCTCACGAACATCGTTCTCCCAATCGATCTCCACTGAGATCTCATCGTCAATGTCCGGGACGACATCAACCCCCGCAAACGATGTGTGACGTCGGCCGGCAGAGTCAAATGGGCTGATTCGGATCAGACGATGGTTGCCCGTTTCACCTCGAAGAAGACCGTAGACAAAGTCTCCTGAAATCCTCAGCGTCGCGCTGCGAATGCCGGCTTCCTCGGCTTCGGAAAGGTCTATCTCCTCAACCTTGAAACCGCGACGTTCCGCCCAGCGAATGTACATTCGCATCAGCATCTGAGCCCAGTCGGCCGAGTCGGTTCCACCTTCCCCCGCCTGAACCGAAACATAAGCGCCGTTGCTGTCTTCTGGACGAGTCATCGTCGCCTGCAGCTCAACCTTATCAATCTCCTCCTGCAGTGCCAGTGCGGCCGACCTCAGCTCCTTCTCACTTTCGCCGGAGTCATCTTCCTGAGCAAATTCCATCAGCACCTGCAGGTCATCCCCACTTCCGACAAGCCTCTGCAACGGTGTGACAATCGACTTCAGTTTCCGAAGTTCGTCCATCTGCTGACGCGCGCGGTCCTGGTCGCTCCAGAAATCCGAGGCAGACATACGATCATTGATCTCTTCGATTCGAGAGGATTTGACGACCAGGTCAAAGACAGTCTCGCAGGTGAACGATTCGTGACAGCAAATCCTGACAATGGGCTCGGAAATCGGGATCAATATTCATGATGCTGAAATGCGCTCCTGAAGATCAAAATTGAGTTCGAGAAAACAGCCGGCATAAGACACAGCCGAACAGTTGTCTTAAGCATCAGATTCTATCCCACGCAACCACGGTCAGAGCTGATGAAAGACCCAACGACCTCATCGCA
>JBKDRW010000378.1:0-2712 GCA_046341255.1 Planctomycetota bacterium
CCCGACGTCGGGGCGTCAGCGGGCACAAGAACTGCCACCGGGCTGATCCACACCCGGACCACTTTGGGCACCATGCACTCGGACGCTTTCAAGACAAACGCGATCGCCGGTATGCCAAGCGCGATGAGCCATGCGGGAATGCCGTCCGCCGTCAGAATCAGCCAGGGGGCCACACCAATGTCTGCTTCATCCGCTCAACCTGCGGACTGCGGTACTGCACGGGACATCAAGTCCGGGACGTGAGGGCAGATTCAAGCGCGATTCCATGGCATTCGTGCGAGCAGCATCGCCATGCCGCAGGTATCCGTTATTCCGGCAAAAATCAGGCCAGCTCCGACAAATCCTGACAGTCCGATCAACCACGGATGAACAAACCGGCTGAAGACGATTCCGCCAACAACAAGTGATCCGGCCGCAATCCGCACCTGTCGCTCGAGTGACACGGCTTTTCTGCCGCGGACGACGACGAGACCTGCTTTTTCACAGGCTGCCGTTCCACCTTCGATGTTAAGCACCTGAGAACATCCTGCTGCAATCAAACGCTCACACGCCTGCCGACCTCTCGTGCCGGATTTGCAGATCACATAGAGCGGGGTTGATTGATCACGTCGGCTCTCCACGATGGCGTTGGTATCCAGTTGATCCAGTGGCATATTTCGAGCAATGGTCAGATGCACTTCTCGAAACTCGGCGGGCGTTCGGACGTCGAGCAACTCAATGGATTTGTCGGATTGAATCAGCGATCTCAGTTCTTCCGCGGTTATCGTTTCAACAGACATGCCAGTTCCTCCCGGAATGAAGCTCTGCTAAAGAATCGAAGCCGATATTGGCTCGTCAACCCTGGGAATCGGTTCGAACACCATACTGCTGCTCAATACATTGCAGCAGTTGCATAATGTGCGATTCGACAATGTGATAGAACACTTTTCGACCCTCACGATAGCTTCGCAACAACGAACAATGCTGCATCAGCCGCAGATGCTCGGATGCAATCGGACCTGAAATCTCACAGGCCTCCGCCAGTTCCCCAACCGAAAACTGTCCCTGCCGGAGCATCTGAATCATCCGCAAGCGATGCGGATGAGCAATCGTCCGCAGACATTCGGCAGCTTCGGAGAGCCCAGTCAGCGTCGTGAGTCGCGGTATGCGATTCATCAAAATCCAATCTTCCGATGAAGAAACCCACGGCATTTTCATGAACCCCCGATCTTCAATACGATTGGACATTCACGCCGCTCGCGGTGCAGGAGAAATCGCCACCTCTTCGAATGGCCAGAAGGCCGCTCGTCGACTCACTTGAGGTCAATCGGCGGTAACACGTTCTCGGCTCCTCGAATTTCCACCGTGAGATCTGTGGTATCGAGCTTCGAATACTTTTCCGGCAAATCGTTAGGCTTGGTAATCACGGTCTCTTTCGAGACGCCGACCTCGTGATGCACCACCGTCACTTTGTAAAGAGCGGCGGGAGCACCGTCGCCCTGTTCATAGGTCCAACCGACAACGCTGCCGTCCGCTCCAGATCGAGCTCTTGGACGAACCAGGTCCGGGTAGGACTGATCTTCCGGGAAGAAAGAGAGTTCCGCGTCCGCGAGGGGCTTTCCTCGAAAGGAAATCACACCTTTGACCGGATACGTTTTCTCCCACGGCTCAGCGCCTTTGCCGCAACCGAGTACGAGTATGACCACGAGAGAAACCACGAGACGATACGGCTTCCACGAACGGGGCGTGGAGTTAAAACAGGACGAAGACACGCAGAGTTTCTCCGGCAACAGGAACAAAGGGGGCTGATGACCCCGACGTGGGGATCATCAGCATCAGATGACGCGGCAGTGACGATGACTAGAATTCGCCGATCACTTCCCCACCAGCAGGCGTAGCCAATGCGATAAACAGTGAGAAGCTGATGTTCTCGCTGATAAATCGCACTGATCCGTCGCCCAGAGTGAACTGCGCCCCTCCAGTGTGGAACGAGTATGGTGCTCCGGTTCCATGGATCCCGATCGGTGTGCCCACGATCTGCTGTGCAATTCCTGCACTTGTATATGTCAGGCCACGAATGTTGTGTCCGTTGGTTGCATTAATGGCAACAGTCCCGCCCAGCACACCCGTTGCGGCCGTTGTCTCACCGTACAAAATGATGTCGCTCGCAGGACGAGACCAACCACCGGAATTCAATCTGTCCGTGTTGCCTGAAGCGGGGTCCGTATCCGTGAGTGCATTGCCACCGCTCAGCTTCCTTCCGCGAACATAGACAAATGGCCGCCCGGCAGACTCGGCAATCGCAAGTGTATTGGACAATCCGTCCGTCACGTCGCGGAACTTGGCACCCTGGTTCCTCTGAAGACCAGTGCTCGGATTAATTGTCGCGTTCTTCGGGAAGAAACCCGCCGTGTAGCTGTAAACCGGATTCTCTCCGGCAAACGCCGATGCCGGGTCACGATACAGACCAGGGGGAGAACTGAGTCCCAGCAATTGTGTAAACACGCCGGGGGCAATGCCGTAAATCGGCGAGTATGCCGTCGTCGCAGCGATGCCCGGAATAAACTGTGGATTGCTGCCCGGAGGTGCTGTATCCAGAACGCCGGACTGCGGATCGGATGGGCAATTGAACGATGGAATCTTCGTCTGCGACAGAGGAATGTTCGTCCCCTGATTCCAGTTGATGCCTTTGTTGTACTGGCTGTAAATGGTGGTCTGCTCGATGTATGGAAG
>JBKDRW010000379.1:0-8725 GCA_046341255.1 Planctomycetota bacterium
GTTCGTCTTTGAGGTGTCGGAATTCGTCTGGAACAAGTCCGGACGCGCGAGCGCTGGAGCCTGTACCAGTCTCATCCTTGCAATGAAGTTCGAAACCAGGACTCCATCGCTTGGATTTGCCAGATTTCACCGATACATTGCTAATTACCGCTCCGATAGCTCAGTTGGTAGAGCAACTGACTCTTAATCAGTAGGTCCAAGGTTCGAATCCTTGTCGGAGCACTGAACGCCATCCATACGGAATACCCGTTCGATGGCGTTTTTTGTTGGAGAGGCAGAAAAACGCCCCAGCTCAGAGGTATGGCAATCCACGTCCAGGCGAGGATCAGGCCCACATTTTTCACGACGTCATCCTTCGGATTCACTGCGGTGGTATCTCTGATCAACAGGTCGCACCATCAGATTCGCAATCAAGCCAACCATCAGTAAGCCAGCCATCAGGTACATCGTGGAATTGTAAGCTTCAGCTTTCGGTACGCCACCTTCAATTTTCGCCGTCGAAATGTAATTGATAAGACCTGGGCCAAGAACTGCCGCTACCGACCATGCCGTGATCAGCCGGCCGTGAATGGCTCCGATCTGATAACTGCCGAACAGGTCTCGCAGGTATGCTGGAATGGTCGCAAATCCGCCACCGTACATGGTGATGATCACTGCGGTAACGATCACGAAAACGACTTTGTTCTGGGAAGATTGTGTCCACGGGACTGCACAATACAACACCGCACCAAGCAGGAAGTAAATGCTGTATACAGCCTTTCTGCCAATGTAGTCCGAGACGGACGACCAGACGAAGCGGCCTCCCATATTGAAAAGACTCAGAAGTCCGGCGAATCCACCACCAACAGCCGCACTGACTCCAAACATATCGGAACACATCTTTGATGCCTGGCCGAGAATACCTATGCCCGCACTGACGTTCAGACACAGCACAACCCACAAACACCAGAATTGCGGTGTCTTCCAGGCGACATCAACAGTGACATCAGCGTTGGAGATCATAGATCTCACAACTGGGCCGGGCTTCCACCCATCTGGCTTCCAGTCTGGCGACGGTACACGAATGATCAACGCACCAGACAGCATTGAGACGGCATACAGACACGCCATGGTTGCAAACGCTTCTGCGACCCCTGTGGACGTCTCCGATCTGAAGGAGTCCATTAACCTGACTCCGAGCGGCGCTCCGATCAGGGCGCCACCACCGAAGCCCATGATCGCCATGCCGGTTGCCATTCCCGGTCGATCCGGGAACCACTTAATCAGCGTTGACACCGGCGAGATATAGCCAAGCCCAAGTCCGATACCGCCGATGAAGCCATATCCTGCGTAAAGAAGCCAGAGCATCTTCAGCTTGACACCAACAGCAGAGATGACAAGCCCTCCGCAGAAGCAGAGACAACTTGCCACCATAGTTTTTCGAGGCCCGCTGCGTTCCACCCATTTCCCGAAAACAGCTGCAGAAAGTCCCAGCATGAACAACGCGATCGAGTAGATCCAGCCAACCTGCGGAATTGTCCAGCCCGCACCGGACTGAGTCAGCGGCACATTGAACACACTGAATCCGTAGACTTCCCCAAGACACATATGAACGGAGATCGCCGCCGGCGGAACAAGCCAGCGGTTAAATCCAGCTTCGGCAACCGTCGCCTCTCGAGAGAGGAAGTTCATGACCCGGAGTCCTGGGGTAATTGTTCAAAGCTTCGCGGGAATCGGATGAGCGGATCGGCATATCAGCCGGATCGCTCGCATCGCCACGATACAGACGAAGCGTCAGGGATGCCAGCGACAGAAAATCGACCGGGCCGGCTTTCGATCCGATGTCGTCTGCCCCAGTCAGCCTTCACGGCCTTGATCGTTGGCATGGCTGATCGCCCTGCATCAAGGGCGTTTACAGCAACCGCTGAATTCGCTGTTCAGAGAGTTCTGAATTTGATTGCCGCTCAGGCTGAAGGAACTCCGAAAATCGCTCCCGTCAACAACCTCGGGCGACTTCGTGTTGCCTGCACTGCGCGCAATGAGCCATCTCAACCTTTGCAGGATGATGACCACCGCCGTTCGTTCAGCAGATCTATCAATTTGGCCGAAGGTTTTCCAAAACCCGCAGGACTCCCGCAAAACGCCACAGGAAGAACGATTCCCCCGGAAGACTGTCTGCGAATGGATGGGCAACAGCAAAGCCGTCGCCGACCAGACCTCTTCCGACATATCATTCACAGCGGTCTGAATGTCATGTGTCACAACGGTCGGAGATCAGGCGTGTCCGATCCGTGACAGAACCCCGGAATTTCTTCGGCTCCTCCAGGTCCGGTTCCTCCGGAAGAGGAGACAGGAATTCCTGCCGGGTCTGAAACCAGACGTCTGATCCACTCATTTCTTCGCCGGATTCCGCGTTGGCATAGATGCCCCGGTGTTCAGCCGCCACTTGTGAAGCTTCGACAGAAGATGCTGCGTGACTTCCGGCTCCTGTTGCGATAAATCGTTGGATTCAGAGACATCTGACCTGAGATCAAACAACTCAACACGTGCGTCCTCAAAATACTCCAGCAACTTCCAGTCACCCGATCGAATGGCACCAACGGGGGTCGACGGTGGAGCGTGATAATAATGCGGGTAGTGAAAGTACAACTCGCTGCGATCGAGGTTTGAGTCCGGATCTCGAAGCAATGGCAACAGGCTCAGCCCATCCTGCGAGGAAGTTAATGGCACGACAGGGATAAGCTCCATCAGGGTGCGAAATAAATCGGTCAGAATCACTGGTTCCCGGCACGTCCTGTCCTGTTGGCCTTCAGGCCAATGAATGATCAGCGGTACTCGCAGACCGCCTTCATAACAGGTGCCTTTCCCGGAACGCAGTGGCCAATTGTTCGTGATGGGTGTTTCAACACCTTCGAAGGCACTGCTACCGATATAGCCGCCATTGTCACTGGTGAAAACGATCACGGTATTATCCGAAACACCTGATGTCTGCAGACACTTCCGAAGAGCACCAACACTCTCATCCAGATGTCGGATCATGGCTGCGTAGATCGGGTGCTGATGCTTCATGTCGGTCGATCGGCGAGCAGCAAAATGCTGAACATCTTCTGCTTTGGCTTCGATCGGTGTATGCGGTGCATGATGAGCCAGCATCAGGAAGAACGGTTGCTTTCTCGTCGTCGCATGATGAATGATCCGCTCAGCTTCGTGAGTCAGTCGATCCGTCAGATATTCACCCGGCTGACCGAATTCGAGATGTGGCACGTAACGATTCTCTCCGTTTCTGCGGAGACCTCGATACGGGAAAAAAAATGTGGTGGGCGCTCCCCAGTGTGTGCCGCCGATATTCACGTCAAACCCCTGCGTTTCCGGCGCATGGGCGGCATCCCCGAGATGCCATTTTCCGACAAGCGATGTGAGGTAGCCGGATGCCTGAAAGTATTCCGCCAGAGTCTGTTCGCTGAGCGGCAGATCGTGTCGAGAGAACGCCTGAAGCAAACGACGATCCTTCGGTCCCGCGAGTGCGCCTTCAGACCAGATCGTCATCTGCAGCCGAGCCGGCGCGTGACCGGTCAGGATTGCAGCGCGGGTTGGCGAACACACCGGAGCGGGCGCGTAGGCCTGTGTGAATCGAACGGATGAACGGGCGAGGCTGTCGATGTGCGGTGTTTCGATCAGATCAGCGCCATAGCACCCAAGGTCAGACCAGCCGAGATCATCTGCCAGAACCAGCACGACGTTCGGGCGATCATCACCGGAAACAGGGGCCGCCGACAGCAGGCTGATCGCCCACGTCCACACGAACAAAGTCGATTTGCTCAAAGGGAACTCCATCAGACAAAGCATATGACGTTCGTCCCGGCGCGATGAACATGACATGAAGACTGAGCAGCAAACTATGGGGACAGCCGCCCGATATATGGCAGACTGCTTTTTGATCCGCAAGTCGCCTCAGGACAGAATTCCTCTGCTCAAATGGCAGGAACCGCCTGCGATGCGCGGTAATGTGACGTCGGAATCGAAATCAGGATTTGCGTTTCGATTGGGATCGGCTAAAGTCGAACGACCCGCCTGCCCCTGTTCCTGCCCTCCAAGATCCGGAGTTTTGCCGTGCTGAACATCGTCAGTCAGCCTTCCGATCGTCAGTTTTTCTGCGATCGGCTTTCACGACGTCGCATGCTGCAGATCGGGTCGATCGGAACGTTCGGGCTGACGCTGCCTGACCTTCTCAAGGCGGAACAGAACCACCTCGTTCATCCTGCAGCGCGGTCGAAAAAGTCAGTCATTCTGGTCTGGATGCATGGCGGTCCGTCACAACTGGACACGTTCGACATGAAACCCGGTGCTCCTCGCGAGTATCGCGGTCCGTTTTCTCCGATCCCTTCCAGTCTGCCTGGGCTCGAAGTTTGCGAACTGCTGCCAGAACACGCGAGGATTATGGATAAGTGCACCGTGATCCGCAGCTTCTCGCATGGCAACGGCGATCACTGGGCCGCGGCTCACTGGATGCTGACCGGTCGTCTGGGAGCGAATGGAAGCGACCGCAAGCCTCGCTATCCATCCATGGGAGCTGTCGCCTCACATCTGCTGGGACCGACTCAGCCCGGTGCACTGGCGAATGTCAACATGAACGATGGTGGATTTGGGTTTCATGGCGGCGCGTGGCTGGGCGTCAACACCAATCCGTTCCGATACGGTGACTTCAGCTACGGAAATGAAGCCGGTCAGCTTCCGACCGGTGATCATAACAGTTTCGCACTGTCGGACAGTCTCTCGCGCGATCGAATGATGGATCGCGTGGCTTTGCGTCAGCAGCTGGATGGATTGAAACGCCAGGTGGACCGAAATCGTCTGTTCGATCAGATGGATGCTGTGGATCATCAGGCGATGGATCTGGTACTGTCTGGTCGAGTGCGTCGCGCGTTTGATGTTTCAAAGGAAGACGCAAAGCTGCGAGAACGATACGGCTCTGGCTGGGGCGAACAGGCGCTGCTGGCTCGGCGATTGATTCAGGCTGGCGTGCGGTATGTGTCGCTGAACACCGGCTACTTTGATGACCATTCCAACATCACTGGTGCGTTGCGGGACAAACTGCCGCGTCACGATAAAGCTGTCGGCGTGCTGATTCAGGATCTCGCCGATCACGGAATGCTGGACGATACGCTGGTTGTGGTCGCCGGTGAATTCGGCCACACGCCTCGCATCAATGACAACGCCGGTCGAGATCATTGGCCTCAGGCGCAGAGCATTCTGCTGGCTGGCGGCGGGTATCGTCATGGTCAGGTGATCGGAGCAACGAACGACAAGGCCGAGTATCCGGTTGATCGCAGGATCGGTGTCGAAGACTTCTGTGCGATCGTCTATCACGCCATGGGACTTCGACCAACTGATACGATTGTAGATTTGACCGGGCGACCAACGCATCTCGTCCCGGGAGGCGAAGTCCCATCCGAACTTCTGTGAGCAGAAACTGGAGACACTCCTGAGTCTCGTCAGCCAGACAGATTGAGCGTCGTTGCCTCTGTTCGCTGCGCCTCGAAGGAGTGACGCAATGAGCTTTGGTTGTGCATGGAATGGATTTCGGCGGGGAATCACGGGATCTGGGCTGCTCCCTGAAAGGAGATTTTCGCGGGAGGAACGGTCGGTGCGAACTGAACGACAGCAGCAGAGTCATGGCAGACGCCAGCCGTTCGGTCTTTGACGAGACGAACGTGCAGTGCCATTCTGTGATCCATCGGGGGCCGGCGAAACGGCTTTTCCTGGGCTGTTCGGGCGCAAATCTGTACGGCAGATTCAACAAATGTCAGCGGCAGGATTGAAAGACACGGCCGTATTCGCGAGAAGATCGCCTGTTCGGCCTCCATCTCCGAACATGCAGACGGAAGCGATCTGGTCAGTTCCGTCGAACCGGTTCCATGCCCTTCTGCCCCGGTGATCACATGCCCGACCCACTGCGCACGCCTCGAGTTCCGTCTCGCCCTGTCAAAGAAAACAGCATCGCACCGTGGGGCCAAAGTGAACTTCCGGAACCAAAGACGCTGGGATGGCGGAACCTGGCCGGTCTGATCGGCCCGGGAATCGTCATGTGCGGCATCCAGATCGGCGGTGGGGAATGGCTGCTCGGTCCCGATGTTACCGCAAAATACGGCGGTGGTCTGATGTGGATCGCCACGATCTCCATCCTCACCCAGGCCTTCTACAACATGGAAGCTGGTCGGTACGCCCTTTACTGTGGTGAACCAGTCTTCACGGGATTCATGCGGACGTCGCCGGGACCTGCGTTCTGGATGGGTGTCACGCTGTTACTGAGTCTGTCGTTTTTCATTCCCGGGTTATCGACCAACGCTGCGGTGCTCTGCGCGACATTGTGGCTGGACCGACCGCCGACCGAAGCGGATGCAATGCTGGTGAACACGCTGGCCTACCTGTGCCTCGGTGGTGTCGTACTTCCGGTGCTGATCGGTGGCAAGGTCTACAATACGCTCCAGTTTGTGATGACCATCAAAGTGTTTGTGGTTCTTGGATTCTGTCTGTTTCTTGGAATCTGTTTTGTCTCTCCGCAGAGCTGGTTCGACGTCTTCAGCGGCTTTTTGCGATTCGGAAATGTTCCAACACAGGATGCCACCGGCAAAGATACGATCACCAACGCGTTCACTCATTTTCTGCAGCATGGAACCCTTCCGACCATGGCTCTGGGAAATATTGCAATGCTCGGAGCCTTTGCCGGGTACGCGGGTGGGGGCGGTCTGGCCAATTCCACTTATTCAAATTTCGTGCGTGACAAAGGCTGGGGCATGGGCCGTGAGGTCGGTGCGATTCCGAGTGCTGTTGGCGGTCGCAGCGTCACGCTGAGTCATGTCGGAAAAGTCTTTGTGCTGACGGAAACCAGCATGCAACGATGGCGGGGATGGTGGAAGTACATTCTGGCGGATCAATGGCTCGTCTGGGTTCCCGGTTGTTTCATGGGTATGGCTCTTCCCGCGCTGATGTCGATGCAATTTGCGAAAAACTCACCCATGTTTGACGATAAACCTGCCTACTCTCAGCCACTGATCGCGGCTGACGGAATTCGGCACGCGGGTGAGACAATCGGTGACTGGGCTCCGCTGCTCTGGATTGCGTCGCTGGTCGTCGGACTGATCGTATTTCTGCCAAGCCAGATGTCGATCGTTGATGACTTTGCACGGAGATGGACCGACATTCTCTGGTCGGGCAGTCGACGAGTGCAGTCCACCTTCAAATCGGGGAATGTGCACCATTTGTATTACACGATTCTGGTCACCTATGTGGTCTGGTCACTGATCGTGTTGAGTGTCTTTCTGAAGCTGGAGTCGAATGCCCGTGCCACGCAGGATTCAAAGACCCTTGACGCAGCCAATCTGATGGTCACCGTCATCGCCAATCTGAACAATCTGGCGCTGGCTTTGACGGCGTTTCATATCCTCTGGATCAACTGCCGACTTCTTCCGAAACCGCTTCGACCGCGCTGGTATCATCGAATCGGAATTGCCAGTTGCGGTATCTTCTACCTCGGACTGGCATTCATTGTGTTTCAAGCCAGGATTCTGCCGATGCTGATCGGGTAACATCACAGGCGTCATTCATGATCAAACGTAACATCGCCGAGTTTGCGGTCATCTTTGCTGTGTGGTGGCTGTTTCAGATGTTCTTTGAGCGAGGACTTTCGAAGCAGGTGGCAGTGCCATTCGTGCTGATCACCAGCTTCCTGAAGACCGCTTTTTTTGGCATCGAGAACATCCGTCAGCTGATGGACGCGACCCGGAGCAATCTGGCTTATCATCGTTTCATGATGCTGATGCTCGTCAATATGGCTCAAATCATCCTTTCATTCGGACTTGATTTTCACTGTCTGCATCAGATCAGTCCGACTTGCTTCAGCACCAGTCTGGTCAATGCCACGTTTGCGGAAACCGTGTTTGAATTCATCTACTTCAGTACGCTCAATTTTACGTTTTTTGGGTACGGCGATGTGACTCCTCAGTCCATTCCAGCGAAATGCATCACCATGTCCGAGATCCTGCTGGCCTTTGTGACGGTCATCTTTTTATTGTCCGACTTCATCAGCCTGAAGGAATCTCTGCGGGTGCCGCCGAAGTAACAATCGGTGACCGTCCTCGGTTTTCCCGGGGAATTGAGCTCCACACTGCTGTCAGAGTTCTGCAGACGAGAACTCCTGCCGTGTTTTCCCCGACGATTCGCAGGCGGAGACTCATCCGTTACATTCCGCGTGCCATGCCATTGCTCAGCCTGAACAATCTGTCGTTTACGTATTCGAAGCCCAACCTGCTCGAGAACATCACGCTCCATATTGAGCGAGGTGAACGCATCGGACTTGTCGGACGTAATGGCGCAGGCAAATCGACACTGATGAAGCTGATCGCCGGTCAGCTTTGCCCCGACGATGGTTCCGTGGATCGCCTTTTCGAAACCGTCATCGCCCGGCTGGATCAGGAAGTTCCACAGGGTGGTGATCGAACTGCCTTTGATGTTGCCTGCGAGGGTTTTCGGGAACTTGGACCATCTGTTGCTGCGTATCGAAATCTCGGACGCAGGATGCAGCATGGTGAGTCGCTGACCGATGCCGAATCGCGTTCCTACGAAGACGCGAGCCATGCCATTGCTGATGCCGAAGCCTGGGACGCGGCCGATCGTCTGGACGATCTGCTGGTTGAAATGCAGCTTCCGGCGGATGTGATGTTTGCATCGCTTTCGGCCGGTATGAAAC
>JBKDRW010000380.1:0-31342 GCA_046341255.1 Planctomycetota bacterium
TGGCGGCAAGGCCGCGGTCGTCCTCGCCGAACAGACGTCGCTGCAGCGTTACGTTGCCGTCAAGGTGATGAAGCCTTCGCTGATGCAGAACTCCGGTCAGGACATGCTGGCTCGTTTCAAGCAGGAAGCCATGATGGCGGCCGGCTTGAATCATCCCAACATCGTGCAGGTTTATACAATCGGTCAGGAGGAGAACCTTCACTATATCGCTCAGGAGTATGTTCAGGGGAAAGACCTGGCTTCAATTCTCCGAGAACGCGGTAAGCCCGATTTGTCCTCCGCGCTGCACATTATGAGACAGGTGGCGGCAGCACTGAAGGCATCTGGTCAGGCTGGCATCGTTCATCGAGACATCAAGCCTGAAAACATCCTCGTCACCAAAAAAGGCGAGGTGAAAGTCGCGGATTTTGGCCTCGCCCAACTGGGAGACAGCAGTACAGGCGAGCGATCAAACGTGACCATGGGCACTCCGCTGTACATGAGCCCTGAGCAGGTTAGTGGTCGCGAACTGGATCCGAGGTCAGACGTCTATTCCTTCGGAGTCACATGCTTTCAGCTTCTCAGCGGGGAGACACCCTTCAAGGGGAACTCTCCGGTTCAGATTGCGATGCAGCATTTGAAAAATCCGCCGCCGTCCTTGAAGCAGAAAAACCCGACCCTTCCCGATGTGCTGTGTCGAATGGTGCATCGAATGATGGCGAAACGACGATCCCTTCGATATCAATCGGCCGATGAAGTTCTTGAAGATCTGAAGAAGCTGATTACGGCACACAAACAATCGCGGTCTCTCGACCTGGTTCGTCTGCCTCGGCTCGAAGAGCTTGAGAAAATGGCAGAAGAGGAAAGGGCCAGAGTTCTGAAGCAGGGCAGCAGGCTGCCGGAAGGGGTTGTGGACGACTTCGGTCTTGAAATGTCCCCCACAGCCGAGGTAGCTGAAACGAAGGTGATGTCAAGTCGATGGGCCGCAGAACAGCCAGTCGTGGTTCCGGAAACAAAGGTCCTCCCACCCCCCGTCGTCAATGACGATGACGACGCACCGGCCCCGCCAAAGAAACGCTCGGCTCCTCCAAGTGACGGAATTGACCTGACCCCCGCGGTGGATGTGACATTCCAGCTGCTGATCTTCTTCATGGTGACAGCGTCCTTCAGCATGCAGAAGGCATTTGATGTACCACCTGCAAAAACCAACGAAGGTGTGTCGGCGATTCCGCAGGTCGAAGTGCCTCTCAATGGTGTGAAGGTTCAGGTGGATGCCGAGAACTCAGTCTACGTGGAGACAAAAAAAGCCACGGATTACCGTGATGTTCTCGAACTTTTGCAGTCTGAAAAGACAGCCAATAAGGACATAACAGATCTGGACCTGGAACTGGATCCTGAATCCACTCATGAAATGCGGGTCATGGTAATTGACGCTGCGACTCAGTCAGGATTCACTCGGGTCCGCAACAAAATTGTTCCGTACAATTAAGACACTCATGCAAGTCTCAAAGAGGGGTGCCGCCTTTCCGGTACACCTGGTGGGAATCATGACCAACAGTTTTCGTGGAAACAGCTGTGGCTTCTGAACAATACGACGAAGAAGAAATTGTGGATGAAGTCGAAGCAGGCGAGGCTGACGACGAAAGAGATGAGTCACGCCGCAAGTTCGAAGAGAAGGCTCGTCGGCAACTTCGCCGCGGACGCCTTACGGTTCTCGCTGAAAAACTATCGGGAGGTCCCGAACGTCCGGGAGAACAGCGCGTTGGCCGATCACCCGTCGTCTTGCTGCTGATGGGCAGCACGATTGGTGCGACCATTCTCGCTGCAATTTTCTGGTTCATTAACGCGACGAATAAAGAGGAGCGACTTCTTAAGGAAGCAACGACATCACTCGAACAAAAGAAGTATCTGGACGCCGAGGGCCAATTCGAACGGTTCATCGGCCTGTATCCGAAAACAGAATCGACAGGCATCGCCAAGATTGGTCTGCATCGCGCACATGTCGAGAAGTTTATCGAGACTGAAATACCAGATGTGGCGAAAGGCTACGAGGAACTGGAGAAGTTCATCAGTGAATGCCGCGATCTGCCGCAGTTTGCTGAACAGAAAGATTACCTGAGAAAATACGCCGAAAGACTGACATTTGCTGGGGCCTATATCGCCGAGAAAGCTCAATCGAACGAGGCTCTTGAGATCAGTCGAAAGTCGATGGACCTGCTGAAAAAGTATGCTGGCGACGAAGGCATCAATCCAGAACTGGAGCAGAAGCTGATCAACCAGCAGCGACTTGGTGAGGCCGCTGTTGCCAAAAAGGAAGATTATCTGTCGACCCTGAGCACCGTCCGAACGCAATTGCAGGATGGACGGGTACTGGATGCAATTCGAACCCGCGAGGACCTTCTGATTCGCTATCCATTGCTTGCGAGCGATCAGGATGTCCAGAAGATTGAGCAAGAGATCCTTGCGAAAGAGGTATCGCTGTCCGTTGCCACTGACGTCAGTCGTGATGCGATGACAGAAGACGTTAATTCAGATGTTCTGCCTTCCGTTTCCCTCGCCCTGCGCACACAGGCGACGACCGACCTTACCAGTCAAAAGCGTATCGTCTATGCGATGGGGCTGGACAGCTGCTTTGCCGTCGATGCGGACACCGGAAGCCCGGTCTGGCGTCGAACGATCGGCTCGGATCCACCATTTCCTCCCATGGATATTGATAATATCGGTGTGTTGGTCTTCAGTACGCTCTCAAATGAGACGCAGATGCTGTCTCATGGTGATGGCAGATTGTTGTGGCGTCAAAGTCTCGACGGTATTCCGCTCGGCATGCCGATTCAGATCGCTGATAACATCTACTTCACAACACAGTCCGGCGAATTGTGGCAGATTGCGGCAGCAACCGGTCGTGCAGGATCTCGATTGAAGTTCTCGCAGTCGGTCGTGGGACCGCCAGCCTTATCGGAATCCTCCGAATCCGGAGACCAGAAGGTTCTGGTAATGCCTGGCGATCAGACTCTGATTTATACGATTGGGATGAACCCACTGAGGTGTCTCGCGGTGTCTCACATTCCTCACGCGACGGGCAGCGTCCGTGCTCCCATCATTTCTGCCGGTCGTTACTTCCTTCTGAGCGATAATTTTACGGCGGAGCAGGCCCGCATCCGAACGCTGGAGATCAATCCGCAGACGTATCAGCTGAGTGTGATCAACGAACAGACAATTGGCGGACAGGTCAATGACCCGATGCTGATTCGTGGAGCGGCCTTGTTCGTTCCCTCAACGCCCCAGCAGGTGACGGCATTTCATGTGACGGATGAAAAAGGCGAGCCCTCGCTTTCGAAGATCGGTGCGAATCAACTTGAGGAAGGCATTCAGACTCGGATGTTTCTGCTGGCCGGTCCAGGCGGGCAACTTTGGCTTGGAGGCCGCGATCTTCGGAAGTTTGATGCGCAGATTGACTCGGTGGTGCTGGATTCAGCAGTCACTGCTGAAGGTATACATACACAGCCGATTCAGTTTCTCGAGCAGTCCGTCTTTTTGACCACTCGCAACCCCACATCAAACTCTATCTTCCTGACTCGCGCGGATCGCGAGCAGATGAAGGGGGAATGGCGAACGGTCCTTGGATCGAAGCTGGCTGCGGTCGCTCCATCAGCCACCGCAGATTCATTGATTGCTATTGCTGACTATGGTGACTCATATCGTATTCCTCTGGCTGAGATCGGTCAGCATCGATTCGTCATGGAGTCAGTGAGCCGCTTTCGACTTCCTGATAAACTTTCATCCGCCGTTGAGGGACTTGTTCTGAATGACGGTCGTACTGCGGCGTGGTGTGGTGCTCCGGAACCATCCATGTGGACATTCACGTTGACCGGACAACTCGAACGAAAATGGACTCTCCCTGATGCTCCCCAAACGACGCCGGTGGCAATTGATGGCGGAGTCGTATTCGCGTTGCCCAACGGTCAACTGCATTTGTCTGCCACAGCTGGTGGCAAAGCTGCCGGCGATTATCGATCTTCCAGCGTCCAGGATCAGCAGCAACCGTGGAAATCGTTGACGGCCATTTCAAAGACTCAGGTTCTGGCAATTACCGGAGATAACCAGTTTGTACGAGTGGAATTCCGATCGACACCTCGCCCTCAGTTGTCCGAGGTGAGCGTCACGGAGATCCCACATCCCGTTGAGCTTCCACCGGCCGTGTCAGGAGCATATCTGTATGTTGCAACTGCCGACGGCAAGCTGCTTGTCATGCAGACTTCAAATCTCGAAGTGATCAGCGAAGTCGAGCTCGGCGGTATCCCCAGCGCAATGCCGAAGGTCACGGATGAGCTGGTCATTGTGGAAGTCGCCGGTCAGAAAGCAAAAATTTTTCGGGGGAAAGATCAACTGGAGCCGACGGGGGAGATTCCTCTTCAGGGGTATGGACTCGTGGGAATGCCACTCAGGACTGGAGCAGGATACCTTCAGGCTCGGCTGGATGGTCAGGTGATTTCACTGACTAACGAGGGTGTCCCGACAGAGGAAGTCATCAGAATAGGGCAGCAATTGCAATTTGGCCCGATATCCGTCGGAGGTCGCATCATCGTGGTGGGGCTGGATGGCAGTGTTTATCAATTGAACTCTGCTCCGTAGGCCCTGCGAATACCTCTCATGGCTTCGACCTGTGTGAAAAGTCAGGATCGAAGTTGTGTCCGCGTTAAAGTTCAGACCAGGTTTGTTCTGTTTCCGTCAGTGATGAGATTCATGACCGCGACCTCTCACATCGATCGTCTTCCCATTGCGATATTCGTCGCGATGATGATTTTGCTGAAGGGATCAGTGACCCTGGCCACCGACGAGAATGTCGAGCGGGCTGAGTTACCGAAATTGATTGACATGCAGGTCCCTTCGGTGGACGAACTCTTCAGCGCTGATGAAAAGGATATTGAGTATGACTGGATTCTCCTGAAGGCGCAAAAGCAGGAAGACCGACGCGTCATTGTAGTGCAGGCTCTGTTCCCTCGCCCGGACACAATCAAGTCAATGCTGAATGAGGCATCGCGAGTGGAAGCTTCAAAGCCCACCACGGCTGAGGAGCGGGAGAAGCGGTTAAGTCGACTTCAGGAACTGAAAAAACTGATCATCAAGCTTCCCGGTGATCTGGCCGATTATCGAATTCCGATCGACACCATTGATTCAATCATCTACTTTGAAGACCTGATGCTTCAACGTGTGGACCGGCTGATCGACGAAGGCAACATCCAGAAGGCATACGAGCTGCTGCTGAGAGTGGAAAACGGCATCCCCGATTGGGATAAATCTCAGCCTCGCTACGAGCAATTGCTGCTCGCCGAATCGGCTCAGCGAGCCGCCGCCGGAGATGCTTATGCCGCACTGGCGCTTCTTGATGAACTGGCGGGGCGTAATAAGAGCAATGAGGAATTGCGTCCCCGGCTCGGGCAGATCGTCGCGCCGATGATTGAGGAGTCCATCGGTAAGGAAGACTTCCGAAAAGCTCGATATCTGATCAGTCGTGTGGAGCGAGTGTTCCCGGATCATGAACTTGTTGCCACTTCGAAATCGCGGCTGAATCAAATGATGTCGCAACTTCTCGAAGAAGCTGGCCAGTTGTTTCGTCAGCGGAAGTTTCCTGAAGCTGCAGAGACGGCACGACGTGCTGACGCAATCTGGACTATGAACGGGAACCAGCGTGCAGCATTTACTCAGTATGTGGCTCGTCATCAGGTGCTGCGAGCAGGATTCGATGACACCGAAGTTGAACAGTCGGTCTATCCTGCATCTCTGGAATCCCGTGAGCGACTCCGTGAACTCGTTGAAGTGCCTCTCTACGAGCCTTCCTCTGCTGACAAGCTGACGTATTATCGAAGCAGCTTTTTTGAAGTATGGAATCCAACGAATCTGGGCCGTGAAGTTTTGTTCTCGCTCCGATCCACTCGTCCGCACTGGCAGTCACAGCCGATTTTGACCGCAAACGACCTGGCCGAAACGATCGACCTGCGACTGAATCCTGATAGTCCGTTGTTCGACCCAAGACTGGCATCGTTTGTTAAGGAGATTTCCGTTCGATCTCCAACGGAATTGCGCCTGAGATTCTCACGTGTCCCCCTCAGCATCGAATCGCTGATGCGGTTTCCTGTGATTGCAAGGCCACCGGTCGCTGTGCTCGAGGGATCTGAGGATTTGGCAGTACCGGGTTCCGCAACTGAAGTATCTGCGCGGCCAGCGGACCCAAGGCTCTTGTCGACACGATTTCGGGAACAGCCGGAGAACGGGATGACCCGTTCTTTCATGCGCGTTCGCCCGGAACCGGATGGACTTGACTCCAGCATGTATCACATTGCTGAAGTACGTGAGGTCCGCTACGAAGATCGAGGTAAGATGCTTCAGGCAGCGATCCGAGGCGACATAGATTATATCCCGACACTGCAACCGTGGGAAGTCGACGCATTCCGAGCTTCCAGTGACTTCGAGACAGTTCAGTACTCTCTTCCGATCACACATGTCATCACCTTCAATCCACTTTCTGAGCGCGTTGTCAATGCCCAGATGCGGCGAGCACTTTCCTTTGCGGTGAATCGCGAAGGCATTCTCAGCAATGTTGTGCTGCGTGATGAGGCAATTCGCTTCGGCCGTCCGACAAGCGCAGCCTGGGCTTTGAGGAATTACGCGACAGAACCAAATCAGGTTCCACCAGCCTACAATCTTCGCCTCGCATATGCTCTGCGTTTTGCTGCCGAGCGACAATTGCAGATCGCCGAGCTGATGAAGCTCAGCGAAGTCGCGAAGGCTGACGCAAAGAAGAATAAGCAGCAGTTTGATTTCGAAAAATTTCGCGCCGATACCAATGTCGACCACGTAAAACTGCCCAAGCTTCGTTTTGTTGTGGATCCAGATCCGACCTGTATCGCTGCGGCTGAGCGGATGATGGTGTACTGGAAGAAGATTAACTTTGACATCGAGCTTATTCGAGGCGATCAGTCCGGAGAAATGCTGAAGGACGACCAGTGGGACATGTGTTATCGTCGTGTTCGCATGGAAGAACCACTGCTGGAGATCTGGCCTTTGCTGGCAAACAGCGATTCACCAGACATGAGTCGTCTCGCATTATTTCCCGACTGGATGCGTCAGGAATTGGTTGGCCTCGACTATGCCAGCAGCTTTCTGGATGCTCAACAGAGGTTGTTCACACTGCACAACCACATTGCTGAAGAGGCGTTTCTGATTCCACTTTGGGAGGTTGACCAGTTCGCTGCCGTGCGAAAGACCGTTGTTGGCGTCCCGCAGCGACCTATGTCAACCTACCAGAATGTGGAACGCTGGATTATCCGACCATGATCTTGTCTCCTGATTCTCCAAGAACCTTCATGTTCACAATTCTATGGATCGTGGCAGCAGTCATCGGAAGTATTCCGGCTGGTCTGGCTCAGGAAACGTCGAATCCCCGGGCTTCGAGCCCCGGCACGATGGCACCATCGCCATCCGCTGCCACTCCTGAACAGGAGTTGACAAAAAAAGTGGTCGGTTCGGGATCAAACGGAACTGACGGGGGCACAGCATCTGCGGAGAATGAATACAAGGAAACTCCTGCAGAGAAACTGCCTTACAAGCCTTACGACGTGGAAGTCGCAATCGGATTTGATGGAACGGATTTCAGGTCTCCGACGGCACGATCAGCAATCGTTCTGCAGATCTCGCAGGGACTGACTCGGATGTACGGGCCGATGTGGAAATCGAACGTCGCGGAGAGCGACTGGTTTCTCCCCGGCAATATTGATCGGCTGGAACGCCTTCAGGATGGAGACCTGAAGGGTCGATATCCTGCGACAAAAACAGAGAAGGTCATACTCCTTGCAGTAACCGGGACGATGGGGCAGTTTCAGGTCAGCTGTCGGGAATTCGATGCACGCGTTGAAGAATTGTCTCCCGTTCGTTCTGAGGCCACGTTCAACGCTGCCATGCTTTCGAACATCGCCTGTCGACTGGCGCGAGATTGCTTTCGACCAGTACTGCTGTACAGCGGTAGGGCATTTGCTGAAAACGACCTCGAGTTCTTTCTTCAGGCCGGTACGATCTTTCCGCCAGACCCCACGGCATCACAAATGATGGATGGCGATGTGCTGCGGACATTTCTGCGTCAGATGGATCGCCGCAATCCCGGTCAGGTAAAACTGCTGCAGCGACTGGATTTGTGTTATGTTCGAGTTACCGAGTTTAATCGCGAGATTCTTTCCAGTGATGATCCATCAATCAAGCTTCCGGAGGTGAAGCCCGACTCACCAGATGTGCGGCTTCCGTCACCTCCCTCAGTAACGGATGGTGGTCATGTTCGGGGCTTGCTGATTACTCATGGCCTCGTTCCATTTGGTGGTCGCGGACGCAACCTGCAACAGATTGCGCTTCGTCAGCGTCCCTCGGCACCGTCAAGCAAAGTAAAACTGGTCCTTAAGAATCGACCAGATCGTCCGCTTGTCTGCTATCGAGTCGATCTGGTTGCCAAACTCGCAGTAAAAGACGAAAACGCTGAGCCTCCGGTACGGCTGCTGACCGATCGCAATGGAGAACTGCAGATCGCCGTCGACAAAGGAAATCCAACGTATTGGCTCTATGTTTACAGCGGCAGTATCCTGCTCGCCCGTGTTCCTTACGCTCCGGGTCTGACTCCTCGAGATACGTTGCGACTGCCTGACGATACGCTCAGACTTGGAGTCGAAGGTGAGTTATACCTGCTGCGAGACCAATTGGTCGATATGGTCGCTCAAAAGGCCGTGTTAATGAGCCTTGCAAAGAAGGCTGCTGCCGAGGGAAACGCGGCTGGTCTTGAGCAGACCATTGCGCAACTGGACAGTCTGCCAGGGCAGAAATTTTTTGCCGATCAACTGAACCGAATTCAGACGCCTGCCGTGAACAAAGCCGCTCAGCAGAGGAATTCGGGAGCGAAGCGGAGTGTGGAGAAGCTTTGCACCAGGATGAGCGAATCACTGACAACTTTTTTCGCCACGGACAAGCGAGTGAAGGAAGCCGACGAGATCGAGAAACTTCGCCAATCGGCCGCAGCAAAAGCGACACCGTGAGCCACGGCAAGACGCTCTGCAGACCTGGCTGAGAGTCGATTTCTGGAAACAACCGCCGTTGATCTCAAGCACGATGGCATTCTGACATTGATCGTTCAATCGCCGAGGTCTGTTACGTCCAGCCCGGTGTTCACCGGTCAGAGAACAACCCCGCTCCCGCAAATGTCTTTCGCCCCGGCGGGTCCGCCCCTGGACAATCGAGATGACAGGTGCCTGCAGATAGCTCTGGGGAATCAATTCCCCGCAATCTGGCAATTGGCATTCCCTGAGAAGCAAATGGCGGCTACTTCGAAAACCTGCTTGTCAGGATGGTGCTGATGCATTTACGAGTTGCCAGACCATGACCGGTACTTCAATCAGAGACATCAGCGGGCGCCTATGCAAAAGACGTCCCTGAAGGGCGGTATGTGACTGCCTCCCATGAAATTTCGCTCAGGCCAGTGAATCACCAATACAGAAAGAAGCTCAGGCCTGCTTGAAATTTCTTTGCATCGGAACAGGAATCATCCCTCGGCCACGTTGACGAACACTTTCATCGCATCACGATCCTCGACAAGCAACCGCATCATCTCCTTGTAGTTATCAAGCCCGTTGACTGGTGTTGTCAGAATCTTCTGAATCACACCGGGCCACGTGACCTCTCCGAGAGCCAGATCAGCAATCCCGGATTCAAAGTGACGAAAATTGGCGTTTACGGAACCAACCAGAAGTTTGTTGCCGAGAACCCAGCTCAGGTTAATTTGATCGCCAGGCACTTCCACTTTTCGTTGCCCGCCAGTGATGCTCGTCCAGACCATGCAGCCGTTGTGCCCCAGAACCTGCATCGCTTCAAATGCAATTGAACTGCTTCCAGTAGCTTCGATAATCAGATCAGGCTTGCCATACTTCTGAGCCAATTCAGACAGCGTATGATCAGATGTGCTGATATAGTGGGCCCCAAAACCTTCGGCGATCTCAGCCTTCAGACTCGGCTTTCGACCGCGGGCCAGAGTGAACACTTCGATGCCGCGCAATCGCAGAACGAGTGTCGACAAAAGCCCAATCTGCCCTGCTCCGGTCACCCACGCTCGCTTCGGTTCCCAGACCTGCAGACGTCGCTGAGCCAGAAACGCCTGTTCCACCGCTTTGGCTGCACAACTCATAGGTTCAGCCAGCACATGCAGATGCTTCAAGCCAACCGGCATGCGAACGATGAATTCCTCGTCATCAACGAAGTACTCCGTAAGATAGCCGTGCCGAAGATTGATTCCTCTCTCATAGTATTGTTCTTCGCTGGTAATGTCCGAACGGCCGATCTGATCATAAATCGACCCGCCAGGGCGACGCACGGTGCAGGTCACGTAATCACCGGGCTTCACTTTTTTTACCGCTGATCCGACTTCCTCAACAATTCCAAAGCATTCATGACCAATGACGAGGAAGTCATACCCGGGAGGTGCGTTGCCGTAAAGTGCTTCGTTGATCTCGCGGTCCGTTGCGTCAACGCCAACCTTCAGAACCTTCACAAGCACTCCTCGGTGATTGGAAATGTCATTCACCGATGGCCTTGCCAGTTCCGCCAGATGAACACTGTTGGGAGTACCAGGACGAACGGCAACGGCTTTCATAGATGAACAACTCCGAGACGGAAGCATAAGATAACATGGACCTGTCACTGCTACTCTGACAACATGCGGACCAGTTCAAGGGCAGGAATTCTAGAGGGCCACCGAGACGTGTCAAAGCATGGATTCCGCCCGGCAATCTGAGAAATTTCCGAAGCAGGTCGCCACGAGTGAGCTTCACAGGAGAAGGTGTAAACACAGCCTCGGCAACACGACGGTGATTTTTTCTCGATATCGAACGAGGACAAGAGGGGGGGCCATAAACCCGGACAGATTTCATCATGGATTACGAGTGAAAGCGGTTTAAAACTGATTCACTCAGATAAGTCCGGAATGTGATCCACGGCTATGCCACGATCTGCCGATCACCGCTTGAATCTCTTGTCGAGCGATGGATTCCTGACAATGACTTCTCACTTCGCACACCATCACTCACAAGATCTTTTCATCATCTGATGCAGAGACCAGAAACACAAACGCCCCGTTCAGTATCTGACGGGGCGCTTTTGCAAAATCTAAGGCTTCGTTCGTAGCCGTTGGAAACTTCTGTGCTGCCTTCAGTTATCCAAGACAAGTGACTCCATGGAGTGGGCAAACTGCGGTGAGGCATTGTTGCCAGCAGACGAAAATCGGCTTCGTTCCTGACCTTCCTGATCGGCCAGAACATTGATTCGAACCATCTCAGCAGTGCTTGCAACACCCAGTTTTCGAGCGGCGTTGGCCCGATGCTTTTCTATTGTCTTTACACTGATCTGAAGTTCCTGAGCAATGCTTTTGTTTGCCAGTCCGCTGGAAACAAGCTGAACCACCTGAAGTTCGCGGCGAGACAAACGTCGAATCTGCTGCCGGGCTGCTTCACGACGAGTCATCCACATCCGAAAAGCGACCTCATCTGTCATGGAGCCTGAGAACGAACCAGAGGTCATGGATGGTGAGATCGGCTGAATCATGACGAAGAACTCCGAGTCGAATCAAGAGCACTGAAAGAGGTAGAGTTAGACAGGATGCTGAAACGGGACTATTCGTGGATCTGAAAAGATGAACTTTCACAATGAACCGAGCGGGGCCGAATGCTTTCGAAGGAACAGAGCAGAACAACGATAAAACTAGAGTCGCCCTCGAATCGGAATCAGTTGAATCCGAAGGGACATTCCCATGGGGTCTTTCCGGTAGTCGCGGCATTCACCGCCAACCGAGGATGGCAATCGAGTGGCCAGCCCCTCACTTGCGTGAATTCACCCAGAAAAACCGGCATTCCCGAAGGGCCGCATGCAGACCTACGGATTTGAGGGACGCCTACGGGTTTATCCTCCGGGGAGATACCTACTGCGAGAGGACACTCCTCAGACAGAGGTGCGTGAGGCAGTTCGTAGCATTCGCCTGTAAAAACGCTGCCTTTTGTAGGTGCCAGACTTCCCAAAGCGACGAAAGTGCCGTCCCCTTTTCGGCGAAGTGGAAATCGCGTGATGCGGTTGGTAATTTCCTGCTGTCCCTTCAAGCACGCTGTACCTGAAGGACGAGGAGGCCGCTCAGGCTGCCTCACTCCCTCGTTTCTGACCGAACGACGTTCGACGGATTGCGGATCATGTCAGTACAAGCTATTGCCGGAGTCAGCCCTGTTCAGGAAGCTCGCATCATGACGGAATACCCTTCCGTCGGAGCCACATCGCCAGGACGCTTGATTGGTCAATTGATGGAGTCCATTCCGGTTCGCATATTCGGTTTCAAGCTTTCGCACCTGATTTTTGGCTTACCGCTTGCTCCACTTGGTCTGTTGATCTTCCTTCTGAATAAGCTTGGCTCGCGGTATGTGCTCACGAATCGATCAGTTCAGATCTGGAGTACGATGGGCAGCGTGAGAACGGCGTCTCTGGATTTGATGGAGATTGCATCCGTCGAACTGGATGAACTGCCAGGACAGAGTTTTTACCGTTCGGCTGATATACGACTTGTCGCATCAAATGGCAAGACTTTGATGCGTCTTTCGGGAGTCGCTGATGCGGCAGCGTTTCGAAACGCAATCCAGCGAGCTATTCAGGCCCGTCGCCTCGTTCAAGCCTCGCTCACGACGATCTCGGCCCGCAGGAACTGAATGCCGCAACCGCGACAATCAGAGTCCCTTCTCAATGGGCATCTTTGAGTCAGATGATGCGGCGAAGTGCTGCACGCAGGATTCCATGAGCTATGCTCTTTGAGCAGATGGACTGCCTGTTCTAATTCATATCGCGTTTTTACACAGTGTCCCTGAGCAGAGCAAACTCGCACGTTGTGAAAATCTGCGACACCGAACGGAGCCGGAAGAATTCGTCTTCTATGAAGACGCTTCCGAGCAATGACCACTGGTTCGCCGCAGCACGAGACCAGGGACTATAATTGCTTCAATATCCAGCATTGCTGCAGACCAAAGATCAACTCGTTTTGCCGAATCAATGCCTGAAATCAGTCGGGATTCGAAAGCTTCCTCAAGAAGCAAGATAACCACTTTTCTGGATGAATCTCAGCTCTGTTTCCAGAGTTCACATGATGACTCGGCCTACGGGAATCGTACCGCCTCGAATTTTTGCCGGCATTGCAGGGATAGGTGACACTGACCAGACGTGGGGCTGGACGAAGAGTCGCGGTGATTTCAGCTGGACAAACTCTCGACGACTCATGAAAAGCCTCCCCTACGTCGGAGACACTGAAGACACTTCGAATCGTCTTTATGTCTGAGATCAGCATCGGGGCAATGGACGTTGATTCGCGGCAGTGGGAGTCAGGAAGCAATAGATCTCCACCGAGGCCTGATGGTAACAGCCCGCCTGTCGACATCCCGAAGGCTCCGCGCCTCGAGAACGGCGGGGAGTCTGAATGTAGCCGAAATGCAGATGAACGCCGCTCACTTGCCCGATGACGACAAGCTTGCAGGCCGTGAATTCGCCAACGAATGCTCGTGGAGCTTGTCGAGGAACCGTTTGCAGAATCCCTTGATGTAATAGATACCCGGTGCCTCATATCGAATAAGCCGCAACCGGGGACTTTGGAGTGAGAGAACGAGGATTGATAAAAGAATGAGCGACAAGCCCGTAACCGCCATCAACAAAGACGCCATTTGACTTGCCGAAATCGTGGCGGTGGGCAGAAGCGCAATTCCCGCAATAAACGCCAGAATACAGAGCATCCTGCAAATCGACCGTCTCACTCGTGCAGGCTTCGAAAGGAAGTAGACGACATTGCAGGTTCTCATCGTGAAAACAAATTTCATGCTCGGGTAGTTTACCCAAACTCGATTTGGCTCGAGCATTTTTTCAGACAAGTTGATCGCACAGAGGGCAGGAAGAACCACAGTAGGGCCACAAATAAGCAGATTCCCCGAGACAAAAAACCACGATGACGGTGGAACCTTCTGCTGCCCCTGTACCTTGGCTCCCTGAAATAATGGCGACACTTCGAAGGGATTGCTGGAATCAGCGGTCAACGGATTTGTTGAATCAGGCAGTGAGTTCATGATCCTGACTCCACTGCATACAGCGACAGAAATTGAAACACATCCTGCAGCGGGACGAGTTTCAAACCACTAAACCCTTCGTAATTCAGTGCTCGACTATTTGACAAGCATCGCAGATGATCTCTTAGCGATGCCTGAACGTTCTTGACAAATCCCCCAGAAGGACAAATCTGAAAATGGCTTTGTTCAGAAAACCAGAAGCGGTTCTGATCTGCTTGATCACACACAGGAGCACACAGATAGGTCCGATGCGGAGTTCATCAGGAACTTCCAGACACGAGGCAGGCTGCTGCGACCAACCACAACTCTGTCAGGCCGGATTCTCAATTCACTCCCATTTCATCAAGCAAATGAGTCGCCTCGTAGACGGTTCCGGTGATCCATAACACATACCGGATATCAACCCCGATGGATCGGCTATAGTCCTTGTTCCATCCAAAGTCGTTGATTGTTGCCTCGAAACAGCGATCGAAATTAACGCCAACGAGATGCCCCTTCGCATTGAGCACCGGACTCCCGGAGTTTCCACCCGTCGTGTCTGTGTCATACAGGATCGCCACGGGGACCTGACGAAGCCGAGGATGCACAAATCTCCCGAAGTCTCCTGCTGCATATTTTTTCAGTACTGCATCTGGCGTATCAAAGGGTTCAACGCCAGTCGTCTTTTCAATCACACCCGCCAGCGTGGAAATGGGAGTTCGAATCACCGCATCCGCCGGAGAATAGGATTTCACCCGACCGCTGGTGAATCGCAGTGTTGAGTTGGCATCCGGAACGAAACTGGTCGCGAGGAATTCCCTCTTGATATCCATCAGCAATCCATAAAGCTGTCCAAGACGTCCGTCACGGGCCTTGTCAGCATCTCGCAACTGAATCCAGGTCGGATAAAGCCCCACAATCATCTTTAACAGTGGGTCATTCGTCTGCTGGATCTCCACAGCAGAACTCTTCAGACATTCATCAATGAATACCGGATCCCCCAGCTTAGTCTGAGCAATCAACTGGACCACTCTGCCCTCGATCTCCGCCTGATCCGGGAGAAAAGGTTTTAAGCCTGAAATCTCGGCCGCGCCTTTCATCATGCTGAGTCGCTGCAGCATGCCGGACAGCATGATTCGATCCGTTGGCGGATGCCAGTCGGACAATGAAACTTTCAGTTCCTGCGTGGACTGCGCGAAGTTGCGATCCATATATGGAACTTCTCGCTCCAGATCTGCTTTCGCTCGCTCAACAGCCGCGTCATACACGAAAAAACCAAATGCTGCAGCCCTGCAGGCCTGTCGCAGCTGAACCAAATGGATTTCCAGTTCCCCCACCTCAGCCATTTCTGCATAGACAGCGTTGATCTCCTGCAGCACGTTTCCATATTTGGCCTTTCGATCCGGATCACTGTCAATAAATTTCTGAAGCTCTGCTTCCTGAGCTGATCGTTTCTCCACGATACCAGCTCGTCGAAGTCCCAGCAGTTGACCTCGGGACCGCTTCTCAACGTTTGCCAGAGACTTGCTTCGCGATGCATGTTTCAAAGCCACCGACCGATCCTGAGCGCCGGCTTTTTCCATTTCCCTGATCTGCCACTGATACAGGGCCACGGTCGCCGGAAGACGTACTGCCTGCTCAAATCTCAGGAAACTCGCAGTCTTGTGTCGGGACGTTCTGCCTGGATAACCGAGAAGAAAGACGGCGTCGCCTTCATCGATGCCTTCAGGAGCAACCTGAATAAATCGCTTCGGCCTGTATGGAATATTATCTTTTGAATAGGTTGCCGAAGAACCATCAGCAGCGGTGTAAACCCGCATAAATGAAAAGTCGCCTGTATGACGAGGCCACTCCCAGTTGTCCACTTCACCACCAAAGTTGCCAACCGACACTGGTGGAGCAAAGACCAGACGCACATCTTTCAGATATGTGTAAAGAAACAGCACATATGTCTTACCGGCGAACATCTCTGCGACTTCCGCTCGCAGTCCGGGATTCGCCTTCTCGGCCGAAAGTTCCAGTTCCTTGCGACGCTTTTCGATCGCTTTCGTTCGGTCCAGAAATGACATTCCTTCCTGAACGGCCGAAAGAACCTCAGAAGAGATGTCTCGATAGTTCTCCGTAATGCGAACTTGATAGTCGGGAGCTGGAATTTCTTCCGCCCTTGACTTTGCATTGAAGCCACCCGCCAGAAGATCACTTTCTTTCGTGCTTGCCTTTTGAATCGCATCAAACGCACAGTGATGATTGGTGATGATCAGCCCTTCCGACGATACGAACGATCCGGTGCAACCGTTCACTCGGCAGATCCCGTCGACGATACTGACCTGATTCGGATTGAAGAGCTGTTCGGCGTTCAGATCGAGGCCTCGTGCCTTGAGGTCCAGGTTCGGCAATTCGCTCATCGGGAACATGCCATCATCAGCACAAGTCATAGAGGGTATTCCGAAAAGTACCGCACCGGTTGACACGAGAATCAGAAGCTTGCAAGGAGACTGCATGGGAATTCTCCGGAGATCAAAGTTCAATGGATTGGGACGCAATGTAGCGCGTTTCGCCTTGCGCCGACAATTGAGTCCGCCTGTCTAGGTTGTTCGCTCCGTGTAGAGCAGGTTTCGTCAGTCCCCAATGAAATCCATAAATAATCAGAGAAACCGATTTCCAGACCGTCAAAACGTCCTGTTCGGCGACGCCCGGGAATTCACCCGGACGGGCTTGCAGAGCGGGAATAGTCACACGATCAGGACTCGCAAAGCAACAGTCATTTCAAGTTCACATCAACTTTACAGTGCCCAGTCTCGGTCTATTACGCGAAGTCCTTGACATCACGCAGCAGGCCACAATTCTGTGCCACGTCGCGAGGATCGGAAACGAACGAACGCCTTCAGGTATACACCTGGATCAGGTGGTTCAATCAGTCTGTCGATATCCGGCACCCCACTGATGCTCCCGGACAACTTCCTCACAGGCAGCGACCCGTGAATACTGCGTTTCAAAGACCCACCTCCAGCGGACAATCCGCCGCAGATCAACAACCGCAGCAGGATGAATCTGCAGCAATCCGCAAACTCCTATTCCATCAATTTCAGCATTGCATGCCCCATTGCCTCTCCAATGAGATAATACGTTTCCGCGTTGGTATTCCAGTGGTAACCCTGACCGGTCGGAGACTGATCTTTCGGGCGCCAAAACTCGCGAGTCCTGACCAAGGCGACGTTGCCCTCAAATTCAGACTGACTGGCCGCCGCGGCCTGGGCTTTCATCAGCGAAATCGCTCGCGGATGAGTTTCATCCGGGCCGGTCATTCCTGTTTCGGCAATCACAAACGGAAGCTTGTTCACACCGAGATCGTGTCGGATATCCCGGATAAACTGAACCATGTTGCTCTCATATTCGGCATTGTGCCTGTCATGAATACGATCATTCCATCCTTGATGCCATCCGAACCCTGCAATGACATAGCCACGCTCCCTTGCATCAGGAATGAACTCATGCAGATTCTGCAGTGCGATCCGCGTACGAGCGAGCGTATCGCGGTAGTAATGGCCGACAATATCCGGATCGGCCTCGAGCTCAGCATCACCTTTCTCGCCAAGAGAATACGGCAAGGGGCCAGCTCCAGGCGGACGGAAATCGACTGCAAGACTCTTCCCGCCCCACGCACATTTGATCAGGACGACGGGATCATCAATTTTGTCGCCGACAACGCAGCCGAATCCAAGCTCAGGACCGATGCGGTCTTGCTTCGCACCAAAGCCCACAGTCAACGGGCCTTTGCGATCGAGGTATGAAATAAACACGTCATCGCGAATGACCCACTTGTTATTTGCATCTTTCAGATGTCCAAACTTCTCCGCAGTGGATGAGTTGCGAACGAGATACTCGAGGCTGCCACGACCTTCATTCCGCTTCGGATCAGCCTCGACGAAACCCGTACCCTCCATGTTCGACTGACCAGCAAGAATGAAAACTCGAATCGGCTTGGACGGATCACCTCCGGTTGAAGCCTGCAACATGGAAGTACAAAACAGAAGAATAAAGGGCACGGAAAGATGTTTGGTCATCGACTGGACTCTGCTGAGGACGGACAAGGGTTTGCGGAATAATCAAAGACAGATCGTAAACGTCCTGATCTGGACACCAAGACTTCCGAACAGCAACACGACCGGTCAATTTTCATCTGAAGCCAGTTGCGAAGCAAAAGCCAGTTTTCACAACAACAGAAGCAAAATCGAATCGCAAGGTCTTCCCACCAGCACCCGGAAAGACCTCGGATCCCGTTCCAATCAGGACTGACAATCTGTAACATCCTGAAACGACATGCTGGATGGTTCTGTGATATCTGAAACGTAATCAGGAATTGAAGTCGATGGCTAAGGAAAAGCAAAGCGGGATCACCTATCGGGAGCATCAGATCAAAGAGGATCATTCTTTTTCCCAGGGCTTCGGCCGAACTGGTGTTCAAAAGCGATACGCCTGCAAGGTCAACGGCCGTACGATCAAGGGATCGCTCGAAGAGATCAGGGCAAAAATCGACCATCATCTTGATTCGAAATCCGGGGATGGCAGGTCTTGAGTGCGTGCAAAGCAGAACTGTTTCTCTGACGATGCATCATGCGTCCCGCGGAAGCACTTCAGCAGAATGAACCAGAGCAATCTGATCTTTGCTGCCACGCAATCCATGGCTATTCAGTCCCCTCAGTCCCTGGAGCTTCACCACCTTGAATCGGACTTCAGGTCAGTTTCTGTAACGAGGATTGACAGTCCATGAGCTTGACCCTGATTGACTGGGTGGTGATCCTCAGCTACTTCGCCCTGTGCACATGGATCGGCCTGAAATTCCGAAATCGCGCCGGGGAAAGCCTCGCGGAGTATTTCGTTTCGGGACGTGCTTTGCCGTGGTGGATCTCTGGGACATCCATGGTCGCAACGACCTTTGCCGCTGACACTCCACTGGCTGTTGTCGGACTTGTGGCGAAAAACGGACTGGCGGGAAACTGGTTCTGGTGGGCCTTCGCAGCGGGAGGCATGGTGACCGTATTTGTCTACGCACGACTCTGGCGCAGATCCGAAGTCATGACAGACGTAGAAATCATCAGCCTGCGATATGGTGGTGAACCGGCTAAGTGGCTGCGTTATGCGAGGGCTCTTTATTTCTCTGTGATTGTCAATCCGATTATTGTGGGCTGGGTTGTTGGCGCGATGCTGACAGTAACCGACCAGACGCTGTTCTTCTCGAACGAATCCACCGAGGGCGCCAGCGGAAAATCGTGGATCGTGGTTGGCGTCATGATCCTGCTGGTTGGAGTGTACTCGACGATCTCCGGCATGTGGGGAGTTGCCGTCACTGACGTCGTACAGTTTGTGCTGGCCATGATTGGATGCATCTGGCTTGCGGTAGTGGCTGTCGATCACGTGGGCGGCATCTCTGCGATGCACGAACAGGTTGTTCGAAACTTTGGCCCGTCCGGCGAAGAAGCGTTTTCGTTCATACCGGATTTCACGGTCGACAAGCCCTGGATGCCTCTTCACGTATTTCTGATCATGGCCGGAATCCAATGGTGGGCAACGTGGTATCCAGGTGCTGAACCGGGCGGAGGTGGCTACGTTGTTCAACGCATGGCATCTTCAAAGGACGAGCGGCATTCGCTTCTGGCCACATTGTGGTTTCAGATTGCTCACTACTGCTTAAGACCATGGCCATGGATTCTGGTGGCCTTTGCTGCGCTGGCCATGTTTCCGAATCTGCGAACTTTAACCGATCCCGGTGTTGGTTATCCGATGGTCATGCGCGAAGTCAGCCCGTCGGGACTTCGCGGCCTCATCATGGTCGCATTTTTTTCCGCATTCATGTCGACGATCAGCACTCAGATGAACTGGGGGGCATCGTATCTTGTCCGTGATTTTATTCAGCCGCTCTTTGCTCGCCATGCGACCGAGCGGCAGCTTTCAAAGTATTCCCAAGTGTCTTCGGCAATTGTACTCGTTCTCGGATGCAGCAGTGGCTGGATTATGAAGAACAAAGGCGTCAGCGTTGATGCCGCGTGGAAGATGCTGGCCGCCCTGGGGGCGGGTTCTGGCACGGTTTACATGCTGCGATGGTTCTGGTGGAGAATCAACGCCTGGACGGAAATCGCTGCTATGTGTGCATCCCTCGGCTACTACCTTATCCTGCACAGCGACTGGGCTCAGTCGAAACTGATTGGCGATGGCAGATTCTTTGCAGAACCTCCCGGCGACGAAGTCATCATGGCCCTTGTCGCCGCGATGACGATCGTGACGTGGATCACAGTAACCATGCTCACACCGCCGGAACAATCTGATGTACTTGCAGATTTCTACAGGAGAATTCGCCCGAGCGGCCCTGGATGGAAACCCATCGCATCTCAGCTGCCGTCTGTTTTATCTCCCGATAATCTCAAGCTGCAGATTATCGCCGCTCTATTCGCGACGGCTCTTGTGTACACAATTCTACCGGGAATTGGTTACGTGATTTTCAAACAATGGCCCAAAGCTGGTCTCTGCCTTGCGCTGACCATTCTCTGGACTTTGTCACTCGCTGTTATTGTTCGAAGGTTGTTTCCAAGAGGCGATGACGAATCGTGACGCGGGTCACTTTCGTCCGTTGACATGCGAAGATTTCGGGCGTTGGCCTCCGCGGATCGCAGCATCCAAGATCGCACAATGTCTAAACTGGAAGACCTTACGCGAATCGGACAACTGGAGAATTCTGTCGTGATCAGCGACATGAACAGGAAACAGAGCCAGAACATGTCGACAGCAAAAAGTCGCTTCGAGCTGTGGGAATCATTGCGGATTCGCGGTGACTGCCTCGTCTCTTTTCAGTTTCGGTCGGCCATTGAACGGACATCCACTCGAGATTCTGCAGAGCGGACCATCACTCAGGTTGCTGCTGGCGAGACATTGAAAGCAAATGCAAAGTCACAAAGCCTGCTGACCGGCGGCAGGGAGGCGATGGGACACTCTCGCCGCGATGAAGCTCGCCGCGACGCGATGCCTCGAGGCCGGTGGTTCCATTTGCTGCTGATCACCGTCTTTGTCTTCGCCGGTTCCACAAGCCGGACCTTCGCGCAGTGTCGTTCGCCTCAAACAGTCGCCGAGCAACTGGCGAGCGCCTACGGCCATAGGCTCGAACAGGTCTCTTATATTTCGGCACTGCCTCTCGTAGCAAAACTCGAAATGACGGAGATTCTCGGGGAAACCCGATTTGCTTCCGAAGTCCGATTGATCATGGAGCCATTTCGAACGGGGAAAAAGTCACCTGTTCCAAAGTCAGGAAGTGAGCAAGCTGGACATCTGATTTTTGCAGCTCTCGCCCACAGATCATCGGGGGCGGAACGTGAACGATGGATCGCCTTATGTCGCAGTGCGGCGGATCAGATCTTTGATGATTCCGGAAAGGCGCTGGACGCCATGCCTTTTCACAGCGAAATGAGTGATGCCGTCTTCATGGCCGGTCCCATTCTGGCGGTGACCGGAAAGCTGACCGGCGATCGGCGTTACTTTGACGCTGCTGCCATTCATCTCGCATCAATGCGAACATTTTGTCTTCGTGAAGACGGTCTTTATCGACATTCTCCGTTGTGTGATGCGGCGTGGGGAAGAGGAAATGGATTTGCGGCGCTCGGTCTCGCCCTGTCTTTGAGCGAATGGCCAGATGACCATCCGGCATTTGAGCCCCTGCTGAAAGAATTCCGAAAGCATATTGCTGCTTTGAAGCCTCTTCAGGATTCCAGAACCCACTGCTGGCACCAGGTGATTGATCACCCGGAAAGCTACAATGAGTATTCCTGCACGTGCATGATTGCGTTTTCGATGGCGAGAGGAATTCGCCGAGGCTGGCTGGATCGCGAAGATTATCAGTCAAATATTGATCGAGCTTGGCTGGCCATCGAATCCCGCACAAACGCCAACGGAGATCTGACCAACGTCTGCACAGGCACAGGCAAACAGAAGACTTTGCAGGATTACTTCGACCGACCCGCCATCAATGGCAAAGATGATCGTGGCGGCGCCGTTGGACTGATGTTTGCTGTGGAGTTGATCTCCAGCAACCAGCCATGATCCCTCACAGCTTGACACAATCTACCGGTTTATTCCCGGATTCTTTTCGGATGAAGAAAAGAATCTGCCCTGCCAAACCAGACCCGGACAAATCTGAACCCATGCAGCCATCCATCGACTCTCATCGCTACAGCGACATCACCAGAGAACTTGAACCCTTCAGCGAACTTCATCAGCGAGTGCTGCGCGTCCTCGAACAACTTCCGGAAGACGTTCAACTGGACTTTCTGAGCGATCATCGGTTTCGCGTTACAATTGACAACTACACACCAGGGCAAGGCTGGACTCTCTTCATGCCCACTCCCGGCCCGATCGGTTTTGAAACACGCTGTGTTGTTCTTCGACTGAAGTTGTCGACGTGTGAGGAGTCGTTTGCCTCCTACGTGATTGCGCACGAATTTGCTCATGCGTTTCTGCGCAACGGACCATGGGGCGAAATCACTGACGTCGAACAGGCCGCCGACGCACTCGCCGCTGCCTGGGGATTTCTGCGGCCGTAGCACGTGACACTGCTTCAGCGGGAAAAATTCTTTCAGCAAACCACTGCCCCTGGGAACTTCCCGCAGATCGTTGCTCTTCTCTTTGTTTCCTGCGAATGTCTTTCGCTGATCACTCCAGCAAGTCCTGCCCGCGGCAGTCTTGATCCGGAGCCCGCTAATGCATGGAATCGGTCCCAAAAACAGCGTAGCCTTCCGGAGAGTCCCGGGCGTCATCATCGCAGTAGTCGCCATCTCAGCTTCGGTTACCACGGGCCAGGATGAGTCGCAGACACTGAAAGTCGGTGTGGCATGTAGAGACATCACCCCGCCGGAGGGTCACCAGATGGCGGGATACTTTCGCGAGCAATTGTCCGAAGGTGCGCTGGATCCATTGATGGCAAAATCCTGAGTGTTTCGAAGCAACACTCAGGCTGCAACGATTGTCGTCTGCGATCGGACGTCCAGCTTTCGTCCATGTTCTGCCGCCATCAGACGTGGAAAGAATCAACGCATTTGACTCTGCGACGTCGGTATTGGCAGCAGCAGCCATGAAACCCTCGTTTCGATTGAAAAAGTTCACATCAAATGCCATCGCAGCGGATTCCGCCAGGGAGATCTGCTGCCATGATTTGCCGAGATCATCAGATATAATCATGGCCGTCGGACCACCGACTCGACCAACTCCGATGACCCGCACTCTCTCTTCAAGTTGCCCTGCATTCACAAAAGGCTCATGCAACACCTGCAGCGCGCAGAGCCCGACAATGGGCGGGCCTTCGATGGTAGTTACCTCTGTCCACGGATCGCCGCCGTTGCTGGTCTGACACAGAGGAATCGTGTCGCTGACGTTGGGGAAATAATCAGGACCGATGTTCCCGGCGAAGCCAATGTTTTCGTCAAGAAAGGCAATGCATCGGAAATAAGTCCCTGGCTTGTGTAACTGCAGAACCCACGACTCACCGCCATTTATGGTCTTGAAGATCTTGCCAGCTCCATTCACATACCAACCGACCGCGGGATTGATGAAGAAGATATCGTCCTGCTTCCCTCGGTATGGCTCAGTCTCCAGTTTGGTCCACGCAGGGAGCTTGCTTAAATCGACCCCTCCACTGACTGGGTTTGGACGCAACACTGCGGACTGACGGCTACGAGTTTTCAGGCTCGTCACCTCGGAGTTGCCGTCTTTGCTGCCAGACTTCGTCGCAGTACCGTCGTCTGACGTCATCAATTCAAACCATATCTCCGGACCGGCATCACCCGATGTCAGACGATATGTCGACCATAGTCGCTGTCCGCCAACGACGAAGTGACTGGAAAAACAATTATCGATAAGCACGGCATCGATACGAATCCCATTCCGTTCATCAATTACAAAGTGGCCTTCTGCTGCATCCACTGCCACAAGACGATACGGTCGCTCGCTCTTTCCCTGCGATCCGTCGTATGTGATCGTCCACGAAAGCTGGTCCGATTCTTCCGTAGGAAGTATCTCAAGAGTCATCCCGAATGATTGGCTGGCTCCGCCGGATACCTGACTCGTGACCTGACCCTGCCAGCATCCACTCCACTCGGCAGGCAGAATGGACGTCCTGACTGCAGCCTGCACCGCAGGCACTTCCGGCCTCTTGTGAAAAGCACGGTTGAAGACAAAACCCAATGACGGCCATTGAACACACAATCACTGGGGCCATCATGACTAATCCTTGGCTTGCTTTCGATAAGCCTCGAACACTTGCTGCGATGAGGTACCGCATGACAGCTTGCCCCCGTGAAAGTCTCAGATTCCCCTCATCCTGATCACATCGAGATATGGTTTGATCTGTACGAAAAGGCATCATTTAGAGCCAAACAGGTCGCTCAGATCAAGTCGCTCTCCTGACTGAACTGTGCGATAGTGGTTTGGTGTAAGGCTGAGATCCCGCGAATCAGCCTGATCGGCAGCCTGCGGCAGAGCAGCACTCCTCGTCGTCAGGAAATGCGCAGCATGATCACCAACAACTTCGACATTGCAGCCAGACACAACGATTGCCGTGCTCTCATCAATGCCGATTCCCAGCAATCCGGGATAACGCTGGATCACCGGAATCAGATCAGGCTGGCGGCGGCGCTGAGAGAAATGCTGATCAATCGCTGTACCTGGGAAAAACGCAAATCCCTGCTCATAGCCTTCGGCCATCATCACAGTGTTGCCAAGCGGGTGACCTCGAACAAGGAACTCTCCCTGAATCGTCGCTCCGGCTGAACTGCCGCCAATCACTCCACCGCGACGAAGCACATCGCGAAACAACTCTACGGCGCCGGTCCCTTCATAAGCATCAACAAAATGCCACTGTCGACCACCGCCAAACCAAACGGCTGTCGCCTCTTTCATTGCTGACTGAAACTCGTCCGAGCTGATTTCAAGGCCTCGCTGCGGAAGAACGGTAACCCGTTCGACATCAGCTCCCTTGAAAAATCCGGGAATCTCCACGGACGTTTCATCGCGACTCACTGCTGTCGGGAGAACGACAATTCGAGCCTTACGACCACCGGCCAGATTGACAAACCGATGGACGATTTCATCAGGCAGACCGCCTCCGCCAACAATCACCAGAGATCCCTGCTCGACACGCGGGATCACTGGCTCAGCAAATTGCTCAACCCTCTCCGTCGAACGCGACAGGGCCGCACGTCGAAGTTGAGTGACGTCGGCCACATCACCAGACTCGATTCGCGACACAAGTCCTTCACGCAACGCCGTTGCGCGAAACACAACAGAAACCGCTCCCCGACCAACAACTCTCATTTGCCGCCCGCGAATCACGGCAGCTGTATCTTCGTCAACTCCCAGCCCGAAGACGCAGGGAGTTTTCTGTACCGCAAGCTTCAACCGCGACTCTCGTTGTCGCTCCGTGAAGTGCTGATCGATGATGCAGTCAGCGACAACATCCCAGCCCACCGAAATATCTGGCTCTGTCATGCCGGAAGCAATCATGACTTTCGACAGGATCGCGGCGCCTGCGGACGTTCCTCCAACGATACCACCTCGAGCCAGCAGTTGCTGAAGCTCAGACTCGATTGCACAACCGGAAAATGCTTCCGCAAGTCGAGTCTGCTGCCCGCCGATAATCCAGACACCTTGAGCCTGCCGAATCGCGCCAAGAGTTTGCGATTGAAACGCATCCCGATCTCCTGAGTACGGTGCGACGACCACTGAGGAAATTCCCAGTTGATGCAGCCATTGCTCTGACGATGAAACAGCCTGATCTCGATCTTCCGCCGCATGGGCCAGCACAACCACAGATCCCCCGGCAACTTCTTCCTTCAGGATGTCAGCGACCGCCGCGGGAATTGAACGTCCGCCTGCAAGGATGATCGTTCCCGGCGTCCCATCCGGAGACAACACATGACCACGATCAATGTCATCGGCAGCACTATGTGCCCCAACCAGAATGAATCCCAACACAAGCAGGGTTGAATACCGAAATGCATGCATCAACGTCTCCTGCTCTTCACACGCAGATAACTTAAAGTTCCGTCCAATAATCTTCGATTTCGCGGAAACTTCCGGCCAGCGTTTTCGATTCATTTGAACGATGTCAGCCGGCTTGTACTTACCACCCATCAGAAAACATCTCCAGGCGAAGGTCAACTTCTGGATTCACGGGCGACACCAAAACGCGTACGATGGCACGCCAGTGGGAAACAGACATTGCTGGCTCCGAGACCAGATGTCAATTCTTCTTTCGTACGACTCACCGCCGTCGGGTGGGATGAGCGAAGTCAGTCGCATCAGATGGGATGCTTCAATAACAGGTTTTCTCCATGCAGAACGTAGCAGTCACATTAAATTCCGACAACCGGATCGAAGTTCGAGTCGGATCAGAATTGCGTTTTGGTGAAAGCTATTATCTCGGACTCCAGCCGGACCGAGACCATGACGAATTTCGTCCGGCCACCGGAACTCTTCAGCTTGTGACCGAATGGATTCGATGGCTGAGCAGCCTCAGCGATGGCCAAGCGCTTTTTCTGCCATTTGACTTCTCCGACGAGTTCACACGTTGGATCCACGTGGATCGCGACGGCCGCGATCTGACCGTCGTGTTTGGATGGGCCACAGTAGAAGGGTGGGCCATCTCCGCATCTGATCTTTCTGAACACATTCACGGGCTTCCGGGATTTATGCCCGACGAACCGCTCCATAGACAGACCCTTTACCTGCCTCGCTTCATCGCCGACCTTCGATTCAGCCAGCAAAGACTCAGGCAACAAGCCAGCCTTGAATCACTTCAAACAGACCCTGACAATCATATCAAAATCTGAGCCTGTTCCTTTCTACCAGGCATATTCAAGGTGTTCCTGAACCGACTGCTTCGAATGGATGCGGAAACGTTCACGCGGAAATCGACTTCCCAAACCGCTCAACAAGTTCCCGAATTGCCCGGCGAGGCTGCCTGAAACTGACAATCGACACGTCCAGTCCTGACATGCGATGCCGCTCCATCGCCCCCCTTATTGCAGCCACGATCCACTGCTCATTATTTCCGAATGCTCCGCCACCCAGCAGTGTCAGAAACAAGCGAGGATTCCCCGTCTCAGCCGCATTCAATTCCGCTGCGCAGAATGTCGCTTCGTAGGCAGCTTCAAGAATCAGTTGAGCGAATGGCTCCCACAATGATGCCTCTAGTCCGGAATACGAAATCGGTACCGCCGAACAGTATGCCTGCGTCACGACGTGCTGACAGTCTTGCAAAGTGACCTGAGTATTTCGATGCACGCCAATTCGAAGCAGACTGCGCAGATGATCCCTGCGATTTTCATCTGCAGAACTTAACTCCATACGGACTCGATTCAGCCCCTTCCTCGTCGGCAACGCGTAGCCGTTCCGCATCGTCCACAAATGGTGGTCCTGATTCCCCAATGCTTTTCCTAAATCGGACAGACAGTCAATCTGACGCTCAGCACATTGCCCAATCTGGTCGCCAACAGGAATGAAGTAGTTTCGATAAATCGTTCCGGCACCACAGGCAATGGCACAGGCTGGCCCCTGCGTTCTATCCGACTCGTAAATCGAGACCCCGTCCTCGGGTGTCACGTTTGGCGAAGTCATCTCCAGCAAGTTGAACTGAGACGCGACCTGGAACATACCACCAGCATTCATCGGATCACAATGCAGATCCTGAACATCGCCGACCACTTCCTGCACCGTCAACGGACGACGCATTGCGTTGATGAGTTGACACTTCTCGCGAAGTTCCGCAAGCGAAGGAATCTCCAGCACGCCGAACTGATACTCCCGCTGATTCACGCTGGAGCGCAGCCTGATTCCGTCAATCTCCAAAGACGCTCGCACAATCTCCCGACCGGTTTCGCGAAAGCCTGTCAATTGTTCAAACCAATTCATGTGCAATCCAGACAGTAAGACATCATTTCACAATCTCCTGAATCCGAACCGCATCCAATTCCGTCACCCACCAACAACACACTCACTCGGCTTCGGCCGGCGGGGCGGAGGTTCAGTGGCATCAACCGTTCACGATCATTCCGCAATCAAAAAACCCCGAGGCACCTAAGGCGCCTCGGGGCTTTATCTCAATCGGATAACCCGGCCAGGACTCGAACCTGGAAAAACAGAACCAAAATCTGTTGTGTTACCATTACACCACCGGGTTACTGGGGTCCGGAGACTCCAGAAGATCGGTCGCAGTTTCAGCGTCAATCGTTTCGAAGTCTCATACCGATCTCGGAAAGTTTCTGGCGAATCTCGTTCAACGAAGTCACACCAAAATTACGGCTGGCAAGCAGTTCATCAGGAGTACGCGAAACCAATTGACCAATCGTCTGAATGTTAAGTCGACTCATGCACTTCCGCGACCGCACAGACAGGTTCAGATCCGCAACCAATTTGTTCATCATCGCCTGCTCTTCTGGAGACAGGTTTTGATCGACAATATGTTCACGAGAATGAATCTTATGCAGGTTCTGCCCGATTCGTAGTCCATGAGCAGCCAGCAATTCGCGAATTTCCATCAGCGAAGTTTCGCCGAAGTTCTTTCCAGCCAACAACTCCTGTTCGCTGACCTCTGTCAGATCTCCGAGTGAATTGATGTTCATCGCAGCCAGACAGTTTCGGCTTCGAACCGAAAGCTCGAAATCGGTCACTGGTCGTCCCAGCAGATGCTTCATGCGGGCTTCCTGACGAGCAGAGTCCTCGTCATAGATCTCACCCTGAGCCGCATCGATATCCTTCAGATAAAGAGCCGCAAACTCGTTGGTCGGATCGTACTCACGAACGCGGCGGAAGCAGAATGCCGCAGCGTGATAGTTCTCGCGGTCTTCATAAAGCAGGCCCAGGTTCAGTAATGCTCCCACAAAAAAAGGCGGTTTGGAAAGCGACCGCTCGTAAAGCCGAATCGCTTCCTCATCATTGCCACGCAATGAGTTCTCCGCAGCAAGCCAGAACAACGCGCGCGAGTGATGGGGATCCATATCCACAGCCCGCTCGAAATACTCGACAGCTGTCAAAGCATCGCCACGATCAGCCCAGATGCAACCCATCTGAAACGAGTATTCAGCTCGGCTTGCAGCCGATGCAGCAACGCTGCGAAGCAACTTTTCCGCCTCGTCAACGCGGCCCGCAGCACGGATCGCACCCGCACGGCGAAGCGCACAGCCCACCGGATCAAAGCCCGCCTTGCCGGCCTGCTCGAAACGGGCGGAAGCGTCCTCCGAACGGTTCAGAGCAATCAGGCACTGACCGTGAACGAACATCGCCACGCCATCTTTTGTGACTTGCGAAAGAATACGGTCGGCCTGAGACTGACGTGCCAGCAGATAAGAACCGACCCCCGCCCTCGCAAGCACTCCCTCGGACTTCTCTCCAGCCTCAACGCGACGAGCCAGATCGCCCACACCCTGACGCACTTCAGTAAGCTGTGAACCAGAGACTGCCGTCTCAAGCGCAGTGAGATCATTCTGCGTCAGAGGATTTTCGGAGTTCAGGATTTCGTGAAGATTCGCTGCCAAAGCTGGAGGCACTTGTTAATTCCTGATTACTTGAAAAGAACTATTCGACGATCGGCCAGACACCGGCGAGCACTGGAACACAAAAAGCCATCGCGATTTGGCCCCCCTGAGGTCTCTCAGCGTGCGAGAACACCGGTTTTTTGAAACATAGCAGTTTAACGTGAAGGCAGCCTTGACACAAATGACGCTTCCGATTTCGGGACAGGTTCGCGGGCCCAGGCCAAAAAATGATCAAATGTACACACAAGCGACCAACGCTGGAAACCGCGCGTTGCGCATCGGATCATTCTGGCACCCAGCTTCAGCCAAATTAACCCCAATCCACCAAATTCACCCGCTTCCCAGTAGACACTCACTCCTCCGGCAATACCCTGATCTTTCCAAGGCGAGTCGGGCACTTCGTTTTTCTGCAAATCCTCCAACTCCCGATCTGGAAGTACAGCCGGGAACTCGCGGTTCTCGGCAAGTGAGCAGGCATAGGCAGTCGGGAGACGATTGCCCGAGCGGAATCCCGCGGCCAGTTCGCTTCGTCGAATCTCGCAAGTCTCATCGCGCCTGCTCCAGAGGAACTCCGGAACAAGGTTTCGTTCGCGATGTTGCGTGCTATGATCACTCTCTCGATTTCCTTACTCCTGCTGATCGGCGTACTGGGACCAACAGCCAGCGAGGCGCAAGCAGACCAGACCTCGACGCCAGAGGAGACACTGAGAAGCCATCCGCCAGATGTCTTTGCATTGACCGGAGCGAGAGTCATCGTCAGCCCGGAAGTCACGCTGGACTCTGCAACCATTGTCATTCGCGAAGGCAAGATTGAAGCCGTCGGCGACGTAAAGATCCCTGCGGATGCCAAAGAAATCTCGCTGATCGGGAAAACAATCTATCCCGGATTCATTGATTCGTACTCAGAGCAAACCGTCAGCAGCGATCGATTGAACGGATCAGCAAGATACTGGAACAGTCAGGTCACGGCCCAGCTTTCCGTCGCGGACCAAATACTTCCGAGCGAAGACCTGAACACTCTCCGGAAACAGGGATTTGTTGCACAGTTGGTGGCTCCGGCTGAGGGCGTTGTTCGCGGCACCAGCGCGCTGGTGACAACTTCCGGGGGGGAGACAAACACAACGTTGCTGAAGCGAGATGCCACTCAGCATATCCTGCTGACCCTATCTTCTCGGCGACGTGGAACAGGATTCCCCGGAAGTCCTATGGGCGCCGTCGCGCTGGCTCGTCAGGCGATGTACGATGCTCAATGGTATCGGGATGCACAGGCGGCAAGTGCTGCTGATCCAGCGCTCCCCTTGCCGGAGAAGAATGACGCACTGGCTTCACTTCAGCCGGTGATTGACGGCTCCATGCCTGTCATCGTTTCCGCTTCGAATGAGCAGTTTGCGCTTCGAGCCGATCGATTTGCTGCAGAGTTCGGGCTGAACCTGATCATCAGGGGAAGCGGAAGTGAATATCGAAGGCTCGACGAGATCGCTGCCACGAAACGAACGCTCATACTTCCTCTGGCCTTTCCCAAAGCGCCTAACGTGGCGACTCCGGAAGCTGCAGATGACGCCACGCTTGAATCCCTTCTTCACTGGGACTTTGCTCCGGAGAATCCAGCGCGGGTTGATGCGGCGGGCATTCGGTTTGCATTCTGTACAGATC
>JBKDRW010000381.1:0-2766 GCA_046341255.1 Planctomycetota bacterium
CTGTTCTGAGCAATGCAGAGCACTTGAATTCTCAGGCATCTCAGGCATCGCGCTGAGATGGAACTGGCAATCTGCAGTCGCCGACCGACGACTCAGATCAAACTACCAATCACCAACGCTGCCGTCACGATTGAAGACGCGTTGCAGAAGTTCCTGCTGAAATGGATGCCTCCGGACTTCATCTTCGTTGACGGAAATCCCGAGCCCGGGCTTTGTATTGGGAGTAACAGTCCGCGTCTTCAGATCCACCACATATCCTTCTTCAACAACGTCGTGTCGCCACGGCACGTCGCTATGAACAGATTCGCAGATTATGTAACTCGGCTGTGAAAAGCCAAACTCGATCGAAGCTGCCGTGCTGACCGGGCCCTGAGGATTATGAGGTGCGAGTCCGATTCGATAGGCATCTGCCAGTGCGGCCACACGACGAGCTTCCGTAAATCCGCCGCAGTGTGTGATATCCATCTGGCAGATCTCACAACCGCGCGCGGCAAACAGATCACGAAAGGCAGCCAGATGAGTCATCCGCTCGCCCGTGGCGATTGGCGTTGATACCGCCGCATTGATTGCGGCAAGTCCTTCAATACTCTCCGGCCAGCAGGGTTCCTCAAGGAAATACAACCCGTAAGGCTCCAGCGCCTTCGCAAACTGCATGCCCATCGCAGGAGATGGACGAGCGTGGCAATCGACCATGATATCGATGTCACCACCAACAGCATCACGCATAGCAGCAACGCACGCTTCTGCTGCCCTGACCGGTTTGAGTCCCTCAATCGGCATCGTCGATGGTACCGCCATCGACTTGAAGGCCGTAAACCCATCAGCGACTGCCTGCTGAGCCAGTTCGCCAAATCGTCTGGCATTGTCCACAGGAGTCTCGTAAAAACTTTCCATGGACCCGCCGCCGAGGTGGCAATACAGTCGAATATAGTCGCGAACCGGACCGCCCCAGAGTTGATGACAGGGGACACCATGCACTTTGCCGACAATATCCCACAGGGCAAGATCGATGCCCGCAATGGCGGTTGAACGCACGATCCCCGAGCCATGCCAGAAATGCTGTCTCCACATCATCTGCCAGAGATGCTCAACGCGTCGTGGGTCCTCGCCGACCAGCAACTGCGACAGATCCTCAATCGCTCCCACGACACTGCGCGTGTGCCACTCCAGAGTCGCTTCGCCCCAGCCAGATAAGCCCGGCTCGTCAGTGATGACTTTGACAAAGATCCAGTTGCGCATCCGGGCGTGACAGACAAGTGTTTCAATACGGCAGATCTTCATGTCAGGACATCTTCCCGATGAGATTGTGTCGAATCGGTCGTAACGCCCACTGTATTTGAGTTTGCCGCCCGAAGCAAAGTGATCGTATGGAGGAGGCGGAGATTCAATCCCCGATCGATTGCCGGAGTGAGGCAGTTGCCCATGGCCAGATGCATTCAGAAGATGTCAGGCATCTGGCCTCAGGTCGTTGACCCCATCGAATTGATTCTCGAATTTTCACTTCTTCGGACTATCACACGGTGGCCCAGTGGCCGTGCCTGTCATCTGTCACCAAGCATTCGCCGGGGCGGCCGTGTTTTCATAGAGTCCGTTACAGGTGTCGTCAAAGAGTCCGACGGAATTCCAAGGGGCGATGGCTGATTTCAGCCAGCAGGCGAAGGATTCGATTCTGCGGGCCTGAGTGTCGCCTGTGAATGCTGTCGTCTCCTGAAGTCGATGTCGGGCTTCGGTCAGCATCGAGCGAAAGAGGCAATCGTTCGCCCGCAGGAAGCTGACGCGAGTTGATCCATCGCGCTGCTGTTCCATGCTGGTGGCGGCAGCAAAGTAGAGCATACCCCAGAGGCACCAGAGCCGAAATGAAGGGATGGCCTGATAGCACCCTTCAACCAGTTCGTCCACGCAACGGATCTCTTCAACCAGCGTCTGCGAGTAGTCGAACAGCTTTGACTGACGCTCAGCTGCAGAATCCCGTGACATCAGGATGTCAGCCAGTCTTGAGACAGCAAACAATGTGTGCGCAATGCCGGTGCTGTGAAGCGGATCAATAAAGCCGACGGAGTTGGTCAGAGCGGCCCAGTTGTCACCGGCTCCGCAGGCTGCCAGACGTTGAATTCGTTTCGTGCTCTGCAGACCAGATTCCGGTCGAACGATGTGTGCGTGACGAAATTGCTCTGTCAGAAACGGAACGCGACCAATTCTCCGTTTCCATTCGTCCGGTCCTGCTGAAGACTCAAGAGCTGCATCTCGCTGGGATCGTGACGGACGCTGATCGATCATAAAGCCGGCACTGAGCGAGTTGTCGTCGTAACGAAGCTGCCACATCCATCCATCGGGAACAACCTGATGCACGGCGGCATCGTCACACAGATACGGAAACGGCTTGACATCGATACCAGCCTGTCGCAGCATCTGATCGCACGTCTGCGTGTTCGCAAAGTGTGCGAAGAGGGATCTTGAATTGGTTTTCAATTCGTGGGTGATGTCCGGAACCGAAAGATGCGTCAGCAACGCGTTGGCAGAACCGGTTGCGTCAATGATGAATTCCGCTTCAATATCCACTTCCTGATGGCATGCTGTTCCGCAAATCCTCCAGTGATTCGGGGCCACGGCTGCGACAAACGTGTAAGAGCATTTCTGATACGCAATCACACCTGAGGCGACAGCCAGCTCAAAAATGAACTGATCGACGTCACTGCGCAGCCAGTGAGTGTCAGAATGTTCATTATCAATGCTGGCGGAAACGAGCATGCGTCGCGAATCAAAGTG
>JBKDRW010000382.1:0-5290 GCA_046341255.1 Planctomycetota bacterium
CCCCAGCAACATGGCCAGGGTGATCAGCGTTCGATGCCCCCACGCCTCGCGACCACCCATAATAAACGGGAACACAATCAGCAGGATGGCAATCAGAATATCCGCAGCCCAGACCAGCTTTGGCTTTGCAGGCAACCTCGATGAAACGGCTTGGCCGAATCCAGAGACCTTCACAGAGTTCATGAACGACTTGCCAGACATGGGAGTTCAGATTTGAAGGGCCAATGAATCGTCAGGAAAGTCACAGCGTCATTAACGACTCAACACCGATGACACAGACCTGATAAGAACGAGGTCCGCATCCGTGCATGTCACGCCGCCTTCGAACGATCACGATTCTCAGCCGACGGGAAAGAAACATTTCCGGCCAGAGCTGAGAGGCCTCGAGCGACTTCCTGCTCGTTTGGTTCGTCCTGATCATGACCATAGCCATATCCATAACCGTAGCCATAGCCGTAACCATACCCGTAGCCACCGGCATCATTGCTGCTCAGGTGATTCACCACGACACCAAGCAGCGAACACCCGAGAGTCCGCAGCGTCTCAGCCGCGCGAATCACCATGCGACGACGGTCCTTGTCGGGACGAACCACCAGGACAACGGCGTCGACAAGTCGCCCCACAATGGCAGGATCACTCACTGCAAGAACAGGCGGAGCATCGACAATGATCTGTTCATACTTGGTCTCCGCCCACGCGAGGAGATTTGAAAATCGCTCGCCTGCCAGCAGTTCCGCAGGATTCACTGGCCGCGGGCCGCAGGAAATCACGTCGAGACCCTCCACGACAGTGGTGCGAAGGTTCTTCTGAATCACAGCATCCAGATCTTCGTTTCCTCGAAGAATCTTTGACAACCCGATATCGTCGCGCATGGCGAGCAGAGTTGACAGACCAGGGCGACGCATGTCTGCATCGATGAGCAGTGTCTTTTTCCCGGACTGAGCGAACGCGACGGCGAGATTGGACGATACGGTCGTTTTTCCATCCCCCGGCTCAGTGCTGGTACAGACCAGCCGACTGGTTTCCTGCGGAGAGAACTCAATGCTCGTTCGCAACGCTCGAAACGCTTCCACATCCTTGGAGTGTGGTTTCATGTGACACATCACCGCCTCAAAGCCCTCACCGCTCAAATCCGGCAGACGAGGAATCATCGACAACACCTGTGTCTCAAGCTGCATCTTCAGCTCTTCCGGGGTTCGGAAGCGATCGTCCATGATGTCCAGAACCCAGATAATCAACAGACCGAGAACAGTGCCCATCATCAGCGACAACATCCCGGTGATCGAAAGCCGCGGTGATACCGGACGTGTGGGGGTCGTCGGAGGACTGGCGACCTGAGTTCGAATGAACTGATCCTTGTTCAGCCCAATACCGTCCGCATGGTTCGCCAATTCTTCCTGCTGGCGATACAGCTGATCAATCTTCCGATCGAGATCCGCAAGCTGTGTCAGTGTCTGGGACAAAATCACTGCCTTCGCCTGCTCGGCCTCTTTGTTCTGAAGAATGGATTGCTCATCTGCCAGATTCTTCTGAAGTCTCTGATTCAGCGCCTGTCGCATCCTTGGAGCGATCTCTGTTCTTGAAAGCTCTGCGAGTTTCTGACGCTGGAGCTGTGGCTGCTGATTGAGGAAAGTCTGTTTGACCAGAATCTGATCCTTCACATCCCTGATGCGAGAATGATTGGGCCCCAGTTTTTCTTCAAGACTTCGGCGTCGGGACTCCAGATCGATCAATTCCTGAGTGACTCGCTGTATCAGCAGCGCATCCTGCGTGCCCAGACCCATGGATTGTTCAATCAGCTGCCGCCCCGCGGTATCCATCGTCTCCTGAACAAAAGGCAGGATGTCTTCATTACTCGCAATGGCTCGCTCAAACGCCGCAAGCAGATTCCGGGTCTCCTGAGTCTTCTTCCGAGCGTTGGAATGCTCAACGGTCAGCAGACGTATGGCCTCTGTGACAACACTCAGGTTACCGCTGTTCTTGTCCCCGGTATCAACAAGCTCCGGAGCAGAGGCCTTCAACTCCAGTCGCTGCTGCAGCAGCTCCTCCAGCGCCTCCTCAATATCTGCAAGCTTGTCGTTCAGTGTCTTCAGATTGTCTTCCGATGACCCCTGATGCGTCTCGTTCAGAAACTGCAGATACGCGCGAAGCATCGCAGATAACACGGCGGCCGCAGCTTTGGGGTCCTTCGACTGATAACTCAGGTCGAGGATATTCGTGCTGTAAGCAGACGAGACTGTCAGATTGCCACTGATGATTCCCGCCCAATGAGATTCGGGACGTCCTTTCAGATCCGTCCGATATTTCTCCGGCAGCAGCTTGAGTGCTTTGTGGATCACCTGATCCTTGGACATCAGTTCAATGAACGTCGGCATGTCGTTCAACGGGTTCCCGGCGTTGGCATTGTTCTCATCAGTCACCCCCGTCCCGATTCGCACAATCAGCAATGATGCGTTCGACTGATAAATGCGTTCAGCAAGGATGTAATGCGCCGCCCCAGCGATGCCGGATACGATCAGCGATGCAACAAGGATTCCACTGCGGAGGCGAACGGTTCGCAGGAAACGAAAGAACAGATGCAAAGTTGTTGCCGCTGCATTCTGTCCATCATTCAATCCCAGCAATTGCCTGTCTGCTGCAGACATTCCCCCGGCCTCCGTGCCAATTCAACCGCAAATCGTTTGCGGAAATTCCCTGTGGATCAACTCTGGCGAACTGGTCAGGAAGGCTTGCACTGACCGTGCAGCAGATACCGCCGATCAGAACAAGGTTGTGGTGCCGCTGATACCAAATCGAACGATATTCAGAGCTTCCATAATCACTGTCGCCGGTGTGTGTTCTACAGTAATCACATCACCTGGGCCAAGGCGAAGATTTGAATCCGCACTGCGTTTGGCCTCACTATAGCTAATCTGGGTAACAATGGGGTCTTTGTGCCCGGCCTGACGGCGAAGAACGTAAATCTTATCTGCCAGCTGATTCGACATTCCCCCGGCCAGCGAGATCGCGTCGAGGAGGTAAAGATCTTTTCCCGGAGGAAACTCGTAACGATTCGGAATTTTGACGAGTCCCTGAACATAGATCGGCTCAAGATCGATTTTTTCGACCATGATCACGCCACCATCCTGAACAAGAAACTGTCCGTTGCCATCTCGTGCAGCAGAAATCAAATTGACTTTCATCGACGACATTCCACCCACGGTCGTCGTCTTGCTGACATTGTTCACAGGCAATGATCCATCACCCGCAACGGCGGGTCGGCTGGCCGGCGTACCAGTGGTCGGGTTTCGAATCTCAACATGCTCACCAGCCTCATGGCTCAATCCGCCGGCAGCTGCAAGGGCAGCAACGAGATCACTCTGGCTCGGGGGAAGGCTGTAGAGCCCAGGTTCTTTGACGGCCCCGAGAACTTTCACGCGATTCATCTTTCGATGGGTGATCGTCACCGTCACACTGGGATTGCGATAGAGTTCCCTCTGGACTGCGGCGGTCTTGATGAGCGACTCCGCCGCCTGCGGTTCTATGCCAGCCACATCAATCGTGCCGATCTCCTGCAACCCGATGGTCCCGTCGTTGGAGACTCGCGATGACAGTGTGTACTGATCGTCAGAACTTAACCCAGCCGCAATCTTGACTTCGATCACATCGCCAATCCCGATCACTTCGCTGCTGCTGTTTGTGCTGGCCAGTCTCGACAGATCGACCGTCTGAGGGTTTGCCTTGGCTGCCAATCGCATGGAATCCGGCAGACGTTTCCCGAAGATCGAATTCTCTGCGAAATAGTGGTTTGAGCCGTGGCAGCCGCTGAGCAGCAGAAGTCCCAGCATCCATCCCCACGCGCGGAGTCCACCTGGGAACGCTGCGGAGGGCAGAATTCCCTGCTGAGTTCGCTGGCTTTTGAGGAGTCTGCGAATCATGAAACCGAATTCAACCGCGCCGACATTTTCGCCCCGATGCAATCACTAAGGCAGAACTGAAACATCCGATCCAGGGACGCAACACAGGACGTGCAGCGACCTCGATTTTGAATTTTCAGAACTTTTCGGGGGAAAACTGAGGTTCGGACCCGGATGGTGCTGTGTTTAGCCGAACAGCGCTACTGTTCGGAACGACAGACCGCCCGAAGTGAGGTGAGAGGATTGAGGAGACTGTTCGAAAGGACCTCCTGTTTCGGGAGGCTGAAAAGAGTTCTAAGAAAAATCGCCGAATCGGGTCAAGTCGAATGTCAAATCAAATGCCGTCCAGCGTTCTGCCTGCCAGAATCCTTGTCATTCGTGCATCCAGATGAATCGCGGCCAAATCCTCACCTTTGAAGAGTTTACGTGATCCCGCTTGCCTTTGGAAAAAGGAGAACGCCCATGCGGCCGACCATCACACTTTTTCTTGGAATCACACTCATTCTTCCTCAGGCTCAGGCTGCGCCACCGTCATCGAAAACGGTTGCTGAGGCTGTCGATAGGAGCCTGTGGGGCGACAATCTGGACGCGGCCTTTGCCATTGCAGATGACGCGACGTTCCTGCGAAGAGCCATGCTGGATATTACCGGTCGACCGGCCTCGGCAGATGAAATTCGAATGTTTGCGGCGAATCCATCGTCCGAAAAACGCGCCGAAAAAGTTCGGGAACTCTTAAAATCCGAAAACTACGGCCACAACTGGGCTCACTACTGGCGTGATGCAATCTTTCTTCGTGCGACCAATATGCGAGCCGGAATCGTGCGAGGTGATTTCGAAGCCTGGATGGCCGACGAACTCAACAGGAACACTTCGTGGGATCAGATTGCCAATCGGCTGATCACAGCGACAGGCCCGGTGAATGGCTATGGGCAGACCGCTTTGATTTTTGCTCACGAAGGCATGGCTGAAGAGATTGCCGCCGAGACTTCCCGACTGTTTCTCGGAATCCAGATTCAATGCGCGAACTGCCACGACCATCCGTGGGACCAGTGGAAAAGAACGCAGTTTCACCAGTTCACAGCGTTCTTCCCCAGAGTCAGTGTTCAGCGAAAGCGTGGGTCAGACAAGGTCTTTGAATTTGAAATCACGGCGGTCAGCGAGGCTCGATCTCGAAACCCGCTCGCCTCCCGGTTTCTGTTGACGCGAATTGATAAGAATCGGGATTCGACAATCACGGAGTCTGAGGCCAAAGGAACAGCGCTGGAACGCGTGTTTTCCTCACAGGCCATGCAGATCATTGACAGGAATGGAGACAAAAGAATCACCATTGAGGAAATCATGACCGCCGAGCCACCGGAACGTCCCGGTCTCGGTTCTCCTGAGCACTACATGGC
>JBKDRW010000383.1:0-25540 GCA_046341255.1 Planctomycetota bacterium
GAATGGGCCATTGCTTCGGATTGAGCGTCATGCGATTGTTCGCCACAGTCACGGTACGAGGCTTTGGGGCTTCCTCCGTCGGCAACGCAGCATCTTTTGAGCTTCCAGAGAGGTCGGACTTCTGAACGGCTTCCGCCTGCACTGGCTTGCTCTCCTGTTCCGCGGCTGCAGCCTCCTGAAAAGAGAGCGGAAACTCCGTCAGAAGACTCATCCGAGGCATAAGGATTGTCAAAACCGTTGCCGCAACAGGCTGGGCAACGTCCGAATTGCCTGTGGAACGCTCGGCAGCGGGCCCTTCAGTCGGAGCAATCTCACCCTCTGCACCCGGCGCTTCGAACACATCCGGAACAGGTGCCTCGAAAACGTCTTCACCCGGTGCAGCGAAAACATCAGCGGATGCGATATCTCCCTCTTCTGAGCTCGTCTCCGCCGGCAGATCGTCAAATGTCACGACCTCAAAGTGGTCTGCCTCGCGACTGATGATCTGAACGGTCATCAGACCCGCAACGCCCAGAGCCGCCATGGTTCCGAGTCGACTTTTGTCGCTCAGGCTCAGCCATTTTCCTCTCAACATTATGGCAGCGAGTACGAGGCCGCACGTATGAACCGTCAGACAATACCAGCAGAGATGCTGCAGAACAAAGACCTGCAGACCAATAAACCACAAAGCAGCCAGGCCGGCCATCAGGGCGCCAAGCGTCATCCCGGACCAGAGCAACCGCCGAAAAGGCGCAGGAGCATCCCAGCGAACAATTGCCAGCAGTGTCAGCAGACTGGCATAAAGGCCGGCCGCCGGCACACTCACCGGAATGCCGAAAACCTTCGACCACTTACTGGTCAGCACGTGACTGCAGTCAAACACTGAACCACCGCCGCCGCACCCGAAGACTTCTTCCATGCGGAAGGCCTTCCATGCGAGATACGCGGAAATTCCCAGACCTGTCGCACACAAGCCCCGCAGGAACCACACTGTGCGACCCGACACAACTCCAGCGACAGAACCTGACCCCGACGAAAGGTTCATGAACTTACCCTCAGCGCAGAATGACTGCAAAAAACAGTTCCAACTGTTTTCGACCCAGACATGCCCCGGTTCGCCCGCCTTGCAAACCGCCTGCGTTCAGCGGATGAGACTCCCCAGCCTCAAACCGCCCCCGTCAGGATAGTGACGCACCCACACGGCGTCATGATGCAAAAATGTACCACACCCTGTTTTTTGCAAGAATTCCGTTTTCAGGATGCCATCGGATTGTTCGGTCCCGCGTCTGCGGCGACGTTGAATTCGTCTCGGTCGGAGTCTTTCGCGTGACCACCTCGGACCGCGTTACGTGATCGCCGAAGCCACTCTCTTCACAAAAGACGGCCTCACCAAAAAATCGATTGAAGTTCAGCCTTCTGAAGGCCGGGAGACAGGCAACGTCACTTTTGGAGCCACTGGCCGCGGAATCAGCTTTTCCGCTTCCTCCAGCAGTTCCTGAACCTGTTCTCCGAGAAACTTCGCGGCGACAGCAGCCTGCTGAAAGTTCGTGTGAGTCGAGGCGTGCCACGCATCCTTCTCAAACTGCTCTGCTGCGGAACGCAGCTTTGAAATCTTTTTGCGAATCGTTCGGAAGTACGAAATCGGATCGCCCACCTGCGTCTCAACGGCCCGGAACGCATCGAAGATCGTTCGCGCCATTTCATTCAGCTCCGGAAAATCCTCGACTTCGTCTGAATGTTTTATGAACGTTCGAATCATCCACGCATGCGCCATGATCTTCTGACTTCGGGACACGAGGCTGAGGAGCTTCTCCGAAAATTCCCCGGCTGCCGTCGACTTTTCGGCCTCCGGCGCCGATCCGGAATTTGGCTCTTGAAAATCGCTGCTGGAAGATGTCATGAAGGGTCAGTCAGAAGCAAAAACACGACCCGAAATCAGGCCGAACACAATCGAAGCTCCACCCGGAGGCTCAGTCTGTTTTATTTCCAATTCCCCTCCATGCCAAGGATTTCCGCGAAATTCCTCGGCGCAGCGAGCAATCTCCACCTCAAGTCACTTTGTGCCTGAGGACTCCATTGGTTCGAATAGATGATCGACGGGAAAACGACATTTCGCGTTCCACGGACCATGACCGCCGGCAGACCGACTGGACATCAGCCAATAACTCGCGGCCCGGATGCCGCAGGAAACATGGACGGTTACCGAGCGGACCGCCCGAATGAATGACCTGCCGTCCTCGTCCGAGCTGCCGCAGGCGAAGCGTTCGTGCCTCGCACGCTCAGCCGCTGCATTGTCGCTCCCGGATCTGAACGATAATCGCCCGACAGCCCCGCATGCCCGCCAATCAACGGGACCGGGACGGGCTCCGACTGCTGCCATTGATAAATCGCGACTCCCTGCGCCTGCTGCAGTTCGGCCAGCAGCGTGTTATAGTCTGCAACGGCCTCGCTCAGGTCCGAAATCGAATCGACATAGGATCGCATGGCAGACTGCACCTCTGTCAGAGCCAGCAACAGCCAGTCGTCACAGGAGGTTCCGGTCGGAGGTTGTGTGTATCGAATCCTCGACACGCGCAGCCATTCCTGAGTCTCGGTCGTTTGCCGCTTCGCAATCTGCAGACGTTGCCACGCTGCTTCAAGATCGCTGACCAGCTCTGTAATTTCAAATGCGACATTTTGCTCCAGAGCTTTCAGACGGATCTGGTCCCGAGCAACGTTCAACTCCGCCATGCGCCGCCGACTGCGGGCCGTCTTGTTGCCGATGGGAACGTCGACCCCAAAACCCAGGGTGAAATCCGTGTAGTCACTGCTCGAGGCCTGCTGAAACGAATCATCCAGCTGATCTGCCAGACCATTCATCCGATACTCGCCCCGCACATCGACGTTCGGAAACACATTATTGCGAGCCACGAGAAGGACCTGTTGCTTCTCGGCAATTCGCTGTCTCAGAGCATTCAGGGCAGGGCGACTCTGCATCGCCGTCTGAATCAACTCGGCCGTGTCCTGAGGCGGAGGAATTTCCTGAGGCGGCTCCGCCGGCAGCAGCAGCGGATCAACCAATGGCTGGCCTCCCATCAACTGTCGCAATTGAAGGACCCGCCTTCGAAGCGTCGCCTGCATCGTCGTTTCCGTGCGACAAAAACCGTCCAGCTGAAATCTGGCTCGGGCAACATCCGCAAGAATCGATCGGTCCGCATTCATTCGAAGGGTTTCGATGCGAACGCTTTCTTCAGCCAGGGGCAGGACGGCCCGGACGGCCTGAACCTGCAAGTGGGCTGCATACAATCGCCAGTAGCCTTCCGTGATACTTCTGATCTGTGCATTCAGGACCTCTTCGAGATTATAACGTGACACATTCTCCTCGATCTGAGCAATACGAATCGGTGCCAGCGCGACGTCGGCTCCGGCTCCCCGAAGCACGGGCTGATTGACTCGAAGGACGTAATCTGTCGAATACGAAGGATTGAACTGACCAGCATCAACACCGTCCGGAAAATAAAGATACGCAGTCGCCGGTTCGAGGCCGACACTCACCAGACCACCCGTCTGCAGGGGTTGATTCAGACTGACCCCTGCATCGACAACATCTCGCCGAGTATTCGCGGAAATCCCAGGACCGAAAAATGCGTTTGGCGGCTGATCAACTCGAGTCCCGTCATAATTTCCCGACAGACGAGGCTGAAACTGACCTTGTTCTGACACAACATTCCATCTGGCAATCTCAACGTCGGCCGGAGTGATCATGGCGACGTTGACACGACCTTCCAGAGTTCGAATGACCGATGAATCCATCAAGGCCGCCTCGATGGCCTCCCGCAAAGACAACGTCAGAAACATCTGCTCTGGTGGCCGCTGTGTTCCCTCTGTCAGAGCAGGAGATTGGTTCGACCACTGAGACGGCTGCTCAATTCCCTGAGCCGGCTCGATCTCCGCCATGGCGCGCGGCGACCAGCCATCATTACGACCGGACCAGTCAGGGTTCTGATCGCTGGCCTGAGAGTGAATCCGTCCCGACAACGCAATTCCAGCCGGTGCCTGCGAACCTGCCGCCTCGTAACGCGTCAGCTCAATTCGACGAGCCGAAGATCGTGCGCCGGATTCCTCTCGCCAGATCGCCGGATTGACATGCGGCAATCCGAACTCAGCCCCATCGGGCTCATGACCAGCAGACATCCGCCGAGGATCCTGTGCTCGAATCGTCAGGCGATGATCAGAAGCATCAAGGAAGGTGATCGGATCTTTTCGGCGCAATGCCATCGGACTACTGCATCCTGTCATCAGGATCAGAGCCAGAAGGGCTGCTGCAAAGATTCGAGGGGTCAACACTTAGCGGATCTCGAAGGTCGTCCTGCCGAGCACGATCGAAATGCGATGTGTTCCCGGACGGACAGATCCTACCAGGAATGCGGCCTGAACTTGTCTCCACAACGAATCTCCAGGGGCGGTTGCGTAAAGACAAAGAGACATCGGAACTCCTGATACGCAAAACATGCCGCTGCCGATGCCGCTGGGCAAATATTCGCCGAACAATTGATGTTCAAAAGCATCACTTGTACCCGGCGCACGGCCACATTTGTTTCCTCAGGACAACACACTTTTGAAGATCCGGATCCAACTGATCCCGCAAAAAAAGAAGGAATCACTTGTCTTTGAACGACTTAGGTGGACTTGCCCGGAGTTGTAAATGAACTTTGGCACGCGACGTGTTCTTTCCAGATGACACCACCTTCGAAGACTCTGTCACCTTCGATCCCGTCACTGAAACTGTCCGAAAGAAAGCACGAGCAACATGTCGACCAACGAAGCACCAAAGTTCCGCATCAATCGCCTTGAAGACCGCATCGTTCCAACTTTCCTCTGCGGCGTCTTCAGCCTCTTCAAGTGCCACCCGGGCTACGATTCCTGCGACAGCAGCAGCCACGACGACTCAAGCGATCATTCATATGACGGGAGCGAGGGCTCAGGTGATCATTCCTGCGATAGCAGCAGCGATGGCTCAGGCGATCATTCGTGTGACAGCAGCGAAGGCTCAGGCGACTATTCATGCGGGAGCTCAAAGAAGGGTGGAAGCTCAAAGAAAGGCGGAAGCAGCAGGAAGTGCGGAAGCTCGAAGAAGGGTGGAAGCAGCAGAAAAGGCGGCAGCTCAAAGAAAGGCAAAAGCAGCAAAAAGTGTGGAAGCTCAAAGAAAGGCGGCAGCAGCAAAAAGGGCGGCAGCTCAAAGAAAGGCAAAAGCAGCAAAAAAGGTGGCAGCTCACGAAGGAAATTCAGCTCAAAGAGCCATGCCGGTCGCAAGTCTGGTCGCTGCTGACCTGACTGCCTGGGCCGGACATCTTGCTGCCTGACTCAGAGACTCGCAAACAAGACAATCTCTCACCGCCGCGGAGTGCATTTCTCCGCGGCGTTCTTTTTTCCCGTCAAGCGTTCCGCCACCGGAAGCCTCGAAAGTCCCGATGATCTCCGAACGAATTCGGCGCTACTATCTGCTATAGCCAGATATCAAGGCATCCAAGCACAAACACCCCGAAACTGATGATCGCGTTCACATTGAAAAAGGCGACGTTCACTCGATTCAGATCGTCGGGGCTCACAAGGGAATGCTCATAGAACAGCAATGCAGCGATTGCGATCACTCCCACAAGAAACACAATCCCCATCGCGGCGATTTTCCAAAGCATCAGCAACATGACGATCGTGATGAGATGACTGGCGAACGCGATTCGAAGCGCGTTGTGTATGCCAAATCGAGACGGAATGCTGCGGAGCCGCTGCCTGCGATCAAACTCCGCATCCTGACAGGCGTAGATGATGTCGAAGCCACCGACCCAGAAAAAAATCACGGCGGCCAGCAATCCCGGGATGATGGCGAACTCATCCCGCACGGCAATCCATGCCGCAATCGGCGAGAGCATCAATGCGGCCGACAGCCAGTAGTGACACAGGCTTGTCCAGCGTTTCGCGAGCGAGTAACCCAGCAGGAACAACAATACGGGGACTGACAGGTACAACGGGAGGCGCTTGGGAAGAAAAATGAGCGTCGCTGCGACAAACCCAACGCTCATGAGCAGGGTGAAGAGGGCAACGGCTCGAACGGAAAGAAGTCCTGCAGGAATGTGCCGCTTCGCCGTCCGTGGATTCATGGCATCGACGTCCCTGTCAACAAGTCGATTGAATGCCATCGCTGCAGATCGGGCCGTGATCATGCAGACCAGAATGCCGAGAAGATCCTGCCAGCGAAAGACGGAGCCCGGCTGAACCCATGCCAGTATGGCCGCCAGCATCGCGAACGGCATGGCGAAGATCGTGTGGCTGAACCGAATGAGCTCAAGAAAATGGCGAACGGTCTTCATCAGATTTGATATCGGTCCGAGGGCATCTTCCAGCGTCCGGCCGAAGGACGAATGAGGCCAGAAACCGGGAAACTCGACGAAAACAGCAAGTGGTGGTCCGCAGAGGTCAGGAAGATGTAACAGCAAATCCCCACCTTCGTCGACTTCTGCACGAGCGTAGCAGCCTGATTCCCAAAGAAACAGCCCCCGTCACCCTGAGCGGCCTGCTGCAAGTGCCGCCCTCGACCGAACGAGGCCTCGTCCAATGCACACTCGCGAGGCGAGACGGTTTCGTCACGCAGAGTTCCGGACCGGGACCAGAACTCGTCAGAACGCAACATCGATTCAAGATCCGGTGGACGATCCGGATGGTCATCCACGAGCAGCATCACGTTTTCGCACAATCCTCAATCTGGAGCGTATCTCCCGTCAGCTTCCGACATAGCGAGCGTACACGCTGCGTGCCACGGACGGATCATTTGTTCCTCGAACAATCGCTCGACCGTCGGGGAAGATCGTGAGTTCCAGAGACGCGGACTCCGACCATCGTGGGAGTGTCAGCCTCACAAGAAACGGATTTGCAGTAATTGCACCCGATGACTGAAGACGCTCTGCCAGATCTGACAAAGAGAGTTGCATTTTCTCCGTCGGAGAAATCTGGACGGCATTGCGACCGCAGAGGACTGTGGATGCAGATCGCTGACTTCCCCGAAGCCACAGCCTTTCACCCTGTCCACAGGCCGGACAATTCGATGCCTGTCGCAGGCCGCTCACATCGATCGTTCGAAAACTCGGTGCCCAGACATCGATCACCTGCATCTTACGATCCACTTCGTCTGCATGTCCCGCCAGAATCCTGAGTGCCAGCGCCGCCTGAAGGGACGCCGCCACAGCCACAGCCGGACCAAGAACGCCAGCCGTATCACACGTTTCCGTGGTCCCCGGAGGTGGCGGCGAAGACATCAGGCATCGAAGGCATGCCGAGTCGTTGGGAAACACAGGCATGACCTGCCCGACACTCCCCGTGCAGCCGGTAAAAATCCATGGTATGCCCGTGTCGAGACTGACATCATTGATCAGATAGCGAATCTCGAAATTATCGGTCCCGTCCAGAATGAGATCGCAACCGTCCGTGAACCCGAGAATGTTGGTGAAGTCAACATCGGCAACGATGGGCTCTATGTCGATCTCCGAGTTGACTCGTCTCAATCGCCGTTCCGCAGCGATCGCTTTGGGCAGATGATCGGCAACATCCTGTTCGTCGAACAGAACCTGACGCTGCAGATTGCTTAACTCCACAAAATCACGATCAACAATCCGGACATGTCCGACACCCGCGCGAACCATCGTATCAGCCAGTACGCAACCCAGTGCACCGCAGCCGACAAGCAGCACTCGACTTCGAGCCAGACGTTCCTGACCATCGGTCTGAATGCCCGCAAACAGGATTTGTTTCTGGTATCGAGTCCGGTTCAAAGTTTCATCCTCAGCCGTGACGGCAGTCCTGCAACTCACCATTGCCGCTCGGTCCCGGCCTCAGGATCCACGAGGGGGCCTTTCTCCATCCGCTGGATCGAGGATCAGCCGTCTTTTCAGCAACATCTCAGTATCAAACTCTAACGAAAACCATCTTTCAGGCACGCACCATCCACGTTCCTCGGAACTGTTTACAGAACTTCGCGCCGCGTGGGGAGCCCTTCTCAGGACAGACACGAAGTCGTGGTTTGACGAGCCGCACCTTGACTCCCCGGGCTTCGGCGATCAAGATCTGTTACAGTGATGTGATGCAAGGGTTTCCTGCGTCACGATTTAGGATCGTTTCTCGTTGTTACAGAAACAGAGGCAAGCAGACATGAGCGGACCGATTGTTCGGACCGGGACCACCCCCGAATACTGGAAAAACTGGGATCAGATATTCGGAAATAAGGCTGCCGGAAAAAAGGCGGCCAAAGGAGCGGCGAAGAAAGCTGCTACCAAAAAGACCGCAAAGAAGGCGGCAAAGAGCGCACCCAAGAAGGCAGCAAAGAAGAAGAAGTGAGCAGCCTCGGCTCTGCAGCATTCAAATCAACAGCACAGGCGGATTCGACAAGGATGCGCCTGTGTTCGTTTTGTATCATCGCGGTCCTGTTCTTATCAGCCGCTCTGCTGAACAACTCAGTCCCTGGCGTAGGGGAACCTCATTATCTGTCGAAAGCAAAAGCGTTTGCTCAGCCCGACTGGTGTTCCAGAGATTTTTTTCTGAGCTCCGGCAACGCACATTATGTGTTTTACGTGCTCGTTGGACCGCTGACGAAGATGATCTCACTGGATGCCGTTGCCCTGCTGGGTCGAGGCATTCAGTTCCTGATGTTCGCCTGCGGCTGGATCATGCTCGGAACAACGATCGGCCTCGACGGCAGTCGCCGGATTTTCTCTGCTGCCGTCTTCACCATTCTGACAATGCTCGGCAACTTCTCAGGCGAGTGGATTCTCGGAGGGTTCGAGGCCAAGGTGCCTGCGTGGTCGATGTGCCTGATGACAATGCACTTCTGGATTCGAAGCCATTGGACTGCTCAGCAACCGCAGGTCGATGCGATCAAGAGCGGATTCTGCTGCGGAATTGCCTGCTCGTTTCATCCGGTTGTCGGCATCTGGATGGCGATCTGTATCGGAATGGCCACGCTGGCAGAACAGATTCGAAGACCATCGGCATCCCACACGTCAAGAACGTCTCTCAGACGTCTGGCCGTGTTCCTCATCATATCAACACTCTTCGCACTGCCCGGACTTCTGCCCGCGCTGAGATTGCTTTCCGATACGTCACTGCCAGACTCACAAAAGGACCTTGCCAACTTCCTGCAGGTGTTCTGGCGGCTGAAGCACCACCTTGATCCCACGCAATTCACGCTTCGGCAGTGGATCTACACCGGCATCTGCAGCCTCGCGATCTGGCGACTCATACGACGATTGTTGCCCGATCAGACAGCCATGCTTCATGTCCTCAGGATCGTCCTTGCATCGGCCATCATCGCGGCGGTGGGCGTAATGATTGGTTTTCACATCGGTGAAGCGACCATGATCGAACACTGGGAATGGCGAGCCTCCCTCCTGAAGTTCTATCCTTTTCGAATGATCGATGCATTTCTGCCCATGCTGGTCGCATGGCTGTTTGCGAGCGTCTGCAAGCCACCGATTTCAATCCGAACCAATGCTGCCACGATCGGCATGGCCCTCGTCACAGCGTGGATCACATCCGCCGCAGCTCCACCCGGTTACACGCGAGCACAGTTCGACGAATGGAAGACGGCTTGCGACTGGATCAGGAATAACACGCCTCAGGACGCATTGATCCTGACTCCTCGAGAGTCCTTCGCCTTTAAGTGGTATGCAGATCGAGCGGAATACGTCTGCTACAAGGATTGCCCGCAGGATGCTGCCGGCATTCTTGAATGGAACACACGACTCTGGAACCTCCACGACTGGACTCTCGCCAGTTCCATGGACGGTCAATATCATGAATCTGATCTTGCGAAGGCGCACAGGCTGACAAATTGCGACTTCATCGTCACGCGAATTCTTGGTCCCTTCGAATCGCAGCCGCTTTGGTCTGGAGAGTACTGGAGGGTATATCGAATCTCGCCGGACAAACCGTGACTCCGTGATTCGCGGGATGTCACAAAATCACTCTGCGGAATCCGCCACTCAGTGTCTCAGCAACCAGTGATTGGGCTGCGAGTTGTGAACAAGGTCGGCAGCGGTCGATTCCGAATTTTTCCAGGAATTCTCGGAAACCCCTGTGGAGCTGGAAAACCGCAACGGCCCAGACACGGCAAATACAGGCGTTCGTGGAGAATGCAGGAATGGTCGATTGAGACGAGGCCGCTTGTCGAGTAAGACACACGTCCTGAGAGACCTTCCGTCCAGGCACGACCTTCCCGTCGCGCCCGCGACGAGCCGGCCATTTGCCGCTTCGCGAAACAGTTCAGACGACGGAACTTCTGCGGTGTCACGGATCGACCACCGCGATTCAGATTTTCTTTCAGGAATGCGGGCGATCATGAGTCGACATATTTTCGTAACTGGCGGCGTTGTGAGTTCTCTGGGAAAAGGATTGACCTCTGCGTCAATCGGGATGCTGCTCGAACGCCGCGGCCTGAAGGTGCGGATGCAGAAGCTCGACCCGTATCTGAACGTCGACCCAGGTACAATGAGCCCATTTCAGCATGGTGAAGTGTACGTTCTGGATGACGGATCCGAGACGGACCTCGACCTCGGTCACTACGAACGCTTCACCTCCGGCGTGCTCAACCGGGACTCCAACTACACGACCGGCCAGATCTACATGTCGGTCATCGAAAAGGAACGCCGTGGCGAATATCTAGGTCGCACCGTGCAGGTGGTGCCTCACATCACAGACGAAATCAAGGCGTCAATTCTGAAACTGGCCACACCGGATGTGGATGTGGTGATCACAGAACTCGGGGGCACCGTTGGCGACATTGAAGGCCTGCCGTTCCTTGAAGCCATCCGTCAGATTCCGCTCGATATCGGAAAAGAAAACTGCATGTTCATCCACCTCACGCTGGTGCCTTACCTGAAGGCCGCGCGAGAGGCAAAGACAAAGCCGACCCAGCACAGCGTTCAGCAGCTGCGTGAGATCGGGATTCAGCCCGACATTCTGATCGTGCGAACGGAGCGACCGATCGGTCGCGAACACACGGACAAGATCGCTCTCTTCTGCAATGTCGAAAAGAAAGCCGTGATCGAAGAAGTCGACAAGGAATTTTCGATCTACGAAGTGCCGATTGGTCTGGTCGAGCATGGTCTTGACGAGCTGATCTGCCAGAAACTGAAGCTCAACGCCGGCCCATTGAAAATGGACGACTATCGCGCGCTGGTGCATCGTATTCGAAATCCTCGCAATGAAGTGACCATTGCGGTTGTTGGCAAGTACATCGAACATCGCGACGCGTACAAATCGATCTACGAATCACTCGATCACGCAGGTTTTGCCCATTCGACTCAGGTCATTGTGAAGCGTATTGAAGCGGAGGAACTGGAACGTCAGGGACCGGAAATTCTGCTCAAGGGTGTTGACGGGCTGCTCGTTCCGGGCGGCTTCGGCATGCGAGGCATCGAAGGCAAGATTCAGGCCATCCAGTTTGCTCGCGAATACGAGATTCCGTTCTTCGGCATCTGTCTTGGAATGCAGTGCGCCGTGATCGAGTATGCTCGCAACGTGCTTGGACTCGCCGATGCCAACAGCAGCGAGTTTTCGACCGAAACTCAGAATCCGGTGATCTGCCTTCTGGAGGGGCAAAAGGCCGTTCGACACAAAGGTGGTACGATGCGTCTCGGTGCGCAGCCATGTGTGCTGACACCCGGGACACATTCGGCGGCAGCCTATGGAAAACTGGAGATCAGCGAGCGTCATCGTCATCGCTATGAGTTTAACCCTGAGTACCGCAGAGAATTTACGGAAGCCGGGCTCGCAGTGGCGGGCGCAAGTCCGGATGGAACGCTTGTGGAAATTGTCGAATTGCCATCACATCCGTGGTTTGTGGCGGTGCAGTATCATCCGGAGTTCAAGTCGCAGCCACACAACCCTCATCCGTTGTTCAAGGGATTCATCGAAGCGGCCCTTGCGCGTCATCAACACCGCAGCGGCGCTCCGGCATCCGACAACTCAAATACCTCAGGCTGAGAAATCCCTGCCACCCGCCGTTTCGTCGAAGGACCTGAGTTTCGCATCGGAACGACTCAGGCGTCTTGGCATGTGATCGCATGATGCGTTATGAACGCCCTGTCGGCTTCCGTACCATCGAGCGACCAGACGCAACTTACGATCGACGGAAAGGCCGGTCTGCGGTACACCTGTTGCCCTGCCGACGGGAATGAACATTATGGAACTACGGGCTTTCGCTGAGCAGGTACTGCTCACACCTGATCTCAGCCGAAAGGTGGCTCGGATTTCTGAGTCGCTGACTGATGAAAATCCCGGTGAACCACAGAGAGTCGAGAGGCCTGCAAGGCCGGCCAACCTCCTGTTTGCCGCACGCCGCACGGCACCGGCGATGCCGAAAGCTCAGTCGCTCAGGGATCCCGTCAAACGAGCCATTGCACACCATGTGATGGCCAATCACGAACTGCAGGCACTGGAAGTGATGGCCATGGTCCTGCTCGCTTTCCCCGAGGCTCCGGCTGAGTTTCGCATGGGGATGGCAAAGATCATGTTCGACGAGCAGCGTCACACACGTATGCACGCTCAGCGATGCGACGAACTGGGACTGGCGTTCGGAGAACTCCCTGTCAATTCGTGGATCTGGCAGAAAGCTCAGGACTTTCAAACCACTCTCGAATACGTCGCCGGCCTGCCTCTGGTCTTCGAAGGCGCTAATCTGGACCACACGGTTGAGTTTGAAGACTACTTTCGTCAGGCAGGTGACCGTCGCAGCGCGGCGATCATGAGGGCCATTCATAAGGACGAAATTCATCACGTGGAATTCGGGCTTCGATGGCTCCGCCGCTTCAAATCCCCTGATGACTCTGACTGGGATGCCTGGCGAAAAGCCCTGAAGTGGCCGATCCGCCCGGAAAAAGCGCGTGGCGATCTCTTTCAACGTGAGGCCCGACTTCAGGCTGGACTGACTCCTGACTTTGTCGACCGACTTGAACACTGTCCGGGCTCAGAAACGGAATGAGCTTCCATACATAGCCGCAGGGGCTGACAATTCGTCGCTGTTCTCTTTCTCTTTGATCATCCGGGAGTTCGACACATGCGGATCGGGCACTGTCAGGCGGATTCAGAGCCGGGCGATTTCGAGCAGAATCTCGAACGTGTCATTGCGGGCCTCGAACGGGCCGAACAGGAGCGAGTCGAAATTGTTTCGTTCCCGGAATGTTTCCTGACCGGGTATCCCGACACTGAAGAAGTAGCTCGGCGAGACGCCTTTGCGATGGATTCGCCGCAGGTCATGCGGGTTCTTGATGCCACCAGCCGGTTTGATTCTGTCACAATTGTGGGCTTCAACGAGCTGCGCGGACCGGATCTGTTCAACACGGCAATGGTTTGCCACAAGGGACACCTGATGGGCAGATACAGCAAGTGCTCGGCCTACCTGAAGTTTCATCGGCAAGGACGGGATTTTCCGGTTTTCGAACATCACGGTGTCCGTTTTGGCATCATCATCTGCTCCGACGGCGGCTATATCGAACCCGCTCGCATCCTTGCCGCAAAAGGCGCACGAATCATCTTTGCTCCGCACTTCAACTACATCGGCAAAGAAAGCCTGATCTCCCACTTCATGAAAGTCCGTGCTGACCACACCGCGCGAGCCGTTGAGAACTCCGTCTGGTTCGTTCGAGGCAACAATGTGTCACTCGGACGCGAAGAATGTATTCAGAACTACGATGGCGTCGGATACGGTGACAGTTATATCATCGATCCCGAGGGTGAAATCTTCGTTCGAAGTCGACGGCATGTCGAAGATTTCATTTTCGCCGACATCGATCCGACGCGAATCGACAACAGCTGGGGAGTCGGCCGATCACTGTGGAGCGCCCGTGAATTCGGATCCATCCTGCTTGAGGCCACACGTCTTTCGCATCCATGACCTGAACCTGCTGTTTCCACCTCCCCGGAAGAAGTTCCTGATGTCTTTTGTGATTTTTTCCTGCACAATTCGGCGAAGCCTGCTGTTCTTTTTGGCAGCTTGCTTCGGAATGACAGCCTTTTCGCCGAAGGCGCTGGCACAAACAGTGATTCCCATCGCTCCTGGATGGGCTCGAACGAAAGTGAATGCCACCATTTTTCGTCGTGATGCGGTGTGCAGTCTGGGAGATCGGCAGGTCGTTTCCTTTTATGACTCCGACGGTCATTTGGTTCTTGCCGAACGGCAATTCCATTCGACCGAATGGCGCGTTTCACGAACTCCACTGACCGGGCGCGTACAGGATGCTCACAATGGAATCAGTATGGCTCTCGATGGTGCTGGTCTTCTGCATCTGGCATGGGATCATCATGGTCATCCGCTGAATTACTCCCGCACCAGCGCCGCCGATGTGTTGATTCCTGACCCGCCGTTGACGATGACCGGCACCCTCGAACAAAAAGTGACATATCCGGAATTCTATCGACTCTCGAACGGCGACCTGCTGTTCTTTTATCGTGATGGATCGTCCGGAAATGGCAATCTCGTTCTGAATCGATACCTCGCCCGCGAGCGTCGCTGGCAAAGGCTGCACGACAATCTGATTGACGGCGAAGGACAGCGAAACGCCTACTGGCAGGTGGCTGTCGATTTCAATGACGTCATTCATCTTTCCTGGACATGGCGTGAGACCGGGGATGTGGTGACCAATCATGATATCTGCTACGCAGTTTCCCGGGACACGGGACTGACGTGGCAGAAAACCCACGGCGAAGCCTGCAAAGTGCCCATCACCGAGGCGGACGCCGAGTATGCTGCTACGATTCCTCAGAACAGTGAGCTGGCGAATCAGACCAGCATGACGACAGATGCCTCCGGACGTCCGGTGATCGCCAACTTCTGGCGAGATCAACCCGATGCCGTCCCGCAATATCGGCTTGTCTGGCATAACGGTTCAGAATGGGTTACGCGGCAGGTTGGTCGGCGAACAACCAATTTCTATCGAAGAGGTGGTGGAACAAAGCGACCACCCGTGTCACGGCCGCTCGTGCTGATGAATCAGGCATCCGGCTCATCCATGTGCTGCGTTCTGTTCCGCGACATCGAATTTGGTGGCTGCATTGTAGCGGCCACCACAACGGACATGCTCAACGGTCCGTGGCAATTCACCAAACTCACGACAGAATCCGTTGGACAGGCAGATCCGATGATCGATGCCAACGCCTGGAAAACCAAAGGCGAAATTCATCTGCTGACGCAGTTTGTCGGGCAGGGCGATGGTGAAAAAGAGGAAGATGTCCAGCCTCAGATGGTACAACTCATCGAGTGGACACCGCCCCGCTCAAAAGATTAGCTGTCCGGCTTCCTGAAATTGCTGTTCCCATGACAAACCAAATCCGTCCTCGTGCCCGTTGCATCAACGGACGTGTCGCGACAAGTCTGCTCGTATACGCAGAGCCATGGGCAGCGGGGTGTTCGACATCGCCGGATATCAGTGAGGATCAGAACCATGTGCAGGCGACTCCTGCGTCTTGTTCTGCAGCGGTCGGCGATCAGGGTCGGCGGATCTGTCAGACCATGGTCCAGACATCCGCACAGGATCTTCCGGCATCAGCCCATCACATCGGATGGCATTCGGACAGAAATGATCTCAGCAATCAAGACTTGATTTCGCCTGACTCTGCGCAACGAGTCGAGAGGTGTTTTTCGCCGGTGTACCACGGAATTGTCGGGAGCAATTCGCATGCAACTCGGGCAGGCGAATATCAGCTGAAGATCTCAGTGACCGGCCGACCTTTGGCGATCGGCAACGGCCGATTGAGATTATCGTGAACCTCGATGGTGTGATCGATGCCCAGCGAGTGATACATCGTTGCGGCCAGATCGCCGGTGGTCACGGGATCTCGGTCAGGAACAGCCCCGTATTGATCGGAAGCTCCATAGATCGCGCCGCCCTGAACACCGCCGCCGGCCAGCAGCACGGTGTAGCACTTCGGCCAGTGGTCGCGACTGATATTGGCATTGATCTTCGGTGTGCGACCGAACTCGCCCATCCAGACGACCAGCGTCTCGTCGAGCAGCCCGCGATCACTCAGGTCATTGATCAGCGTTGGCAGCGTTCTGTCCGTGACAGGAAAGTGGAACTCCGGCAGAATTTCGTACATGCGGGTATTGTCGAACCCGTGAGTATCCCAGCCACCTTCAGTCTTGCTTCTTCCACCGATGCTCGGCGCGAAGTAAACGGTAACAAACTTCACTCCCGATTCGACCAGTCGCCGGGCCAGCAGGCAGCTCTGACCATAGGTGGTGCGTCCGTACGCTTCGCGAACCATGTCTGACTCGCGAGACAGATCAAATGCATGACGAACCTTCTCCGAATTCAGCATGGCGATCGCGCGCTCGTAATAGGCATCAAGGCCTCGGGCTGCCGCAGACGCATCAAGGTCGCGAGACTGCTGATTGATGATTTCCTGCAGCTGCCGACGATCACTCAGGCGGCCGAGGGACACATCGGAAGGCAGACTCAGCTGAGGCAGGGTGAAATCGCCATCATTCGGATCGTTTCGAAAAAACAACGGGTCATGCTGCTTGCCGAGAAAGCTGGCCCGCTGCCCGGGAGTGACGGAGCCGTCTGAAATTTGATACGGATACGACACAAATGTCGGCATTCCGTTCTCATTCGGTGCCACAGCATCGACGACCGACCCATAGCCAGGAAACAGATCGAGTGACTCACGCAGGCGCTGGTCATCAATCGGCGGCTCGACACCCGTCAATGCGGTATAGCCAGCGGAGTTGTGGTTGTTCATGGTGTGATGCACCGTCCGAATCTGGGCGAATCGGTGCATGACTTTTGCCGTTTCCGGCAGATGTTCACAGACAAAAGTGCCAGGCTGAGACGATGAAATCGTTTTGTAGAACGACCGATATCCGTCGGGAGCCTGCGGCTTCATGTCAAACATATCAACGTGACTCGGCCCCCCCCACTGGAACAGGAAGATCACCGACTTTGCCTTTGCTTTTCGCCCCGGCGTTTCTTTGGCGCGAAGAAAAGATGACAGCTTCAGGCCGAGAAGCCCCGCACCGCCTGCTCGCAGCAGGTCACGGCGATGCAATTGACTTGATGAGCGAATCTGAGACCACAAGTTCATGGCAGCAACCTCTGACAGCAGTGGACCGACCCTGTCTCACAGAAGCCTGTTGGGCTCAACATTGTACTCTCTCGGGTTCTGAACCCGACTGCCTGCCCAGGATCCTGAACGAACAAAACATGACACTTCAGACTCAAGCGTGCATCTCAGAACCCCTTGAGAAAATCTCTGAGGTTCGGATCGATATCGTCATGGTCTTTAGACGCTGAGTTTTTTTCGTCCGTCGACGGATGTGAAAAACCGAAATCGTCGGGGTCAACGGATCCGCTCGAATCCATCTCCGACACCGAACCTGCCGCGCTCACTCCATCAGCGGCCTCTTCAAATTCAAAATCCTCCCCGATATCCACCACTTCAGCGACCTCGACAATTTCGTCATCCGGCACTTCGTCGGACTCTCCGTCGACCTCAGGAATCGCCGGTGGAAGCGAAACACTCGGAGCGACATGCCTGTGACTGCCCGCGGGAGACTTCGACTGAACAGATGATTTCGAGGGAGCAGATGCTCGGTCTGAGTTTCCAGGAGCCACACCCGCCGCACGAGCAGCCTCTGACATCCTCACCGGATTTGACGAGTCTGCCGCCCTGGAACGACGCTTTCGAGCTGGCGCATCGGGATCTTCCCATTCGTCATCCACTGACATCACATTGCCAAAACCTGCGAGGTCCTGCCCGGAAGCAGGGTCGTCATCAAAGACTTCAACAGGTTCTTCGATCTCTTCAACGATCTCAGCAACTTCGAGCACTTCCTCTTCATCAACAACTTCAATGATCTCATCCGGAAACTCTTCAACGACTTCTGCCACATCCAGGACGTCTTCAGACGCGTGATCATTCTGTATGCTGGAAGGATCACTCGTTTTTTCCGAAACGATGTCATCAAAAAATGACATGTCCGCAGGTGCATCATCGCTATCCACGGCAGGCGGAACAGGCAAAGGCACATGTTCCGAGGCGATCAGCTGGCGTCCCAGATCCACGATCTCAGCGCGGCTGTCGATATTCGACAATGTGTTTGATCGCTTCCTGACCACATCCGCCGGTTTTGCACCGCGTGGCCCGGCGGGATCCTCGACCATTTCACGCGACGCCGTCGTCGGGCCCGGATGTTCAGGGAACAGATTCATCGCTCTCGCATTTCGCAATGACGCATCGACATCAGCGACAATCGTCGAGGGTTCTGACCTCGATTTTTCGGCGGTCTTTCGTTGTTTCTCTGCAGACGAGTTTGCACCCTCATCAGACACCGATTCATCACGAATATGAACCACAAATCGAACCGAACCGAGTGACAACTGTGAACCATGATGCAGCGGCCGACGTACGCCGGATCTGAGCCGTTCACCATCCACAAACGTCCCGTTGCTGCTGTCGAGATCTGTGACACTCACGCCATCTCGACCCCCGCGCAAGAAACAGTGTCGACGGCTGATCTGAGGAGCTGAGAGTCGAAGATTACAGTCGGCACCTCGCCCGATCACAATATCATGTCGAACTGTGACGCGGCGGACACTGGCCGGCTGATCCTGAAGTTCCAGAACGACCTTCATGCGGATTCTTTTCCGTTACTCAGAAGACGTTGAATCGCTGCACACGGGAACAATCAGATCGATCTTTACAGAGCATGGATCTGAGTCCGTCTGCGTTCGTTGTGTGCGAGGAGTTGCAGGCTTCCCGCTCCCTGACATCCGCTGACACAGCGGCTGAATCTTCAGCGTTCGCAAGCGTCTCGGATCTCATCCTGCGCAGCTTTTCAGAACGACGCGTCCACTGCAACAGGTTCCGACGGTTTTGGAAGAAATACCGCCATTTCATCCGCGAACCGTCTCGCACGATGCGAACTCGCCGCAACTGCGCCCCGAGAATCTCAAACACCCGCATCGCCGGCCCCCCGTTACGTCGGGATGCTCTCGCCGGGAATCCAGATCCTGCTGGAGATGTCCGATTCCATTCGGCCTGTCGACGACCCTTCCCTCGGCCTGCGCCGCGCCTTGAGTCGCACGTAGGGCGGTACAAAGCGCCCACGATAGCCAAAATGATTCACATCGACCGTCACATCCGCTCGTTTCGGCTCACGCAGATCCTCAATGACGAAACCGGCAACACACATACCCCCGACGAGTTCCTCAAGTCGATGCAGATACTCGTTTGTACCGGACTCGCGATAGTGGGAGTCCTGTTGCCGTGGCAACGGGCCCTCCTGATAGTATTCCACCCCGATCACAAACTGATGTCGGTCATTTTTGTGGCTGATCTGCATGCTGACGGGCTGCTTGTGCTGGCTGATGTACAGGCCATTATCTCGTATGACCCGAGCGACCTCGCGAAACACACGACTGACATCCGGGACATAGCATGTGCTGACAGGGTGGTGAACGATGTCAAAAAAGCTGTCACCCAGCATGTTGAGATCTTCCATGGAAGCCTGAACCGTCTGCAGCTTCAGTCCGCGTCTTTTTGCTTCCCGTTCATCGAGTCGAAGCATTGAGTCGCTCAGGTCGACGACCGTAACATTCGCCCCCGCAGATGCGTAAAGAATGGCCTGCCAGCCACCTCCCGATGCGAGGCAAAGAACATTCAAGCCCGCAACAGATGGAGGTAACCACCCACGCCCGTCCAGTGTTTTCAGCGGCGCACGGCACTCGGCATCGGTTGCCACGCGAGCAAAGAGGCTGCCCGTGTCCGCCATAGAATTCCACGCCTGCCGGTTTGTTTTCAGATGCTCCACGACTGCCAGTTTCTCTTTTCAACAGGGCTTTTGACTGGCATTCTGGTCAAGCACAGACGATCATGCCAATAGACACGAATCTCCGGATTTTACGCACGAAACTGAAGATTTGTCAGCTTCGAGACGCCGTGTTTCTGGACGTGTTTGCAGGAACCTGTCATGTTTACAGAGTTTCTGTCGATCAACAGAAAAGGAGGCCCGGCTTCGTCTGACAAGTCCGGCTGGCCATGATTGGCCTGTGTTGTTTCCCCGGTTTTTCAGGCAATCTCTCAAATGTGCTGGCGAGCACCTTGATGGATTCGCTTGAATATCGCGGGTTCCTGAAAGAACGAATGAGACACTGACGTCTCCCTGTCCTGGTGAAACTATGTCCGTTGTCGCCCACAGCATTCAGATTCTGAATGGCCCCGTCACTGTCTGCCGTTTCGTGATTGCCTTCCTCGCGGCAGTGACGCTGTGTGGCAGACCTGGGTTGGCGCAGAACGCTCAAACCCCGACGGAAGCAACAACTCCCGCTACAGCGGATGAAGCCACTCCCACACCGGCAGCGAACGATGGAACAACCGCCCCCGCTACCCCTCCAAACAGTGCGGCCGTACCGGTTCAGGAAGGATGCGCCCAGGAGATCGAAAAACAGCAGGCTTTGGTTCGATCACTGATGAACCTGCAGAAACCGATTGGATATCCGGACAAGGCGGCGGCTGAAAAACTTCGCCGTGAAGTTGGAAACCTCATCAAGACAGGTTTCAAAGGAGAAGACACGAAGAAGGTTGTGTCGTATCTCGAATACCAGATGCTGCGTTCGACAGACCCATCGTTTGCCACCGTCCCGTCCAACATGCAGGACCTCCAGGGCGATGTGATTGACACCATCGGGCTGGCGGGCAATCTGATCGGGAACCCCCAGGAACAACTGGTTGCACGCCGTGCCTACTGCGGCGAGATCCTCAAGATTGCAAAGCAGATGCTGGACAACAACTTTGACGCTCGTATGTCAGCCGTCATCATTATCAGCAATCTGCATGACGTTAAGGCTGTGCCGGGTGGTGCCAAGGCCAAAGTTTATGAACCAGCCATTTCCACGCTCGTGGAAGTTCTCGGCAGTAAAGAACAGCCTGACGCCCTGAAAGCCACGGTCGCCGGGCAACTCGCATTTCTGCTGAAGACCTGCGATGTAAATCCTCAGGATCAGTTCCGCATCTGTGACACGATTGCTGCGGAAATGAAACGTGACTGCACAGAAGCCGGGTACCAGTTGAACTTATTGGATGCTGCCCTGGAGATTTCCCAGCCACGAAAGAAAATTGGTGTACCAGAACCCACCGCCATGGCTGTCTTTGCGGCCGCGCTGAACAGCCCGAACAAGCCTGTCGAAGTCCGATGCCGGGCCGCGTTCGGAATCGGACAGGGATCGCATGACGCAGAGATGAAACTGGAACCGCTGGCTTGGAAGATCTGCCAACTCGCCGGAGAAGTTGCAATCCAGTTCAATCGAGATGTCAAGGATCCCAAATGGCAGCACTGCGGAATGAATCTGTTCTATTCGTTCTGGCACATCAATGCGAATCAGCGTCAGGGAACAAATGCCAGGGGACTTCTCAACCGAGACCCCAAGTCAAAGTTCATCGCGGATGCGGCACCACAGATTGGCACAGTTTCTCTGTTTGTTCTGCAGGGCAAGAGTTTCAAGGCTGCCGATCTGCAACCCCTCGCGGATCTGTTGAATGCGTCCAGACCAGCGAATGGAACATGGGACAAAAACGCACCGGCGATTGAGGTCAAATAGTCTCCGCCAACAGTTTCTGTTGATATCGCTGAGTCTTCCCGACGTCACACGAACCGGATCAGATTCTTGCGCGACCGACTTTGCAGGTGATCTGAATAAAAAATCCGCAAAGTTTCTGACGCGGCTGTTGAGCTATGTCGGGCCGACTCGGCATATTTCCGACAGGTCCGGAACAAGCACCCCGTTCGGATTCATCCGGACCCCGGATCGAAACTGTCGACGCTGACGGTTGCGGAGGTCCGGATACGGCTCAAGCCAAACATGAAATCCGGAAACGTAATCACGCGGAAAACGGGCAATCATCTTTTCCGCGTTTTCATTTTGCCGCGGTCAGCAAGCATGCCGAATTCGGCCGATCGCTTGTCGACGCTTGAAATCCTCCAACTTTGCATCAGAACGCAAGGACTTGCCCGGAGTGCTTTCTTCCCTGACATGAGGCACGGACCGTGGAGTGCGGGGTCACAATTCTTCGCGAGCATGATGATGCCGATCGAAGACTTCAGCATTGCCCCAACCCTCGAAACAGGGGGGCTGTTTCAGGAATCAGGCAGCCATCTTCGCAAAAAATCCCGGAAGCAGCGAATCCCAGGGGGGCGGAGGACTCCAGCTGCTTCCGGGGGCGATTGGCAAACATGGCTGCAGTCGGAATTCCGCATGCAGTGACAGGAACAGTAAGACGTTCTGCAAAACTGGTCAATATGTGTTGCAGCCTCGCAAAACGCAGCTCGAGTGCTCGCAAATAAAGGATTGACAAACACTTGCGACCCGTACGGCAGATTTTGCTGAACAGCCCGGACCAGAAATTCGTCGAATTCATTCGCCCTCGAACTCACGAACGCTGTTCCATCCCAGACGTTTCCGCAACCTCCCTTCTGAAAAGAAAGCCCGGCGACCACAGAACGGCTGCCTGCTCGAGGAAATCCACGAGGCAACCAAATCCTTTGATATCAACGAACAGACCATGAGCGTCGCTGGCCCAATCCACCTCCAGATGCTGCAATGAGAGTACTGGATGAATGCGTCCGCAGAACTGATCCTCTGGAGGCCGACGTGCACGAGGAAAATCGGGTCACCGTCGCAGACTTATGCGAATTCATGAACAACTTTGCTCCGTTGCCCCTTGCAGAAGCGTGGGACAATGTGGGCTTGCTGCTGGGCCGAAAAAATCGGTATGTCAAAGCCATCATGACCTGCCTGACACTCACCGAAGATGTCGCCGCAGAAGCTCAGGAGCAACAGGTTGACCTTGTCATTACCCATCACCCCGTCATGTTTCGCTCCTTGAAAAAGCTGACGGATGAAACCAGCGAAGGCAGAACACTACTGACTCTGTTGGAATCCGGAGTCGCGGTTTACAGCCCTCATACGGCCTTCGACAGCACACACTCCGGGATCAATCAGCAGCTTGCCGAGGCCTCAGGACTAACACAAATCCAGCCTCTGCGCCCCTCAACACTGAACGAAATGATCGGTGCCGGACGACTCGGCCTTATGCCTGCTGCTGCAACTCTGCAGGAGTTTGCTCACCAACTCATGTCAGTCCTGGCGATCCCCAGCCTCGAAATCTGCATGTGCAGCAACACGGTACAAAAAGTGGCCGTTGCATGCGGAGCTGCGGCAGAGTTCCTTGAGGATGCAATTCGCCTTCAATGCGACACATTCATTACCGGAGAAGCCAGGTTTCATTCCATTCTTGAAGCGCGGTCCGCCGGGCTCAATCTGATTCTCACTGGACACTACGCAAGTGAGAGATTTGCGGTGGAGACGCTTGCGACGGAAATAACCCGGGGATTTCCGGCAATCAGATCGTTCGCGAGCCAATCGGAAAAGAATCCGAGTCGACTACTGACAGGTCACGGCTGGGTTTCCAACGAAGCCGTCACATAACGACGCCAATCGGGGAGTACAAATGACGGAACACAATAATTCAGCACCCCCTCAGACAGCTTCGCAGGCGTTTTCGAGTGGAATCGGACTTCTTTGCCCCATGTGCAGAAAGGGACGTTTGTTCAGTGGATTAATCACAATGAATCCGAACTGCGAGGATTGCGGCTTCCGCTTCGAGCGTGATCCGGGATATTTCCTTGGGTCAACGTATATCAACTACGGAATCACCACACTTCTCACAACCTGGACCTACATTCTCCTGAGATTTGGCGCAGGGATAGAGCAGCGATGGCTAGTTTTCGGTTTAGCGATATTTTGTATCATTTTCCCTCTGGTTTTCTTCCGCTACGCCCGATCACTGTGGCTGTCTTTTGACTGTTACTTTGACCGAACCGGAGCGATGGAGGCACGAACTGAGCAGGTAGAAATTCCTGAGCCGGAAACCTCTCAAAAAAAATGAGAGAGAAGGATTGACACTCAGTTCGCCGCCGATACACTGCCCCGCCCCGGACGCAACGAACGAAACGCAAATGCTGTTTCGAATCGATGCCAGCGACGCAAGTCGTTTCGGGATCAGATCTTTGACAACATGATTGAGTTTGTGAGCCTTTGAGTTTTTGGCTAACGAATCGTAACAACGCCATCCTTTGACCGGGATGGCAAACAGGTTAAACCTTTTCGCTATCTGCCAGCAGGAAACTGCTGGTGAAGCATATTTTTGAAGGGTTTGATCCTGGCTCAGAATGAACGTTGGCGGCGTGGATTAGGCATGCAAGTCGAGCGCTCGTAGCAATACGGGAGCGGCGAACGGCGTAGGAACACATAGGAACGTACCCTCAGGTCGGGGATAGCTACGGGAAACTGTAGGTAATACCCGATGATCTCCGCGGAGCAAAGGTGTGATTCCGCCTGAGGAGCGGCTTATGCGATATTAGCTAGTTGGTGGGGTAATGGCCTACCAAGGCGAAGATGTCTAGGGGGTGTGAGAGCATGGCCCCCACGACCGGAACTGAGACACTGTCCGGACACCTACGGGTGGCTGCAGTCGAGAATCTTCCGCAATGGACGAAAGTCTGACGGAGCGACGCCGCGTGCGGGATGAAGGCCCTTGGGTTGTAAACCGCTTTCGGAGGGGATGAAATCTTCGAGGGTACTCCCTCGAAGTTGACAGAGCCTCAAAAGAAGCACGGGCTAAGTACGTGCCAGCAGCCGCGGTAACACGTACTGTGCGAACGTTATTCGGAATCACTGGGCTTAAAGGGTGCGTAGGCGGCAATCCAAGTCAGATGTGAAATGCCTGAGCTTAACTGAGGCACTGCGTTTGAAACTGGATTGCTAGAGTATTTCAGGGGTGTGCGGAACTGCCAGTGGAGCGGTGAAATGTGTTGATATTGGCAGGAACACCGGAGGCGAAAGCGGCACACTGGGGAATAACTGACGCTGAGGCACGAAAGCCAAGGGAGCGAACGGGATTAGATACCCCGGTAGTCTTGGCTGTAAACGATGAGTACTGAGCGGGAGGAGGTTTCCTCTTTCTGCTGTAGTGAAAACGTTAAGTACTCCGCCTGGGGAGTATGGTCGCAAGGCTGAAACTCAAAGGAATTGACGGGGGCTCACACAAGCGGTGGATGATGTGGCTTAATTCGAGGCAACGCGAAGAACCTTATCCTGGACTTGACATGCATGGATTAACCTGGTGAAAGCCAGGCCACGCCTTCGGGTGGAACATGCACAGGTGCTGCATGGCTGTCGTCAGCTCGTGTCGTGAGACGTCGCGTTAAGTCGCTTAACGAGCGCAACCCTTGTCCTTAGTTGCCAGCATTCAGTTGGGGACTCTAAGTAGACCGACTGTGTCAAACCGGAGGAAGGTGGGGACGACGTCAAGTCATCATGGCCTTTATGTCCAGGGCTGCACACGTCATACAATGCGGCGTACAAAGGGCAGCCAACCCGCGAGGGGGAGCTAATCTCAAAAAGCGTCGCTCAGTTCGGATTGCAGGCTGCAACTCGCCTGCATGAAGCTGGAATCGCTAGTAATCGCAGATCAGCTATGC
>JBKDRW010000384.1:0-6209 GCA_046341255.1 Planctomycetota bacterium
GAAGCACTTTCAACCTTCGACGAAGTGGCAGCGCTGGCGATCCTGAGAATGCCGTCGGATCGAATGGACCAACAGGCCAGAACCACGTTGTTCGACCACTTCCTGACCAGCGACACCGTCTGGAATCAGCATCTGACATCACTTCTTGCAGTTCGAGGTGAGTTCGCAAAGGCAAATGATGGTCTTCGGGAAATCATGGTGATGAAGGAGATGGCACAGCCGAAGCCGGCCTATGTGCTGTTCCGTGGCGAATACAATCAGCGTCGCGATGAAGTTGGACCGGGCACCCCCGCAGCCCTGTCGCCATTTCCAGCCGATGCCCCGAAAAATCGACTTGGACTCGCACAATGGGTCACGGACCCCAAACATCCTCTCACGGCGCGTGTGACCGTGAATCGTGTCTGGCAGAGCATCTTTGGTCGCGGCCTCGTCAAGACGTCAGAAGACTTCGGAAGTCAGGGATCGCGGCCGCTGTATCCCGAGGCTCTCGACGCTCTCGCAGCGTATCTGATCCAGAGCGGATGGGACATGAAGCAGCTTGTCAAGACGATTGTGTTGACTCGGACATATCGGCAACGAAGTATCGCCGACCAGAAAACCTTGACGGAGGATCCCGACAACGAATGGCTCGCTCGAGGCCCTCGTTTTCGACTTCCTGCGGAAATGATTCGCGACAATGCTCTGGCTGCCGCCGGTTTGCTGAATTCCCGATCCGGAGGTCCGCCCGTGAATCCTTACGAGATGACCGAAGCCTTTAAACCAGCCGGAACCAGTGCCGGTGATGATGTGTTTCGTCGCAGTCTCTACACGAGCTGGCGACGGACCGGACCTCCGCCAGCCATGCTGGCCTTCGACGCACCTCGCCGGGCCGTCTGCATTGCGAAACGTGAGCGAACCGATTCGCCATTGCAGGCATTGATTCTGCTCAACGGCGTTCAATATGTCGAAGCGGCGCGTGTTCTTGGCGAATCCCTGCACAGAGACGCAAATGGCGATTTGTCGAAAATGATCGAACAGGGCTTCCTGCGCACCCTGAGCCGCAGACCGGATGCACGCGAAACTGAAATCCTGAATCAGTTGTACAAGGAACAACGTGCATGGTTCGAAGCACATGCGACCGAAGCCGAACAATTGATCCGAATCGGACAGAAACCTCGCGATGAGTCCATCGCGCCGATCGACTCAGCCGCCGCCACGGCATTGGCCCAGGCGATGCTGAATCACGACGAATGCGTCGTGAAACGTTGATCACATGACAACACGACGAATGCCGTCAGTGAGCCCTCGTAATGGTCGCTGACGTAAATAAAAAATCACGGATCACGTGCGAGTGGGACATGGCTGCGGAGATTTCGGTCGTGAGAGCAGGCTTTCAGTCGACCTGGTTCATACCTTTCTTCTGTCAGATGATTTCCATTTCACATCCCATGGATGCGAAGGGCGCGGACTGGAGTCCCGCGAGGGAACTGTATCCGGGAATTCAACTCCTGCAGGAGAAACGGGCAGAACCGCGGAATGTGACAATCAGTTGTGTCCGGATTGACCTGCAAACTCCGGGGCTTCGATTGCACACCACCGGCCGTGCACGGTCGTGGGAAAGGAATGCGACGGAAACCATTCGGCAGTCGACCCGGGAATTCATTCGGTTGTCAGCAGCAACGAATCGTCGGATCGTCTTCGCCGCGAATGCGGATGCATTTTCTCCGTGGCCCGCTCCGTGGAACAAGCCAACTCCGACGGATCTGAATGGGCTCGCTGTTTCTGATGGAATCGTTGTCTCACCGCCCTCGGGAAGTCCGTCGCTGTTGATCCGCAAAGATGGAACGGCATCGATTCAAAAAACAGACCCGGAATTTTCGACGGAAGATATTCAGACAGCCGTCAGCGGATTTGCATTCTGTCTGATCGATGCACAGCCACAGCCTTCTGGCACTGATCTGCATCCTCGCACAGGACTCGGATTATCCGCCGACGCGAGGTACCTCCTGATCATGGCCGTTGACGGGCGACGCCATTCCAGTCGGGGTGCAACGACTCACGAGCTTGGACGATGGCTTCTCGAATATGGTGCAGATGATGCCATCAACATGGACGGTGGAGGATCGACAACTCTGGCGTGGTGGAATTCCTCATCAGATCGTGATGACAAGTGCGAGTTGATCAACACACCCGTCGGTAACGGCATGAAATTCGAATCAGAACTTGCCGACCAGGCCTATGTTCCGACGGAACGCCTCAACGGCAACAACATCGGGGTTTACTACCTGTCCCCCTGATCCCGACATGCAGATCACCTCGCAACAGGGCAACCGTCAGCCGAAGATCTCATTTGCTCAACGGATGAGCCGGATGGAAAAATCCCGAAGAATTGCGGCAGGAACAACATCCTGTCATTCAGGGCTTCTGGAATCCGGTCGCAGGGACTCGGCCGGCTGAACTCGTCAGACGTCTTCCAACCACGCGCTGGTCAGCACCGAGCGGCCTGTGTGTCAGAACGCGGGCGTCGTTCAGGCACTGGCACGCAGGTTTGGTGGAGATGTGGCACTGGATCGCAGTGCGTCAATCTGTTCCACGAGGCAACGCAGGGCTGAAGCAATGAGTTGCTGCTGGTGCACGACCTGTTCAAGAACGCCGCAAATCTCGTCAAGCCGAGACTGCTGTGCTCTCAGATGCGTCAGAACGATCGTGTCCATGGCGGACTCGGAGGACTCGATAGCCTTTTTCTGGGCCTTATAATCATCCAGCCGGATTGTCTCAGACATGGCACAGCCATCAACTGCTTTCTGTGCTGCAGTCAGCAACTCCAGCACGCGCTCAGGACTGGACTCCTGAGAGTCAATCACCTGAAACTCAGCTTCGATTCGATTGACCAGATCCTCGGAGCTTGCAGGTGACTGGGGCGTCTCTGTTTCGGCAAGGCGAATCAAAGCCTCAGTTTCCGGGTGGCATAACGCAAACACACAACGCACGTCGCCGATTTCAATCATGTCACCATGATGCAGCCGACAGTGATCAACTTCTTCACCGTTGACCACCAGTTCCGGGCTTGAGCCAACCCGAGTGATCTCTGCGAAGTGCGATTGGACCTCCACAACGGAATGAATGGCCGAGACATCCTTGTTTCCCAGTCGCAGGTCGCAGGATCGCCCATGCCCGATCAGAAACAGTCCGGCGCCCATGGGACGAAACGGAAACTTGCGATCGCCGTCTGCAATTCGCAGATAGGCCACCGTGTCGCCCGGCAGGAATGGTGTGATGTCTTCCACGGCTGGTGTTTCCTGGACGGCTTCCCGGCTGTCAGAGCTTAACGCTTCCGATGCAGACGAGTCTCCCTGAAACTTCGATCGTCCAAATCATCACGCAGCGTGAGCATTGTGCCTGAGAAAACGATTCCGCAGGTTCGAAGGGAGTACCCCACCCGGGACCTGAGTCGGCAGGTCCTGCCGAAGCTCACTGAACGGATCTCTCGCAGGTCTCGCTGCGTCACGAGTAATCCGGCGAATCGTTACAGCTTACCACGCACGACGTAAGGAACAGCCGGACGCAATGATGCAGAAAATCACCATCCGGATCTGTGTGATAGAGTCGATCGATTGCGTAAAAGTTTCAGAAACGGACGACTCCCCGGATCTGCTGTCTCGCAGTCATCGTTATGGACTCTGCCAAAAACGCTGAGAAAGATTCGGCGTTGTCACGAATCTTATGAAAGCCTGGACGGACGATGGATCCCAGCCATTTGAAAGAACTGGTCGCGCTTGAGGATAACTACTGGTGGCATGTGGCCAAGCGACAACTAGTCATCGGGCTGCTGGAGAAGCACTGCCCGCCTCCGGGGCGACTGATTGAAGGAGGAGTCGGTTCGGGAAGGAACCTCGTCGAATTTAACCGCATGGGATACGAGGTGACCGGCTTTGATCTGATGCCGGAATCGGTAGAACATGTTCGACTACGAGGCATCGAAGATGTCCGTGTCCACGATCTTGGCGCACCATGGCCGGTGGAGTCGCGATCGATACGAGCAGTCGTGCTGCTCGACGTCCTCGAGCATGTCGAACATCCCGCTGTCGTGCTTCGACACGCGTGGAACGCATTGGAAGATGATGGTGCGGTGATCGTGACCGTACCGGCACATCCGTGGCTGTACAGCCGATGGGACGAACAACTCGGTCATTATCGCCGTTACACTGTCCATGAATTTCGACGTCACGCGAGCAACGCCGGTTTTCGAGTCGCATGGCTGAAATACTGGAACAGCTTCACCTTTCCGGCAGCGGTTGCCGTTCGAGGCTGGGAAAAACTGTTTCCGAATCGCTCACAGCCGGATTTTCCTTCCGTTTCAGATTTCACCAATCGCGCGCTGCTGAAAGCAGCGGCGGCAGAACGCTGGTGCCAGAGATTTGTGCCGCTGCCGACCGGACTTTCACTTGCAGGGGTCCTGACGAAATGACGCGGAACCACTCAGACGTCAATGGCTTCAGTTTGTCGAGTAACCGCCATGCGGTCACGACGTCGCTGGTGCTGCCGGCATTTAACGAAGGTTCGATTCTTCATGAGCTGACTCGGCGACTGATTGCCGAAATGGAAGCTGACCTGTTGCCGTTCGAAATCGTTTACGTCAATGACGGATCAACGGATGGCTCTCGCGAAACTCTGAATCAGCTTGCCGCGGACGATCAGCGAATTGTCGTTGTTCATCTCTCCCGAAATTTTGGACATCAGTCAGCCCTTCATGCAGGCCTCGAGCATGCCGCGGGCGATGTGATCATTGTGATGGACTCAGACCTTCAGGATGACCCTTCAGCAATTTCAGGGTTTCTGACGGCATGGGAGCAAGGATTCGACGTCGTCTACGCGCAGCGAGTCAAACGGAAGGAGAGCCTGCCCAAAAGAGCACTTTTCTACACCTTCTATCGAGTCCTGAATGCAATCGCGGACAGCGCGATTCCGGCCGACGCTGGCAATTTTGGCTTGATGGATCGAAAAGTAGTAACGGCCATCCTGCAGCTTCCTGAGCGAGATCGTTTCTTTCCGGGGCTGCGCCACTGGACCGGATTTCGCCAGACAGGAATCCCCGTCGAGCGTGCTGCGCGGCATGACAATCAGCCTCGCGTGTCTCTCCGCGGGCTGTTCCGTCTCGCGAAAACGGCCATCTTTTCCTTCTCTGGCTTTCCTCTGAAATTCTTCTTTGTCATCGCGGTGATTTCCGCAATCGTCTGCGTTGGTTCGATCTCATTCGTCCTCTGGCATAAGGCTGTGACAGGGCTCGCAGTCCCTGGCTGGACATCGCTGATTATCACAGCGTCTTTCTTCGGCGCACTCAATGCGCTCGGGATTTCCATTCTGGGTGAGTACGTGATTCGAATCTACGATCAGGTTCGAAATCGCCCCGTTTACCTGACGGAAAGCGTCATCAACCGTATCTCACTCCCGCCAGTCGGGCCCGATCCCGATCTGCAGGGAATCCGCAGCAATGTGGATCGTCTGGAATTACTGCTCGAGTCGCTGGAACGCGAATATCGACCAACCGGGGCGGCAGAGGTCTCTTCAAAGAAACGCTGATCAATTTCGTCATGGTTGAATCCATGCCGAGCAGAATTGTCTGAGTCTCGTTCTTTCCACTCCTTCAGCGATCGAACAAAAGTGGTCTCATGAAAATCACGATGATCGGAACCGGCTACGTCGGTCTTGTAACTGGCACCTGCTTCGCGGAAAGCGGTAACGATGTCACATGCCTGGATGTTGATCAGCGCAAGGTGGATCTGCTGAATGGCGGTGGCGTTCCGATTTATGAACCCGGCCTTGAAGAACTCGTGAAACGCAACGCCAGTGCAGGCCGACTGAGGTTCACCACAGACTATCAGGAAGCCATCAGCACTGCGAAGTGTGTTTTTATCTGCGTGGGTACTCCACAGGATGAGACCGGAGCGGCAGATCTGAAATATGTTCAGGCCGCCGCAGAGGGCATGGCCCCGTATCTGAAGGCGGGAGCCATCGTGATTTGCAAGAGCACAGTCCCTGTGGGAACCAATCGACGTGTGGCCCGATGGATTTCCGCGAAGACCACCACCAGATTCTCGATCGCTTCAAACCCCGAGTTTCTGAAGGAAGGGGCCGCGATTGATGACTTTACCAAACCAGACCGTGTTGTCGTCGGAGTGGACGATGCGGATGCAGCAGATGTTCTGCAGGAACTTTACAAGCCTTTCCTG